>JBBRDW010000043.1:0-33759 GCA_038203525.1 Chitinophagales bacterium | reverse complement strand
AATTATATTTTTATCTTGATGTATTTGGCTGTTAAAGGCTGAATTACGTTATGCAGTAAAAGTGTGCGACGCAAGTAAAGCTGAATAAAGCGTTACAGTCTGGCTCAAAAAAAATCATAGCTTATTTCATAGGCCCGTACTTTTTTTTGAAATATAGATAAAAAGGAACGCCGCTAAGTATAAGCGCCAGCCCAGCTAATGATTGCAGCGGTTGAACGATTACGGTGTTTATGATAAGCACTGCAGAAAATAAAATAACGACTACCGGAACTACAGGATAGCCAATAACTTTTGATGTGATGGCTCCTTTACTTTTCATACTAATTAAGCCCCAGCCAAGCAACAAATAAAAAAAGAAACCGCCGAACACTATGAGGTTCGTCAGCAGGTCGAATGTGCCGGTTAATACCAATACAATACTCCACAGCATTGACCATATAAGCGCTATATATGGTGTTCTAAAAACAGGATGCACATTGGCCACGCTTTTAAAGAAAAAATTTTCCTGCGCCATACGGTAGTATATGCGCGGATACACGATGATGCATGCGTTAAGTGCGCCGAAAGTGCAGATCATAATTAAAACTGAAATTACAACGGTTCCAGCTTTACCCATCAGGGCACCGGCTACAACTGAGGCTGCAATATCGTTTTCGCCAATGGCGGCCAGTTCGTTTAAAGGCAGCACCTGCATAAATGCGTAGTTCAATAAAACATAAAGCACCATTGCAATGGCAACACCGGCTACTATTGCAATGGGTACATTGCGTTTTGGATTTTGTATTTCCCCGGTAACAAAACTAATATTCGACCAGCCATCATAAGCCCAAAATGCGCTGAGCATAATGCCAAAAAAAGCACTGAAAAGTGCCGTGCCTGAGTATTGTATGCTGGCGGTTGCATTAGCGTTATTCGCCACAGTTGGGTTTGAATAAAACAGCCCTAGCACAATCAGTAAAAGTATGCCACCAATTTTTGCGGTGGTAACAATGTTATTTAATAAACCCCCGTTTTTGGTTCCACGATAATTAAGCCAGGTGAGCAGGCAAATAGCAATTACGGAAACTATTTTTACACCCGAACTGGCGAAGGGATAAATAGAACCACCAATAGAAATATCCTGCAATGATTGCATCGGTTCGGGTAAATGAACCAATGTATTTAAGGATTGTGAAAACACAAAAGCCAATGCAGCAATAGAACCGCTGCCAAGGATTGTAAAAGCGGTCCACCCAAAAAGGAAAGAAAAAAAGTTGCCAACAGAAAGGCGCAGATATTCGTACACACCACCAGATTCGGTTGTAGTAGTTGCAAAACCTGCTAACATAAAAGCCCCAAACATACTAAAGACGCCGGCCAAAATCCATGCTGCTAAAATATAAGACTGGCTCATAAGTGTAGCAGACATTGGTGCTATTTTTTTAAACACACCAGAGCCAATCATAAGGCCTGCCACCATTAAAATACCTGTTGGTAACCCAAGCACCCGTTTGAGCGGAATTTTCGTTTTATCTACTGTAACTAAATTTTCTTCTTCCTGGGTCATATCGATGATTGCTGATTATATAAACAAAGCATTCATAAGAAATTCCAGTGTAACAATGAAGTTTCTTTTAAGCAAAGTCCAGAATTAAAAAGCATCCGCTTTACCTATTCAAACTTCTTCTACAAAAACTTCTTCAACTCCTGTTCAATCAGTGAGCAGCTTACAAACATCGGTTTATCAGAAATTACAATGTCAAATTTTGTGGGGCTTACTGTGTAGCTGCCAACAATTTTTCCAGCAAAAGTGGAGAGTACAAAATCCCCTGAAGCATCATTGCCCGTAAATGTTCCGCCGGCTTTGCTGATGGCACTTTTTGCCTTTGATACAATTGTTTCGGCAGTTTCATTAAGATCGAATGAGAAATTACATGCAGCCATATATTTTGAGTTATGTTTTCAAAGTTATTCAACCGGTGAGTACTATTTTTTTATTTTTCTGCCTCAAACAAAAAAAGAGCAGGCAAAACCTGCCCTTTTTTTTATTAAACATTTATTCCACCGCTTACTTCTATCCGCTGGCCATTTACCCACTTCGCATCAACGGTGCAAAGAAATGCAACTACACTGCCAATATCATCCGCATTACCCACCCGTCCGAAAGGTGAAAGTGTGCTTAGTATGCCCTTCATGTTGGGGTTGTTGCGTATTGCGGCATTATTAAAATCTGTCTCAACCGGGCCCGGTGCTACCACATTGGCACCAATACCTTTTGAGCCGAGTTCTTTAGCCAGGTATTTTGTAAAAACTTCAATAGCTCCTTTCATAGAAGCATACACCGAATAACCTGGATTACTAAAACGCGTAGTGCCTGTTGAAATATTAATAATTCGCCCACCTGCATTTATGTGCGGTACAAATTTCTGTGTTAAAAAATAAATACCTTTAAAGTGAACGTTCAAAAAATCAGTAAAGAGTTCTTCCGTTACCTGTAAAAAAGGAACGGTAGCACCCATGCCTGCGTTGTTTATTAAAAAATCAAAAGCCTGGGTGTTCCATTTTGCCCACAATGTTTCCAGCACCTGTTTTACAAAGCTGTCCAACGAATTAAAGTCGCTCATATCAAGTCGGATGGCTATTGCTTTTTGACCCATTCTTTCAATTTCTTTTACAACTTCATTTGCATCATCCTCATTGTTGCGGTAAGTAATAATTAGGTCGATGCCTTTTTTAGCAATACTGATGGCCATATCTTTTCCCAGCCCGCGGCTGCCGCCTGTTACCAGTGCAATTTTTGTTGGTGTTGACATATTTTAATTTTGAATTTTATTTTCGTTGCCCGCCTGCATTGCTACTATTAGGCGTCCGTTGCGTCGCACTCTTCAACGTTCGGATCAAATATTAGACAATGAACAAAGAACAATGGACAATGAATAACGAACAATGAACAGAGAACAGTTTGTTTAACCTCCTTGCTTTTTGCCTCTTGCCTTGATGCCCTGTATTCTAAAGTACAAGAGTGCGACGCAACCAGGATGTTATGAAAAACTATTGCCTGGCTCAAAAAAATCTGCAGTAATTGATGGTAACCGGCTATAAATGAATACTCAGCCTTATTTAATCCTTTATCTTTTTGGGCATAATGGCCTTTGGCTCCTGGGCCGGATTTATTTTAGGTAGTTGTTTATTTTTCCTGGCGGTGTCTATTGGAATATCGCTTTCCGGGGCAATATCTTCCGGCTTAATGTTGGGCAATACCTCATCGCCATAGTCTGAAGAGTTGCCGTTACCGACATCCTGTCCCTCGGCACCCAGTTCGGTGGGTACGTTATTTATCCAGTCGTAACTGATGTCGCTCTGGATTACATCTGGTTTTACAAATGTTGTTGAGGCATCCAAAGCAAGATTCTTATCAGCGGAAGCTTTGCTGTAAAAATAGCCCCATACCGGAAGAGCGGCTGTGGCACCCTGGCCAACTGCTGTACTTGTAAAGCGGATAAATCTATCGTCGCAACCAGCCCAAACTCCGCAAAGCAGCTGGGGCGTATAGCCCATAAACCAGGCATCGCTGTTGTCGTTGGTGGTACCTGTTTTACCGGCAACTTCTCCCGTTACTCCATAACGCCATATACTTTTACCGGTGCCAAACTTCAGTACGCCCTTCATCATATTAATGATTGAATAAGCCGTTACATCGCTGATCACTTCTTTGCGCTCTGGAATAAAAGACTGCAGCACATTGCCGTTCTTGTCTTCAATGCGGGTAATGTACATGGGCTTTACATTAAAGCCCCGACCGGGAAACATACTATAAGCCTGCATCATTTCGAAAAGGGAAATTTCGGCAGCGCCCAATGCTACAGAAGGATAGGGCTCTACTTTAGCTTTTATGTTGCAGGTCTTTAAAAAGTCCACAAAACGCACAGCGCCATCATTGCCACTGGTGCCCAGCTGCTTCATAATATAGGCTGTAGCACAGTTGCGGGAAAGTGCCAGTGCTTCCGACATCGGCATTGTTTTTCCCGTGCAGGTTTTATCTGTGGCGGGAACCAAGCCGTAGCCTTTAAAATTCTGCTGCACATCCTGTACCATTGTGTTGGGCGTAAAGCCTGCATCTTCAATTGCAAGGCTGTACAGTAATGGCTTTATAGTAGAACCAACCTGCCGTTTTGTATTGATATTTACGTGGTCGTATTTAAAGGTCTTAAAATCTATTCCGCCTACCCAGGCTTTTACTTCGCCGCTAAGGGGATCCATTGCCATAAAGCCTGCCTGTAGCATTTGCCGGTGGTATTTGATGGAGTCGTATGGCGTCATCGTGGTATCTTTCGAGCGTTTATTGTTCCATGCAAATACCTTCATGCGGGTCTTTACATAGAATGATTTTGTTATTTCATTCTCGCTAACTCCAGCTTTCTTCATGTTCTTCCAGCGATCAGTTTGTTTAATAGCTGACTGTAATACATTTTCGTAACCTTTCCATACGCTGCCATCCTTTATATTTTTCTGGGAATTGAGTAACTGCTGCATATAGGCCATATGTTTGGCTACAGCTTCTTCTGCATAAAGCTGCATACGCGGACTGATGGTAGTATAAATCTTAAGTCCATCTTTATAAAGATTATAATTTTCCCCGTCTGACTTGGTGTGTGTTTTGCACCAGCCTTTTAAATCTTCGCCCAATATCATCCGGAAATATGGTGCGAGGCCTGATGTTTCGTCGAGTTTTTTATAATTTAGTTCAATGGTCTTGTTTTTCAAAGTAGCCGCATCGGCTCCGCTTATAAAATTACTTTCCGCCATACGGTCCAGTACCAGGTTTCGCCGGTCTAATGCCCGTTTTGGGTAAGTGCGGGGATTATACAGGCTGGGTGCATTTACCATGCCTACCAACACTGCGGCTTCTTCAACACTTAAACGGTCCGGCTCTTTTTGAAAAAAGGTTTTTGAGGCATTGCGAATGCCAAATACATTATCGCTAAAGGCAACTGTATTAAGATAAACGGTTATAATTTCGTTTTTGGTAAAGTTTTTTTCCAGTTTAATGGAGATGATAGATTCTTTCAGTTTCTGGATCATCCTTACAACGATATTATTACTGGGGTCATCGGTAAATAAATTCTTCGCTGTTTGCATGGTGATGGTACTGGCACCACCCTGCGATCCAAGCGCAAAAACGGCACGTGCAAGCGAACGTGGATCGATACCGCTGTGATCGTAGAAACGCTTGTCTTCTGTAGCTATCAATGCATTGATAACATATTTACTTATGTCCTTATAATCCACATTCACACGGTCTTCAAGGTAGTATTTACCCATCATAGTGCCATCGTCAGCATAAACCTGGCTGCTTTGCGATGCTGAGGGGTTTTGCAGTTCTTCAATAGAAGGCATACTGCCAAATACTCCAAAGTTGGCGAGCAATATCATTACTATAAAAGATACCAGGCCAACAAAGAATAAACGCCACAGAATTATTACTGATTTTTTCATACGAGTATAAAGTAAACGCAATTTATAGCATTTAATTATTGCGGATAATTTTTATATAAGTGGAAATCTTTGGGCCTTGAGCTATGAGCTGTGAACCATGATCTATATTTTTTTATGTACCTGGCATTATTGCGGATGGCATCGGCTGTTGCGTCGCACTCTTGTACTTTAGGAACTTTATTGAGCTAGTTCCAACGTTCACGGTATAACAAGTAATGTGTTCAACTATATTTTAAATGCTGTGAACGCTTGAACTCGTGAACTGCTGAAACTTATTCTTCAGTACAATAGTGCGACGCAACAGGTGATGCCATAAAATATCGAAAAGCTGGGCCCCAAAATTATTTAAGAAGCTCGGTCAGTTTGGCTTTTAGCTCTTCGCCGCGCAGGTTTTTTGCAATGATGATGCCATTGGGATCTATTAGAAAATTCTGCGGTATAGATTGTATATGGTACATCTGCGCCACCTCGTTGCTGAAATATTTAAGATCGCTAACGTGGGTCCATGCGAGATGATCTGCTTTTATGGCCTGTAGCCAGCTTTCTTTATCCTGATCGAGCGAAATGCCGAGGACGGTAAAATTTTTATTTTTAAACTGGTTATAGATTGCTACTACATTGGGGTTTTCCCGCCGGCAAGGGCCGCACCAGCTTGCCCAAAAATCTACAAGCACATACTTGCCTTTAAACTGTGATAAAGTTACCTTTTTGCCAAGTGTATCGACCTGGGTAAAATCGGGTGCTTTACTGCCTACTGCGCCAACTTTTGCGTTATTGATAACCTGTTTTATTCCCTGTGCATAGCGTGTTTGTAAGGCTTTACCTTCTAATAACTCCATACGTTTTTCGAGTAGTACCACATCTTTATTTGGGTCCATATCGTAACTAAAAGCCAGCACCAACGAGGCTACCGGGGAATTGAACCGGCGGCTAATAAACCGATCTATAGCGGTTTGATAAATATTGTACGATGTATTTAGCATAATGGCTGCTGAATCGCTTGCACCTTTAGTTTGCGCCTGTTGCATTTGAGTTCGGTAGAAATTTACAAAATCGCCAAGGGGTTTTATTTCATACACAAACTCTTCGTAATCTGTGTGGGTGGAGGATCCTGTAACTGTAAGATCGGTAAGACCGGGATCGCCGGCATTAAGCGTTATGGGCTCGTTGCCAATAAAAAGAAAAACTCTTTTCTCCGTTCCTGCAAAAAAAAGCATCTTTCCATCAACATCATTTAATGTTCCTAGTAACACGAACTGGCCTTTTTTTACTGTTGCTTTTGCTATGGTATCTGTTTCGCTCTGGCCGGCAAGGTAAACAATACTGTTATCAGCGATACCAGCGATTGATCCTGTAATTTGAAACCCTTGCGGCGAAGCAGGCTGGCTTTGGGAAAATGCGTAAAAATGTAATAATACCAAAATCAGTAAACCTTTTTTCATACTATATTTTTGAATGTCTTTTTTGTAAAATATCAACCACATCCTTTAATCTAAAATCCTTTGCATTAAGTAAAATAATGTAATGGAAAAGCAGGTCTGCGGCCTCGTTTAAGAACAGGTTGTTATCATTGTCTTTTGCTTCTATAACCAACTCTATAGCTTCTTCTCCAACTTTCTGAGCTATTTTATTCATCCCTTTTGAAAACAAACCGGCAACATAGGATTCGCCAGGCAGTGCTTTGCGGCGCAATTTTATGATATCTTCCAGGTAATAGAGAAAATTTTCGTTGTGGTTTTTTTCGCTCCAACAGGTATCGGCACCTGTATGGCAAACAGGGCCAAGCGGGTGGGCTTTTACGAGGAGCGTATCGTTATCACAATCTACTGCAATACTTTTCAACTCAAGAAAATTGCCACTCTGTTCTCCTTTGGTCCATAAACGTTGTTTACTCCTGCTATAAAAAGTAACCCTGGCTGTGGTTTCGGTTTTAAGCAATGCTTCTTCGTTCATAAACCCCAACATAAGGATTTTGTTTGTGTTATAGTCCTGAACAATTGCAGGGACCAAACCATCTGCATATTTTTTAAAATCAACAACCATATTCGTTAATGTGTTGGCGAAGGTAAGAAATGTGTAACGTGAATTGTAAATGGTGCATACTCAATGGTGGACTTTTAATGTTAGCTAAACTTTTTTCAATA
Organism: Chitinophagales bacterium; assembly: GCA_038203525.1. GTDB lineage: Bacteria > Bacteroidota > Bacteroidia > Chitinophagales > Chitinophagaceae > Limnovirga. The sequence continues at coordinate 26,140 of JBBRDW010000043.1, read as the reverse complement.
ATCGAAATGTCGCTATATTCTAACAAAGACGAACGCAATTCAGACAATGGTCCAGTAACTGCCCGGAAAATATACGTGACATTTACAATTTATTTTCAGGCACCACTATTGCATTCATTACAGATAAGGCAATACTATCTGTTCCTTTTGGCAGCCGGTATTTTGTTTTAAATGCTTTTGTAGCTGCTGGCTTTACCTGGTCATTTATTACGTCTTCATGTTCTTCTGTCATTTGCCCGCTTTTATAGCAAAGCATTTTTATACGAATTTCTTTGTAGCTGACTACTGTAGCAGAATTGGTAATATTGCCCGTGATAACAGTCTGTCCGACCAGATTCTTTTTATTTTCGCCTCTTACACTCAGAAATTTCAGCGGGTTGTTTGTCTCTTGATCTTTAACGCTTTCTTTTGCTTGCTCATAGTTTTGAGTTGCTTTTTTATCTTCACCACCACAAGCAGTAGCAAGCACAACTAAAAGGATTGAAAATAAATATTTCATAAAAAAATTATTGCCGGATAACGAAAATGAACCTTGTTTTATTTTCCGCAGATTATTGATTTATGCTTCCTGTCCAATCCAAACGGCACCGCCAATGCTGCTGCGGCTTGCTCCCGTTACGGAGTTTATGACAGTATTTTCTTCCCGCCATCTCAAGACTCCAAGCAATGCCATGATTAGCGCCTCTTTGTATTTAATTAGATCATTGGCCGGTATCGACATTTCAATATTAAAAATTTTGAGTGCTTGGTTGAGCCTTTGTGCTAAAAAAGTATTGAAGGCACCACCACCGGTAAGCATGAGTTTGTGGCTGGTCGCTGGTGTTTGAAGTTTTGCGACAGCGTCTACAACCTGCTGCACAATATGTTCGGTATAGGTTCTTAACGCATCTGCTGTTGCGAGATTAAATGAATCTATTATTGGAAATACCACGTCAGTACCAAAGCTGTTAGCCAGTGATTTCGGGAATGGTTGTTTATAATAATCCAGGTTGTTTAGCCTGGTTAACAAAGCTGGATTTACAGTACCTGAACCTGCCATAGCTCCTTCATCGTCATAAAGCTTGCCTTCTTTTAATGCGAGCATGTTTAATACACGGTTGGCAGGACAAACATCGAAAGCTGTGTACATGGGGTTACTCGCTGTAATATTTGCAATACCCCCAAGGTTAATAAAATAACCGTAGTCTTTAAACAATAATTTTTCGCCTGCGGGTACTATTGGTGCTCCCTGCCCACCAAGCGCCACATCCATTATCCGTAGATCGCTTACGGTATTGATACCGGTAGTAGCGGCGATTACAGCACCATCGCCAAGCTGCGCTGTAATGCCTAAATGCGGGGCATGAAAAACAGTATGCCCGTGAGACGCGATGAGTTGAACTTTGTGCTGCAAATCATTATCATCAATAAATTTATTTACTTTTTCGCCCGTTAGCTTCCCATAAGCGCTGTGCATTAAAAGATAGTCATAAGCACTTAATTGTGGTGCGTTTTGCAGTTTCAAGGTCCATTCATTTGTGTAAGTGGCACAGGTAGCAGCTTTTATTTGGTAAGTCCATACGCCGCCACTGTCTTCAAGTTCGGCATAAATAATATCAAGCCCGTCAAGAGAAGAACCGCTCATTAAACCGATAACCCTGTATTGCATTTTTACTGAAATTTACGGGCAAAGATGTTGAAATTAAAAATGATGTAGAGGTGGCAAACCTTATTTTGTACTTTTTTAGGTAATGCCGCAATTAACTTTAATATTATTACCTATCGCTGCACGTGATTACCACCGATATGGCGTACAAGAGTGCGACGCAACGAAAGATCCCCAAACAATCGAATGCCGGGCTCACAATGAAAATTATCCACCTTTTTTTTAAACAGAATTTTAAAGACAAAAAGGGTACTAATATTTTTAAATGTTATTGCCGGGTTAGAATCTTTAATTTTATTCGATTGAGGTCTTTATGAAAAAAATCACCTTCTTCATTTTATTGTTTTTAGGTCTGTGTAACACGCTGATGGCTCAGCTGTGCACCGGTAGCCTCGGCGACCCTTCGGCTTTCATTAGTTTTGGCAGTGATACAGATCCATTTCCAGGGTTAACAGCAGATAAAACCTCTTACAAGCCCGCCACCAGCGGATGCCCGGGCCCGGGCGAATTCGGCTACCGTGCATTACTCTTTAACTGTTTCGATAATACCTGGCACACCACAGTAGGCGACCATACACCTAACGATGGGGTGGGGTATTATCTTTTGATAAACGCTGCGGGGTATCCAGGTACTTATTATACAGATAAAGTGGATGGACTGTGCCCAGGTACGGTTTACGAAATGTCAGTTTGGATCGCTAATTTATTAAAGAGCAACGGCTGTAATGGCAAAGGTATAAAGCCAGACATAACCCTGCAGGTAGAAACTCTTTCGGGAACGGTACTTGCGAAATGGTCTACCGGAAAAATATATGAAACGCCTTCTATTCAGTGGAAGCAATACGGCACTTTTTTTACCACGCCGCCCGATGTTAATGCTGTTGTCTTCAGACTTTTAAGTGCCGGGGAGTTGGGCGATTGCGGTAATATTATCGCTATAGACGATATTGCCTTCCGGCCCTGCGGCCCTTTGGTTACCGCCGCCATATTGCAGAACAACAGCGGTTATATAGATGTTTGCGAAGGCGATACCACCGTTTTCTCCATGAAGGGTTCCTATTCCGCCGGATTTAATAACCCGGTTTTTCAGTGGCAGGAAAGTTTTGACTATGGTTTTTCATGGAGGGATATGCCCGGAAAAACGTCCCCAAATCTTTCCTATAAAACTGCGGCAAGTGGTATTCAATATTTCAGGTTTGGCGTAGCAGAAGCGGTAAATGCGGGCTTAATAAACTGTAAAGTTTACTCGGCACCCGTACAAATCGCAGTGAATGCAAAACCCTTTGTGCAGGTTACCAGTTACATTTTTGGCTGTTATGGTGAACCGGTGGTAATATTCGCTTCTGGTGGTTCTAACTATGAATGGCGGGGCCCCAATGGATTTTCTTCTTATACGGAACGAGCCGTTATAGACTCGGCACTTTATTCTGATGAAGGCCGTTACAATATAAAGATTACTACCAATAAAGGCTGTTTTGACACCGGATCGCTTTATCTTAATATCTATCCCGCCGCTCATGCAACCATCGGCAATATGCTGAATATTTGTGAAGGCAGTGGTATCAATTTGAATGCCGGTGGGGGCCTGAAATATAAGTGGACTACTGACAGAGCGCTCTCGGCAAATTCAATTTCAAATGACAGCATTGCCAACCCGGTTGTAAACCCTGCAGATACCACTACCTACAAAGTAATTGTAACCAATCAGTACGGCTGTACCGATACTGCGTTTCAAAAAGTGAATGTCTGGAAGAAACCTACCGTAAGTGCAGGTAATGATAAACGCACCCGCCTCGGCATACCCATTACCCTTGATGGCAGTGGAACGGGAACTGATATTCGGTACTTTTGGACGCCGGATCTTTTTATTGATAATGCCAGCAGTTTGCGACCCGTTATTAACCTGCCACAAACAGCTTACTATACACTGCATGCAGAATCCAACAGGGGCTGCGGTTCAGTTACCGACGATGTGTATATTAAAGTGTACGATAAAATATACGTTCCCAATGCTTTTTCGCCCAATGGCGATGGTATTAACGATACATGGTACATTGAACCTCTTGATCTTTTCACCGATGCCGATATCCAGGTATTTAACCGCTATGGGCAACTTGTTTACCGAAGCCAAGGCGCATTTAAACCCTGGGATGGAAATCGTAATGGTCATCCCGTTCCGGTGGGTACTTACTATTATGTACTTGATCTAAAAATAAAAAACGAAAAACCTATGACTGGCAGCATCACTATTTTGAGGTAAATTGGTTTTTTTTAGCCGGGCATCCGGAATACTATTAAACTTTACTTGCGTCGCACACTTTTACTGCGGTAGTTTTTTCAGCTTTCTAAGACAAAAAACGAGCAGCCCTGTCCCCTTTAAATTGGTCAGTGATTTTAATCCATCGGTTCCGCTCAGCAAATTGCCAGCATGCACGCCCTTAGATTAATAATTTTATAGACGCAGGCGAAGTATATTAACTGCCGCTTTCAATATTGGGGGTTATATTTAGGGCATGTGGCCACATTACTTTTTATCAGACAATTTTATATCTCAGGAAATATATACACCAGACAAAATACAAAATGCCTTTGCTCATATTTTATCATCGGGCATGGATTTTGACTTTTCGCAGGGCGGGTGCCAGCAAAGGGCGCAAATGATGTCTATGATTCTTCTTAAAACATTCGGCATTGCACATTGCAAAATATGGCTGTTCAGTCCTGCCGCCCTTTTTGAAGGTGATAGCCGTACGCTTTTTGTAGAAGATGAAAATGAATTATCGCCCAATAATATTGTAGAGTGGAATTATCATACTGCCCCAGCCATACTGGTGCAAAATGGAAATGTTACAGAAACATTTATTGTAGATCCTTCCATCAGCAAAAACGGGCCAATGCAGCTTGCAGACTGGTTTACAGCAATAAATAACAGTAGTACCGGCCGGTACACTTTTGTAAGGCCTGAAAATTATTTTTTCAACTGCAGGTACGATGAATACAACGGGCTTACTAATATTTTTGATGGCACTTTCTTTGAATTCATGAACCCGGTAAAAGACAATCTCCTAATGGAGAAAGGACTGGCTGTTAACGATATGGCGATGTCCATTTTTCATAAACATATAAAGCCCCTGATGTTACATACTGCCGCTGAAAGCAATAACCGGCTAACAGACCTTAAAGAAATTTTTGGTAATGCTACAGTACTTGATCTTTTGTTTTCGCAAAATATGAGCGGGTATACTTTCAACACTTCCCATCGTTATGTTCTTAGCTTTTACAGCGATATTATACTGGAAGCTAAAACAATCTTTAATCAACGGCTGTTATTCTGGACAAATTACAGCAATGGGCTGCTGCAATAAACGGATGCCAAAAGAACCGGAGTCATTTCTCTGTAAAATCTAGTCCTGTTTAATACTCGATTTAGGTTGCAGATTTGGTAGGTTTTAATTCTATAATATAGCTATGCCAGATACTAAAATACGGGTAAACAACGTATATGAGTATGCTCAAAACTAATTTCTGGCATATTTTCGCTGTAACTTGAACTTATGAAGTACCGGGTAAAGTTGTTTTTGTTAATGTTAACAGTTTTTCTTGCAGCAATGCCAGGTAATGCTCAATTTAGGAAATACTCGAACGAATTTTTAAATATCGGTGCAGGAGCACGCGGTCTTGCAATGGGCGGGGCACAAGTTGCAAGTACTGAAGATGGAAACGCAGGCTATTGGAACCCAGCCGGTTTGGTGTATGTATATGAGCATCCTGCCATATCACTCATGCATGCTGAATATTTCGCCGGCATCGGTAAGTATGATTATCTAAATGGTGCCTTCCCGCTTAACGACCGGTTTAAAACACTCGGCATTTCCCTGCTGCGTTTTGGTGTTGATGATATACCCAATACGCTTTATCTGGTAGAGCCCGATGGTTCTGTTAATTACAACAATATTCAATCGTTTTCTTCGGCCGATTATGCATTTATTCTTTCGTATTCGCAGTTGTTTAAAGATGAAGATAAAAAGCAGTTAAGCTGGGGCGCCAACACAAAAATTATCCATCGTAAAGTGGGTAGTTTTGCACAAGCATGGGGTTTTGGTTTCGATGTTGGTTTTATGTACAAAACCCCCACCTGGCGTCTGGGACTATCTGCAAGGGATATAACAACCACTTTTAATGCATGGAGTTTTACTTTTGACGACAGGGCTAAAGAGGTATTATATCTTACCAATAACGATATCCCGGTAAAATCAACGGAGCTCACTGCACCGCGGCTGGTAGTTGGGGGTGCCTATAACTTTGCATTCGGCGATAAGTTTCATTTGCTTGCAGAAGCTAATTTTGACATGACTTTTGATGGAAAACGCAATACGGTAATAAGTACGGAGGCTTTTAGCATTGATCCTAAAATGGGGTTGGAGGCAAACATTAACGATGTGCTGTACCTGCGTGCCGGTATCACAAATTTTCAGCAGGCGCTGGCCGATGGCGATACGCTTAACCAAAAAAAAGTATGGATATACCAGCCCTCGGTTGGTGTGGGTTTTAAGGTTGGTAACGTAGCAATTGATTATGCTTTCAGCAATTTGGCCAACCAGTCAAACCCGCTGTATTCGCATATTTTTTCGATAAGGTTAAATATTTTGCCAAAGAGTACTGAGTCGCAAAAAAAGGGAAGCTATCCTCAGTTGCAAAAAGCCGAAAAGTCAACAAAGGACAAAGGATATTTTCCATCGCAATAAAAGTGGAGAGGTGCTAATAATCTTTTTAATAAACAGAAGATACCTTATTGGCCCGGCAGCAGTTCATTGGGTATCGTTCCTTGCGTCGCACTCTTGTACATTCTCAACAGGAGGCAACAAGGCAAAGCTGCAATAGGCAAAGAGTGTTTCGTTGTTCATTGTTATTCTTCTGTACAAGAGTGCGACGCAACGGAAGTTTAATAGTAGCAGTGGCGCCGGGTACCTAAAAATCGTAATTTGTATTTTGAAGGAAAAGAATAAAAACAACAGTTAGCCAAAGCGTTAAAACCTGCGGCTTAATAAAACAAAATGCGGAAACTATTACTGATATGGATTTTGTTATTTGCAGCCTGGCAACTGCATGCGCAGCAGTATAACAATGAATGGATCAATTACAAAAACACCTATTATAAATTAAAAATTGGCAAAACAGGTTTATACCGAATGAGTCAGAGCACACTTGCGGTGGCGGGTGCAGCATTGGCCAACGCTCCGGTTGATCAGTTTCAGCTTTGGAGAAATGGGGTACAGGTTCCTTTGTACACCAGCGTACAATCAGGCGTATTACCGGCAAACGGCTTTATAGAATTCTGGGGAGAACGGAATGATGGTAAACCGGATAAGGCTTTGTATAAAAATGCAGCCAATCAATTGTCTGATGACCTAAGTCTGGAGACGGACACTGCTGCCTTTTTTTTAACAGTCAACACCACTGGAAATAACCTGCGTTTAACTGATGTGGTCAATGATATTGCCGGTAATACGCTAGCGCCGGAACCCTATTTTATGTACGATTACAAGTATGATTTTCAGTACCAGTTAAATTATGGTAAACCGGTTTATTTTGGTGAATATGTGTATTCGTCAACCTATGATATGGGTGAATTTTGGGCTAGTACAGATATTTACCAAGGCAGCCCAGTGCAGCTTACGGCGGGTAATTTATACCCGGCCTCAACCGGGCCAACTCCCTCTTTAAAAGCCAGTTTTGCAGGCAACTCTTTTTTTGATAATGGCAGTCGGGTAGTAAAGGTTGATATCAACGGAACAACGGTTATTAACAGCCGGCTACCAAATGTAACGGCAAATATTTTTACGAATAACACCCCGGTCACGCTTTCGCTTTTAAGTTCTGCAATTACCAATATTAGTTTTTCAATCAGCAACACTCTTGTGAATGACAGGGTTGCCGCAGGATTTGTAGAAATAAATTATCCGCGTCTTTTTAATTTTGGTGGTTCGGCAAACTTTAAATTTAGTCTGCCGTCTGCACCTCAGGGTAACTACCTTGAGATAAGCAGTTTTAGCTGGGGCACGGTTAACCAACCTGTTTTATACGATTTTACAAATGGCAAAAGGTATACAGCGAATACCAGCCAACCCAATATTTTAAGATTTGCATTACCTGCATCCGCAAACGAAAGGCAGTTTATGCTGGTGAGTGAAGATGCTGCAAATATTTTTGCGGCTACCAACCTTGAACCCCGGAATTTTATTGATTATACTGCAGGTTCCAACCAGGGAGATTACCTCATTATTTCCAATAAATTATTGTTTGGAGGCAGCAACGGAAACCAGGTTGACCAATACAGGCAATACCGGAACAGTGTTGCAGGCGGTAGTTATAATGCTAAAATCTATGATATTGATGAGCTGGTTGATCAGTTTGCATTTGGCATAAAAAAGCATCCATTAAGCGTAAAGAATTTTTTAAAATTTGCCAGAGATCGTTTTTCAGTTAAACCAAAATTTACCTTTCTTATTGGTAAGGCTGTTACCTATAATGAATATAGAGCGAATCAAGCTTCGGTTTTTGACGAACAACTTAACTTGGTGCCAACATTTGGATGGCCCGCTTCTGACGTATTGCTTGCTTCTGATAATTATGATCCAATAGCAACAACGCCAATAGGCAGGCTAGCGGCTATAAGGCCGGAAGAAGTTGCCATTTACCTGGAGAAAATAAAGCTATATGAACAAAAGCAGCAAAGTACTATTCAAACAATTGAGGAGAAAGCCTGGATGAAAACGATGGTGCATGTGGTAGGTGCCAATGATCCGTCTTTGGATGCCTCTCTAACGCTGCATTTGAAGCATTACGAGGACACTATTGAGGGGCCTTCTTTTGGAGCAAATGTATTCAGTTTTAATAAAACAGCCACCGGCTCTGAAACGCCATATACCAACGCATTGATGACCCAGCTTTTTAATAAAGGTATAACGCTGCTAAACTATTTTGGGCACTCTGCTTCTACAACACTTGATTATAATATCAAGTCGCCTGACCAGTTTGATAACTATGGAAAATATCCGGTCTTCATGGTAAATGGCTGCAATGCCGGAAATATTTATTCATATGATACCTCAAGGTTATCGGTAATAACATCCCTGTCTGAAAGTTTTGTACTTGCCAAAAACAAAGGTGTAATTGCATTTATTGCAAGCACGCATTTTGGGGTAGAAAATTATCTTGATAAGTACAATACGGGTTTCTATTCGTCCCTAGCACACACCGGATATGGGCAGGCAATTTCTATCAATATGCGGGATGCGAATATTTACCTTATTAATCAAAGGTTATATCTTGACTCTGTAACACGTTACCTGCATGCAGAGGAAAATGTGTTGCATGGAGATCCTGCTTTACAGATAAATCCTCATGCAAAACCAGACTTTGTAGTAGAAGAGCCCCAGGTAATTGTAGACCCAACATTTATATCTGTGGCTGACAACAGTTTTAAGATACGGGCATATTTTTATAACATTGGAAAGGCAGCAGGTGACTCCGTGTCTATCCTTATTAAACAGCAATATCCTGATGGCTCTATCGCTAATTTGGTTAATAAAAAAATAAGCTCTGTAAGATTTATTGATTCTGTTTTACTCACCGTGCCCATTATTGCATCGAGGGATATTGGTACCCATAAACTAACCGTGATTATTGATGGAGATAATGTTTATGATGAATTGAGTGAACTGAATAATACTGTTACCAAAACATTTGTAATTTATGCAGATGAACTTAAACCGGTTTACCCTTACAACTTTAGTATAGTTAACAGGACTGATATTAAACTCTTTGCTTCAACTGCAGATCCGCTGAGTACGGTTAAACAGTATATAATGCAGATTGACACTACTGAATTATTTAATTCTCCTTTACGTTATAGCTCAACAATAACTTCTGTTGGCGGTCTGCTGGAATTTAATCCAGGTATCAGCTTCAGGGATAGTACTGTTTACTATTGGCGTGTTGCTCCTGTTAATTCCAGCGGTAATAATATTTGGAATACAAGCAGCTTTATCTATTTGCAGGGGAGCAGTTATGGCTACAATCAATCTCATTTATATCAGCATTTGAAGTCATCGGTCGAAAGGATTTATATTGATAGCTTTAGCCGCAAATGGAAGTTTGTACCTGCGCTATCTGCAATCTCGATAAACAATGCTATTTATCCTACAAGTGGAACGCTGTCGGCTGATTTTCAAATAAAAATCAATGGCCAAACTATAACCGCTTCTGCCTGTCTTGGCCATTCAGTTATTTACAATGTTTTTGATCCTGTTACGCTCCAGCCGTATTATAATCAAGCCAGCCCTTCCCCAACCGGCTTGGGAATTTATGGCGGTTTTTTGGGTAGTGCCTTAACCTGTGATGACGGAATTAAAAGCGGTACAGCATTTAATTTCGAATTCTCTTACCTCGATACCGCGGGCAGAAGAAAAATGCGTGATTTTATGGATTGGGTGCCCGTTGGGTCGTTGGTTACTGCAAGACTAATATTAGATGAACCTTTCGGTTCAACACCTTTTATTGACGTTTGGAAAAATGATGAGCAATTTTATGGAACTGGTAACACCGTCTATCAAAGATTAAAAGATGCTGGTTTTGCGGGTATTGATTCATTCACCTACCCGCGCACCTGGTCATTTATTTATGAAAAGAATGCTTTTTCTTTTTCGCCTCAATCGAAGTTTTCCCAGGGCTTATACGATCAAATAGACTTAACCCTAAATGTATCATCTCCTGATACTTTAGGATATATTACTTCGCCAGTTTTTGGCCCGGCCACAGCATGGAAACAGATGAAATGGAGGGGTGCTTCAGAAGACTTAAAAGCGGGCGATTTTGTAACTGTTGATATTATTGGTGTCTCAGCGACAGGTACCGAGACTGTTATCTACAAACTTAATACATCGCAACAGGATTTTGATTTGTCTTCAGTAAGTGTTTCAACCTATCCCTTTATCAAAATGAGGATGCGGAATGCAGACAGTATTAACCTTACACCTTACCAGTTGCGGTATTGGCGTTTGCTTTACGACCCGGTTCCCGAAGGGGCGCTGGCGCCAAATATTCTTTATAGTTTTAAAGACACTTTGAATGCCGGAGAACAAACGCAGTTTAAAATGGCTTTTAAAAATATAAGCGACGTTCCGTTCAGGGACAGTATAAAAGTTAACCTAACTGTTTACGATGCTGGTAATGTCGCCAATAATCTGGCAGTGCCGCTTTTAAAGAAATTAAATCCAGGAGATACAGCCACAATAAGCTACTTATTTGATTCTAAAAATTTCAATGGTAAGAATAATTTATTCCTTGATGTAAACCCAGACAATAACCAGCCGGAGCAAAATCATTTCAACAATTTTCTTTATAAAAATTTTACGGTTAGTATCGATAATTTCAGGCCAATATTGGACGTTACATTCGATGGAGTGCATATTCTTAATAACGATATCGTGTCGGCCCAGCCTCATATACTTATTAAGCTTAAAGACGAGTCGAAGTATTTGTTGCTTGATGATACTTCGCTGATGAAAGTGCAGTTGCAATACCCGGATGGTTCACTACGCAGGTTTTATTTTAATAACGATACACTTATTTTTACCCCAGCATCGCCAAGTGCTGCAGACAATGCCGCAACAGTAGATTTCACGCCATTCTTCCTCGAAGACGGTACCTATCAACTCATTATCCACGGGCAGGATAAAACTGGTAACACAGCAGGTTATGCCGACTACACAGTGTCGTTCCAGGTATACAACAAGCCCGCTATTACCAACCTGTTTAATTATCCAAATCCGTTTACAACTTCAACCGCCTTTGTGTTTACGGTTACCGGTAGCCAACTGCCACAAAACATACGGATACAAATTTTAACCATAACGGGCAAAATAGTGCGCGAAATAACTAAAGACGAACTTGGTCCCCTGCATATAGGCCGCAACATAACCGAATTCAAGTGGAACGGAACCGACCAATACGGGCAAAAATTGGCCAATGGTGTTTACCTGTACCGCGTAATAACCAACCTTAATGGAAACAAGCTGGACAAATTTGAAACAACAGACAACAACGGCGTTAGTACTGATAAATATTTCAACAAAGGGTATGGAAAAATGTATTTAATGAGATGATATTTGCATTATGAAAAAAACAGGCATCGGTACAAGGGTTTTAAATTTTTTAATTGATACGGCACTTATTTTTATACTCGCCTATATTGTAAACAGCGTTTGGGTATTCTATGCTGTTTTCTATCATATTTTTTATCTCTCTTTTGGTTTCTGTTTTATGTTAGTTTTATTGGTTTACTACCTTTTTTTCGAAGGTATTTTTGCCCGTTCACCAGGCAAGTGGTTTACCATGAGCAAAGTGGTAAACAGTAATGGCGGCAAATCTTCTTTTTTCCAGGCCATTATACGAAGCCTGGTAAGGATCACTGTTATTGATTGTTTTTTTATTCCTTTCCTCGATAAACCCCTTCACGATTATCTTAGCAAAACCGATGTTATAGAAGTTTAAAGCCTTTTTTGCAACCGCCAACACCTGGGTAAATATACTTTTTATGTACCCGGCGCCATTGCTACTATGTAGCTTTCGTTGCGTCGCACGCTTGTACTTTTGGAAAGTTAAGCAGCAAGTTCATGTGTTCCAAAGTTCATGTGTAACCAGGAATCTGCATTTTAAAACTCAGGAATATTGCAACTTGTGAACTGATGAGCTAAGTTCCGAACGTACAAGCGTGCGACGCAAGTAAAGCCTAACCCGAGCCGTGATGCCGGGCCAACAAAATAATTTAAAAGCTATCAGCTGCTATATTTTATTTTGGGTGCGTGCAAAAAATAAAGCAGATATTTATATTCTGTTTCTGCTTGTCTTATCTTAGCATTATGGTAGTTAATCTTAGCGAAAAACATAGCCTGGTCAGTAATTGGGTAGGTGAATTGCGTAATACAGATATACAAAATGACCGTATGCGTTTTCGCCGCAACCTGGAGCGTATTGGCGAAGTAATGGCCTACGAAATAAGCTGTCAATTGCCTTGGAAAGAAGTAGAAATACAAACCCCGCTGGGCATACATACAACCAAAGTTCTAAAAGAGCAACCGGTATTAGCAACCATACTAAGGGCCGGGCTTCCGCTTCACCAGGGCCTGCTTAATTATTTTGATAAGGCCGACAATGCTTTTATTTCAGCCTACCGCAAACACCACCGCGATGGCAGTTTTGACATTGAACTGGAGTATGTTGCAACTCCCTCACTTGAAGGAAGAATACTTATTATAAGCGATCCAATGCTTGCCACAGGGGCCTCTATCATAAAAACAATAGAGTCAATCAAAAACGAAGGTGAGCCATCTGCGATTTATATTGTTTGCGCTATTGCCTGTTCTGTAGGCATTGAATATGTTTTGCGCGAAGAAGGCAGCGGCGTAAATATATGGTGTGGAGATATTGACGAAGAAATTACTGCGAAGGGTTATATTGTGCCGGGGCTTGGCGATGCAGGTGATCTTGCATTTGGTGCCAAAACACAATCTTAAATTATTATAGTGCGCCGCGGAAAATAATCTAAACTATTATTCGTTACATTTAAAGCCTGAAATAACTGTTGATGAGAAATATACTTTTACTTATTATGCTGGTTTTGTGTACAGTTTTTGTGCGTGCACAGGATCCACATTTCTCGCAGTTCTTTTCATCTCCAATGACACTTAACCCCGCATTTACCGGCAAGTTTGATGGTACTGTTCGTGTTGCCGGCAACTACCGTAACCAGTGGCCAACCATTAACAGGGCCTATCAAACAGGTACTGTTTCTGTTGACTTTCCCATACTTAGAAAATTGACTGACTTTAGAGATACCTGGGGTGCAGGCATTACCGGGTATTCCGATAAAAGTGCCGATGGTGCCGTATCCTTTAACTATGTTTCACTATCAACTTCATTTCACAAAGGGCTCGATGAAGATGGTTATAAACAAATAGGAGTGGGCCTTCAGGGCACTTACAGCAATATGCTCATCAATCCATCTAATCTTAAGTTTGAAGACCAGTTGACACCTTTAGGTTTTACCGGTGTAACCAGCGAAACATTTGGCAACTCTACCCTCAGTCAGAGGTATTTTGACCTTAATGCAGGCTTGCTTTTTACAACCAGCAAAACAGACCGCGACAATTTATATTTTGGCGTTAGCCTTTACCATATAAACAGGCCAAAACAAAACTTTAATTCAGGTGCCTTCTATTTGTTAAATCCCCGCGCAACTTTTCACGCAGGTGGCTATTTTGGTGTGGGCGACCTTACTACATTGCACATCAGCGCCCTATATAGTTCGCAGGCCAAAGCGCATGAAACGCTTATTGGTGCAGCACTTCAGTTTGCAACTTCCGATGTTTCTACTTCAGAAAACCCGGTAAGTTTTTATGCCGGAAGCTGGCTGCGCCTCGGCGATGCTTTAATACCTTATATCGGTCTCGAATACAATAGTGTACGGTTTGGTGTTACTTACGATATTAATACTTCCGATTTAAAAGCAGCCTCCCAAAGCCGCGGTGGAATAGAGATCTCCATGATCTACATCAAGAAGCCTGCGGGTAGTAAAGGGTTACCTTGCCCTAAGTTTTAATACCTACTTTTCTTAAATTTTAATACATTTTTTTGAGTCCGGCTACATAATTTCTATTGAGCTTTACTTGCGTCGCACTCTTGTACTCTTGAATAAATTTCATCAGTTCACAAGCTTTAAATTTCCCTAGTTTTAAAGTACCACCCAGCGTAGTTCTTGTAAACGCTGGAAAGTGTGAACTTGCAGCCCACATTCCCGGAAGTAAAAGCGTGCAACGAAACTGGCGATACCACAAATCCAAATGCCTGATTTCTAAAAAAGCGCTTAATAATTTCCTGATTAGAAACTTAACTACGCCCTGTACTGTTCCCCAATGCTTCCTGCCAAGCCTTGCGAGTTGGCCAATGACATTGCGGTTCCAGGGCACTATCTTTTGATGAGACCCGTTAATCTACGCTTTGATAAAAGCCCAATAGAATTACAGAATGTACAAGAGTGCGACGCAACCGGCGATGCTATGCAACTCAAATGCCTGGCTCAAAAAATATTCAAAATTAAAGACTTAGCTATGCCGTTCATTTACTTTTCTGCCGGCAACAAACCTGCTCCTTCTTACTTCTTCAACGGGAACATTTTTAATTTTACATTCCAGCCATGCAATTACATCCAGGTACATAAATGATCTTGTTTCGAGCGGGTTGCCCTCATACTTTTCCAGTTTTTCTTTTAAGGACCGGAATGCAGGTATTACTTTATCCCGCCTGAGAGAAAATGATTTACGCAAAAATTTAAAAATTTCTTCTTCCACTACACTAAGGTTTTTCATTTTGGCTATAAAGCGGTATACAGATTTTATCAGGTATTCCAGCAACTGGTAATTGCCCAGTTCATAATGTGCAATCAAATGCAGCAGCCTGGCGTAGCATTGAAGATCTGTACGCAAGTCAACTTTCCAGTTGATAATTTTATTAAGGTAATCAATTGCTTTTTCATTATCGCCGCTGCCAAAATAAAGGCAGGCAATCTTATAATAAAATACTAAAAAACGATGGCGGTCTAATTGCAAATGGTATTCATCTAACTTATTTTCAATATAAGGCACCAGCTCCAAACCCTTTGTAAACGTGCCTTCCAGAAAATGCTTATTTATTTTCGCAATATGCAGATATACGAATGTTTGTATGCGTGCATTCGGGTTCATGTTGGCGTTGTGCGAGCAGGAAAACTTTTCAAACTGTTGCAAAGTTTCTTCAAATTTTTCGTAATTGTTTAAATCAAAATGCGCACTTAATAAATTGTGCATCGCTTTTATGTATTGAACAGCTTCAACGGTTTTCATAAACGGTTCCTGCTCAAAAAGATCGACCCATTTTTGTGTGTAGCGGTAATACATTATTAAATCCTGCAGAATAAAACCATACCAGCAATAAGATTGAAATAGATACATCTTCTCATAAAACTGCATGTCACTAATATTATGAGCAGGCATATTTGCTTCGAAAAAAAATTTTACTGCCGCAACATCTTTGGTATCCCTTGCATGCCCCATTTTTATATACCAGCTATACAATTGCAAGGAGAGATTGGAAAACTCACTTAGCAAACTTAGGTGTGCATTCACTTCTTCTCCTTCCTGGCTCAGGCGCTCTGCCCGGTTTTCCAGGCTTCGTGTAATATGCAGCGCTTCAATTTTTTTCTCAAAAAAAAGCGCCTGCATTTGAAAAGTTAACTGGTAATTTGCTTTGGCAATTTGTTTAATTCTGTCTAATATTTTTAAAGCCTGCAGGTATAGCCCCTTATTGTATAAAATTCTTGCGTAGCCCATTTGCTCGTTCAACTGCATATCTATATTATCATCGTCCTTTGACTGGCGCAGGCTCGCTAATAATTGTTTATACAAGCTTGCCTTCATATTCGAGAGTTGCTGCTTTTTAATGCTTCGGTGTTTCTTCAGCAAGAACTCTTCATCGTACTCTTCCATCTTATCAAGCGCATCAAACAACTGAACAGTCTTGAGCTCATCACTGCCGGATGAACGTTTGGTAGATAACTTAAATGACCGCTTTTCGCCCTTCTCAAGCGATTTAACTAATTGAAACAACTCATCTTTGCTCCTGTTAGGCATTGTAATTCAAATTTTATAAAACCCTTATTCTGCCTATGTTTAACTGGTTTTACTACCCGTTATCAAGCGTATAACACAGCCTATTTTGATCATATTCACAAATATCCTGAAAGTATCTTCGCCGACGCAGGCGACTTAAACATTTTGACAGGCAATCCAAAATTAAGCAGTCTGTACTTTTTCATTTCCAAATCTTTACAATGGCGCAAAGAAAGATAGACATTTTCGATACTACTTTACGGGATGGCGAACAGGTTCCGGGCTGCAAGTTAAACACAAAAGAAAAGATTGAGCTTGCTTTAGCGCTTGAAGATCTTGGCGTTGATATTCTCGAAGCCGGATTTCCTATCTCCAGCCCCGGTGATTTTAACTCAGTGCGTGAAATAACCAAAGTACTTAAAGCCACCAGTGTTGCAGCTTTAAGCCGTGCCGTATTAAAAGATATTGAAGTAGCCGCGGATGCTATAAAGTATGCTGTACGCCCACGCATACATACCGGTATCGGCACTTCAGATTTTCATATAAAATCTAAATTTAATTCCAACAGGGAAGATATTTTATTGCGCGCCATACAATGTGTAAAGTGGGCAAAGAATTTTGTAGATGATGTAGAGTTTTATGCAGAAGACGCCGGCCGTACCGATAACGATTACCTGGCCCGTGTTATTGAGGCTGTAATTGCCGCAGGTGCCACTGTGGTTAACATTCCGGATACAACAGGCTACTGCCTGCCGCATCAATATGGGGATAAGATTGCTTATCTCGTGAACAATGTTTCCAACATTGATAAAGCTACGATTTCATGCCATTGCCACAACGATCTGGGTTTGGCTACTGCCAACTCAATCGCAGGGGTTATTGCCGGTGCAGGACAAATAGAATGTACTATTAACGGACTAGGCGAACGAGCCGGCAATACATCTCTTGAAGAATGCGTAATGGTAATGAAGCAGCACAAAAGCCTCGGCTTTTATACAAACATTATTACCCAAAAGCTCAACCCTATGAGCCGCCTCGTAAGCGATACCATGCGAATGCCGGTTCAACCGAATAAAGCTATTGTTGGCAGCAATGCATTTGCTCACAGCAGTGGCATTCACCAGGATGGTTTTTTGAAAGACTCGTTAACCTACGAGAGCATTAACCCCGAAGCCGTGGGTGCCGATGGTTCTAAGATTGTACTCACTGCACGTAGCGGAAGAAGTGCACTGGCACACCGTTTCCAGAAATTGGGTTATCAATATACACGTAACGATATTGATGTTTTATATGCAACATTTTTAGAAGTGGCCGATGGTTTAAAAGAAGTAAATGACGATAATTTACACGAAATGGCAAAGGATTATCAACCAGAAAATGCAATTGTATAAATACATTTTTTTGAGCCCAACTGAAGAAAAAAGTTGGGCTTTTCTTGCGTCGCACGCTTGTACGTTTAATACATGATTCAGCTTTTACCGAAGCAAAGATTGAAGCGGGTTGCTTCGGCTAAAGCCAGAACTTATAATCACTTTTCTAACCGAAGGCTTAAGCCTTGGGTTAGAAAATGCAGGCTGATTGGCTTTAGCTAAAGTACATTTTGCAAAGAAGGTTATTACATAAATACGTGCTGGTGCGTCTTGTTCAATAATGTTCCGAACGTACAAGTGAGTGACACAAGAGACGATGATTAAAGAGATAGAGTTTATAACAAAAAGAAATGACGTAAAACTTATTACTTACAACTTATAACTACCAATGGCAAAAACATTATTCGAGAAGATATGGGAAAAGCACGTGGCAAAAGAGATTGAAGGCGGGCCATCAGTGTTTTACATAGACAAACATTTAATACACGAAGTAACGAGCCCGCAAGCCTTTGCAGGCTTAGAGAAAAGAGGCTTAAAAGTGTTACGTCCGCAGCAGGTTGTAGCCACCGCTGATCACAATGTACCAACGGTTGATCAGCACTTACCCATTAAAGAAGCGCTTTCAAGGTTACAGGTAGAAAAATTAAAAGAGAACTGCGAAAAATTCGGCATCGAATTATACGGGCTTGGCCATCCGTTCCAGGGAATTGTGCACGTGATTGGCCCTGAACTTGGCATTACCCAACCCGGCATGACGATTGTTTGCGGCGATAGCCACACTTCGACCCACGGTGCATTTGGAACCATTTCTTTTGGTATTGGTACCAGCGAAGTTGAAATGGTTTTGGCTACGCAATGTTTAATGCAAAGCAAGCCAAAACTGATGCGCATTAATGTAGATGGCGAACTGAATAATGGTGTGGTTTCAAAAGATATTGTGCTCTATATTTTGTCGTTGATTTCGGCAAGCGGCGCTACGGGTTATGCAGTTGAATTTGCAGGTTCTGCTATAAGAAATTTATCGATGGAAGCACGTATGACTATCTGCAACATGAGCATAGAAATGGGTGCCCGCTGCGGTTTGATTGCACCTGATGAAACAACTTTCAACTATATAAAAGGCAGGAAGTTTGCACCAAAAGGTGCAGCATGGGCTAAGTCATTGGCATACTGGAAAACGTTATTCAGTGATGCTGATGCGCTGTTCGATGATGAAATAAATATCAATGCGAAAGATATTGAACCAATGATAACTTACGGCACCAACCCAGGCATGGGCATTGGTGTTACCAGTCATGTTCCTTTATTAAATGAAGTGGATGAAAAAGAAAAATTATCTTTTGAAAAGTCGCTTCAATACATGGGTTTACAACCTGGTGAAAATATAAAAGGTCATAAAGTGGATTATGTTTTTATAGGTAGTTGTACCAACAGCCGCATTGAAGATCTGCGTTTGGTCGCATCGTTTGTAAATGGAAAAAAGAAAGCCGATGATGTGCAGGTTTGGATTGTGCCCGGAAGCAAGCAAGTTGAAAAACAAGCTATAGAAGAAGGTATTGATAAAATATTTGAAGCGGCGGGATTTGTATTGCGACAGCCCGGTTGCTCGGCATGTTTGGGAATGAATGAAGATAAGATTCCTGCAGGCAAATATTGTATTAGTACCAGCAATAGAAATTTTGAAGGACGACAAGGACCCAACTCCAGAACATTTCTTGCAAGCCCTTTAAGTGCAGCAGCCGCAGCTATTTCGGGGAAAGTGGAAGATGTTCGGGAGTTTCTTTCTTAATATGGATGAGTTTGATTAAAAAGATTGGTCGGAAATAGAAAAAATATTTATTAAAAAGGGAATCAAACAAAATCCATGAAATTCCAAAAAATCACGTTCGCACAATGAGTAAAGCAATAAACATTATATCGTCAACCGTTGTTCCGCTTAATATAGAGAATGTAGATACCGACCAGATCATTCCTGCACGTTTCTTAAAGGCAACCAGCAGGGATGGTTTTGGAAAAAATTTATTCCGCGACTGGCGTTATATAAATAACGACGAAGCAATACCAAAAGAAGATTTTGTTCTAAACAATCCAATTTATAGCGGCAAGATATTAGTGGCAGCAAAGAATTTCGGTTGCGGTTCTTCACGGGAACATGCAGCATGGGCCATTAAAGACTATGGATTTGATGTTGTAGTAAGCAGCTTCTTCGCTGATATTTTTAAAAATAATTCACTTAATAATTTTCTTTTACCAGTTACCGTGAGTGATGAATTTTTACAACAGATATTTAGCGCAGTTGAAAAGGATCCATTAACAGAAGTAGCGGTAAATTTAAATGATCAAACTATAACAATTAAGTGGGGTTCTAAAGCCCTTTCTGTTGGAGGAGGCTTGGGAGTGGCCGAACACTTCAATATCAGCGACTACAAAAAAGCCTGCCTGCTGAATGGCTACGATGATATTGATTACCTGCTCAGCATGAAAGAAGAGATAGAAACATTCGAAAAAGCAAAAGCTAAATGAACCAGCCATCCCTCATAGTAAATAACCTTGTTGTAAAAATGCAGGGTAATTCTGTGCTTGATGGTATTTTTTTTTGTTTGAACAAGGATGAACATCTTGCCATAACCGGAGAATCGGGCAGTGGCAAAACTGCTCTTGCAAAAGCTTTGGCCGGACAAATATTTTATAAAGGATCTGTTATTTACACTGATGCTAAGAAAGTATTGATGGTTGGGAAGCATTATCATTTTAAAAATCTATCCAACGTTTCAGATTTTTATTACCAGCAACGTTATAATAGTTTCGACAGTAATGATGCATTAACAGTTGAAGAAGAATTGGGACTGATTTCAACTGATAAAACAAAAATAAATTTACTGCTCCGCCAATTACAACTTTCACATGGAAAGCAATCACCTTTATTGCATTTATCAAGCGGTGAACATAAAAGGTTTCAACTAATTAAAGCTTTGTTATCCGAACCGGAAGTTTTAATAATTGATTCACCATTTATCGGTCTTGACATAAACAGCCGTGAAAAGCTGTGCAGCATCTTCAACGAAATTGCTTCGAACGGAACACAGATTATACTCATTACCAATGAGCAGGAATTACCTGGCTGCATTACCCATATTGCTATAATAGAAAGTGGAAGGTTGAAAAGTTTTCAGGGAAGAAATTCAAATACCATTGAATTGACATCTGACTTGCAGGGAAGCTATTTCAACTTTAATAATTTACCCAGAGATGCCGAAAAAGAAAACCATTTTTCACTGGCTGTAAAAATGGTAAACACTTCCGTTAAATATGAAAGCAAAACAATATTAAACAATATCAACTGGGAAATAAGGCGTGGCGAAAAATGGTTGGTGAAAGGCCATAACGGTGCAGGTAAATCTACCTTATTAAGCCTCATTACCGGCGATAATCCACAGGCCTATGCCAACGAAATTTATCTTTTTGATAAAAGGCGTGGCACAGGCGAAAGTATCTGGGATATCAAACAAAAAATCGGTTACATTTCACCGGAGTTACACTGGTATTTCGATACAAATATTACCTGCTATCAAACGGTTGGCTCAGGTTTTTTTGACACCGTTGGACTTTACAAAAAATTAAATCAACAACAGCAGAACATAGTAATGCACTGGTTAGATTTTTTACACCTTTCTCATGTGGCTAATAAGCCATTAAGCTCAGTTTCAAACGGTCACCAACGATTGATCTTGCTGTCAAGGGCGTTAGTAAAAAATCCGCCATTGCTTGTTTTAGATGAGCCCTGCCAGGGATTAGATGCACATCAGAAAAATGAATTTGTGCAGTTGGTTGATGCGCTCTGTCAACAGTTTAATAAAACCTTAATTTACGTTCGCCATTACGACAATGAAATGCCGGCCTGTATCACCAAAGTATTGTATTTGGAGAACGGTCATCATTCTATTAAATCAACACATTCAGAAACTGCCATGGCAGTATAAACAATAACCTATATGAAAAAAAATATTACAGTCATTAACGGAGATGGTATTGGCCCGGAGGTAACGGCCCAATCCGTTAAGGTGCTCGATGCCATTGCAGAGCATTTTAATCACGAATTCAAGTACACCTATTGTTTAATGGGCGCAGATGCCATTGATAAAACAGGCACCCCTTTACCTGATGCAACAATTGAAAGCTGCCTCAACAGCGATGGGGTTTTATTCGGTGCCATTGGACATCCAAAATACGACCATGATCCCAATGCGAAAGTGCGGCCAGAGCAAGGTCTATTAAAGTTGCGAAAATCGCTACAGTTATTTGCAAACATTCGCCCTATTGCAACTTATCCTTCTTTGCACCATCTTTCTCCATTAAAAGCAAAGAATCTTGAGGGCGTTGATTTCATAATTTTCCGTGAACTAACAAGCGGCATTTACTTTGGTAAAAAAGAATTGAGCGAAGATGGTAAAACAGCAAGCGACGAATGCACCTACACAAGGCCTGAAATAGAAAGGGTAACACACCTTGCTTTTCAACATGCCCAGAAAAGAAGAAAAAAACTTACGCTTGTCGATAAAGCCAATGTACTCGAAACTTCGCGCCTTTGGAGAAAAGTTGTACAGGAGATCACTTTGCAATACAGTGATGTTGCCGTTAATTATATGTTCGTTGATAATGCCGCAATGCAGATCATCATCAATCCAAAACAGTTCGATGTAATCCTTACAGAGAACATGTTTGGCGATATTATCAGCGATGAGGCTAGCGTGTTAACCGGCTCACTCGGCTTGCTGCCATCTGCATCTGTTGGTACCGGTACAGCTTTGTTCGAGCCCATTCACGGCTCCTATTTTCAGGCAACAGGAAAAGATATTGCCAATCCAATTGGCTCTATTTTGTCAACTGCAATGATGCTTGATTATTTTCGAATGACAGATGAAGCAGCAATAGTAAGAGAGGCTGTTGACTGGACGCTCCAAAATAATTTTGTTACAAAGGATATTGATAATATCAACTTCTATTTTACTTCCACCATTGGTGAACTCGTGGCAGATTATGTAAGCCAAAAGATCACCGACGAAGTAAATCAAAAAAATATAGAGTTAAGAAAATCAACGATTATTTAATAGTCGGCATGAAGTTATCAGCGATCAAAAAAGTTGAACGCTAAAAAAGTTCTTTGTCAATTCAGCGGGCAGGTGTACATTCGCGGCACAACAAATACTATGCGTACACAAAGTTTTAATAATGTCATCACCCTCACACTACTCGTGGTGGTAGTCATTATTATTCCTGCACTGCACGAAGGTGGATTCATTGTATAAAAATCAAAAGACCAAATACAAACCCGCCTATCACACAGGCGGGTTTTTTTATGTATTGTATTCTTTTGAGCCAGGCTGAAGTACCTGCATTAAACATCCTTGCGTCGCACTCTTGTACGTTCGGACTATAAAGCAGCAAAGCGAATAACAAAGAACAAATATGAAATAAAATGGCAAACTATTACAACAAAGAAACGGTACTCTTTTTAAACGGCGAATATGTAAAAGCAGCAGAAGCAAAGATGGACTTCTACAGCCAATCACTGCATTACGGTTATTCCGTATTTGAAGGAATCCGTTCTTATAAAACCGCAAGCGGCGAAACAAAGATCTTCAAGCCAACAGCACATTATGATCGTTTGAGAAATTCTGCGTTGGCTTTAAATATGCCTTATAACTGGAGCAACGAAGAACTCATTGAAGCAACCTATGAAGTACTGAAAAGAAATAATTTACAGGATGCTTATATACGCCCCGTTGTTTACGCACCTGCCAATATGAGCTTTGTTAAAAATGATGTGTCCTATATTTTTATCGAGGTTTGGGAAATGGCACCCTTCTTTGGAGACAAGCTTTTAAGAATAATGACTTCCTCTTTTCAAAGGCCAAATCCAAAAGGTTTTAAGATAACTGCAAAAGCAGCCGGGCACTATGTAAACTCAATACTGGCAAGCCAGGAAGCAAAAGCAAATGGCTATGATGAAGCATTATTAACCGATATGAATGGCTTTGTTGCAGAAGGTGTTGGCGCAAATATGTTTTATGAAAAAGAAGGTAAATTATTTACGCCAACAACAGGAAATATCCTTCCAGGCATAACAAGAGCAACTGTTTTAGAAATATGCGGAGTGTTGGGCATTGAAGTGGAAGAAAAACAAATAACCCTCGAAGATGTAAAAGAAGCGGATGCTGCATTTTTCTGTGGTACTGCTGCTGAAGTAATAGGCTGGGATTCTTTCGATGATATAAAATTTAAAAAGAACTGGAAAGATACAGCAAGCAGAAAAATACAACAGGCATATTCAGCAAAGGTTATTGAAGTAGAAGCAAATAAATTGGTGGAAGCCTAAGTTGAATATTGTTATAACCGTACAAGAGTGCGACGCAACGGAAGCATCATTATATAATAAAAAGACGGGCTCAAAAAAATAAAAATTACACATGGCAGAACTTAATAAATATTCTAAGACACTTACACAGGACATTACGCAACCGGCAGCACAGGCAATGCTTTACGGCATTGGTTTAACAGACGAAGATCTTGCAAAAGCACAAGTAGGCGTTTGCAGTATGGGCTACGATGGAAACACCTGTAATATGCATCTAAATGATCTTGCAAAAGTTGTAAAAGAAGGCGTGTGGGCGAATCACCTGGTAGGGTTAATATTTAATACCATTGGCGTAAGCGATGGCATGAGCAACGGCACGGATGGCATGCGTTATTCGCTGGTAAGCCGAGATATTATTGCAGATTCTATTGAAGCAGTTTGCGGTGCGCAATACTATGATGGACTGATTGCTATTCCCGGCTGCGATAAAAATATGCCCGGTTCTATTATGGCAATGGGCAGGTTAAATAGGCCTTCCATTATGGTGTATGGTGGCACTATTGCACCAGGCCATTACAAAGGTGAAGATTTAAATATTGTTTCTGCATTTGAAGCATTGGGTAAAAAACTGGCGGGACAATTAAGCGATGCAGACTTTAAAGGAATCATCATGAATGCATGCCCGGGTGCAGGCGCATGTGGTGGTATGTACACGGCTAACACGATGGCTTCTGCTATTGAAGCATTGGGCATGAGCCTTCCATATTCATCTTCTAATCCTGCATTGAGTAAGGAAAAACAGGATGAATGTAAAGCGGCTGGTGCAGCAATAAAATTGCTATTAGAGAAAGATATAAAGCCTTCGGACATCATGACACGTAAAGCATTTGAAAATGCCATTACGCTTATCATGGTCATGGGCGGCAGCACCAATGCTGTGTTACATTTTATTGCGATGGCAAAGAGTGTTGACATTGAAATAACGCAGGATGATTTCCAGATAATCAGCGACAGAACGCCGGTACTTGCAGACTTTAAACCAAGTGGTAAATATTTAATGCAGGACCTGCATATACATGGCGGTGTTCCTGCTGTAATGAAATATTTATTGAGCAAAGGTTTGCTGCATGGAGATTGCTTAACGGTAACAGGTAAAACCATTGCAGAAAATTTAGCCGATGCACCTGACCTTGATTTTGAAAATCAAAAAATAATTTACCCTTTAGAAAATCCTTTGAAAGCAACAGGCCATTTACAAATACTATATGGCAACCTAGCCGAAGGCGGCAGTGTTGCAAAGATCAGCGGTAAAGAAGGCGAACGCTTTGAAGGAACTGCAAGGGTTTTCGATGGCGAACATGAATTAATTGCGGGTATTAACTCCGGCAAAATAAAATCGGGTGATGTTGTGGTAATAAGATATGTTGGCCCACGTGGCGCTCCAGGTATGCCAGAGATGCTGAAACCTACCTCAGCCATTATTGGGGCAGGTTTGGGTAAGAGCGTTGCATTGATTACCGATGGAAGATTCAGCGGTGGCACACATGGTTTCGTCGTCGGTCATATAACACCTGAAGCTTTTGATGGCGGCCTGATTGGTTTGGTTCGTGACGAAGATATTATTGAACTGAATGTCGCCACTAAATCTATGACTTTAAAAGTAAGCGAAGAAGAAATTGCAAAGCGTAAAGCTGGCTGGCAGCAACCGGAGCTGAAAGCTAAAAAAGGTATTCTTTATAAATACGCGAAGTATGTAACCACTGCAGCAGAAGGCTGTGTTACGGATCAATAAAATTGAAAAAAATATAAATGCTGACTACAAAAAATATTTTATGAATACAATTGAAGCATTGGAAGAAAAAATTGAAATGCAGGTTGAAAAAACAATTTCCATAACAGGCAGCGAAGCCGTATTAAAATCTTTGATTGCCGAAGACGTACATACTATTTTCGGTTATCCCGGTGGCGCCATTATGCCAATTTATGATGCGCTCTATGATTATAAAGAAGAATTGCAGCATATTCTTGTTCGCCATGAGCAAGGTGGAATACATGCTGCACAGGG
>JBBRDW010000042.1:0-33951 GCA_038203525.1 Chitinophagales bacterium | reverse complement strand
AACAATTTTTCGTAAGCAGTCATAATATTTTCTTTTATGGTTATACACTATTTTATTAACTAACTGGCACAAAAGTCTCTGCACATTTAGCCGTACAACTGTCCCGCCAAGGCGGGACTTAAAGCTTTCTGTAATTTTAATGCCGGGTACAAAAAATCAGTTTAAACTGTTTCTAAAAGTTCTATGTTCTCTCTGTGATTCACAAAAAGCTGGTGATTTCTTTTAACCTGGCTTTTTTTTATTTCAACTTTTATGTTCTTTAAATGCGCATGATGCATAAAATCGTTGATCACTTCAATTACATCTTTATCAATAAAATCAGTACGGGAAACATCAATAAACACATACGCATCAGCAGGAACTTTCTCCAACTTTGCTTTAATAATTGGCTTGTTTAAAAAGGATACATCCTTACGCAGCCTGAAAAGGAATTTATTCTCGTCGTGAACTACAAATAATGCCGTCTTAAAATTACTGCGCATTACAAAAAATAAACCTACAACGATGCCAATTACAATGCCGATTAAAAGATCAGTAAAAATAATGGATACTACGGTTATAATAAAAGGAATAAACTGGTCGGCTCCTTTTTTGTATAAACTCTTAAAAACAGAAGGCTTTGCCAGCTTATAGCCAGTAAAAATAAGGATTGCAGCGAGCGCCGATAATGGAATAAGCTTTAATAAAGATGGAATAAAAGCTACACTTAACAGCAGCAATATACCGTGTGAAATGGCCGATAATTTGGACTTTGCGCCCGCACCTACATTAGCCGATGTACGCACCACCACTGATGTTACCGGCAAACCACCCAACAAACCAGAAACAATATTACCAATACCCTGTGCCTTTAATTCACGATTGGTTGGAGTTACGCGGTTAAAAGGATCCAGCTCGTCAGCAGCTTCAATATTAAGTAACGTTTCAAGACTTGCCACAATAGCTAATGTAACTGCAGTTACCCAAACGCTGGAATTTTGCACCTGGCTCCAGGCGGGCAGTGTAAAAAATGTAAAAAACTCCTGCATGCCGGATGCAATGGGAAGGTTTACCATCTGTTCTTCGCTGAGAATAAAAGAACTGCCTTTAGACAACTTATTGACACCTATACCAACCAGCACAACAACCAGCGGTGCAGGGATCAACTGAAATATTTTTCCTTTTTTAACCAACACTTTGTCCCAAAGAATTTGAATAACGAGCGAAATAAAACCTATGAATAATGCCAGTGCTGTAATTTTATTGAATGCAGCAAATATCTCGCTGAACGTATTATTTTCGTCTTTTTGAAGAAAAGCATAATCCCCTTCATAGTCTGCATCAAAGCCAATTAAGTGTGGTATTTGTTTAAGAATTAAAATAATACCAATGGCAGTAAGCATGCCTTTAATTACACTTGTAGGTACATAATCGCCCAACACACCGGCCTTTACAAAACCCAATATTATTTGAATTACGCCTGCCATAACAACTGCCAAAAGAAAGGCTTCATAGGCCGGCAATTTAATAATTGCTGCGCCAACAATTGCAGTTAAACCCGCAGCGGGGCCGCTTACACTTAACTGCGAACCACTTAATGAACCTATTACAATACCGCCAACAATACCCGCAATAATACCTGAAAACAAAGGCGCACCAGAGCCAAGGGCAATACCCAAACAAAGGGGAAGCGCCACAAGAAATACAACTGCAGAAGCCGAGATATCAGCCACTGCATACCTGAAAAAATTTTTCATGCAATTAGTTTAAATTGAAATAATAAAACAGAGGAATAGCAACAGATTTTCTATTGCTTCAAAAATGCAAAAAACGCTGATAAAAACAGCTTAACCCAGGTTGGGTGGCGGTGTTTGTATTTCTTCGGTATGATTGGCGGGAATACTACATGAATAAAAAATATAGGCAGTTGCACTTATAAAGATAGAAAGCAGGTGGCTTGAATTTTCAGTAAATAAATAACGATCCTCAAAACCTGTAAACTTCTTTACCGATACTTTGCCATCGGCTGAACTGTGGGGCAATTCTTCATTTATCTGGTTGCTAAATAAAATATAGCCAACTTGTTGCAGCGGTAGTACCTGCAACAGCAATATAAAAAGCAAGACTATTGAAATTATCTTTTTCAGCATAACGGAGTCTGCAAAGAAAGCGACTGTATTTTATAACACAAGCGTTCCTGTAAAAGTTTAACAGAAACAGAATCTATAAACATTGAGTAAATACAAAGACGCCGAAGTTTTGGGCTATTGACTTTGGCCCGACGCTATGCAGTACAAGTGTGCGATGCAAGAATGCTTCATCATTGATCTGAAGCCGGCGTCAAAATAAAAAAGGTGCGCATAACCGACGCACCTGAAAATAGCAATGTTGAAAACGAAAACTACACATTCAACCCGCCACAAACGCTCAATACCTGCCCACTTATGTAAGAGCCCATATCGCTTGCTAGAAACAAAGTAGTATTCGCGATTTCTTCACCTGTGCCAAAACGTGCTAGCGGAATACGTTTCAAAAAGCTTTCAGCCGCATCTCCTTCGGAGAGGTATTGCGTCATATCAGTTTCTATAAACCCTGGCGCTATGGCGTTGCAACGAATGTTACGGCTGCCCAGTTCGTGGGCAATTGATTTTGTAAAAGCTATAATGCCGGCTTTACTTGCCGCATAGCTGCTTTGGCCTGCATTACCACGCATACCAATCATAGAACTCATGTTTACAATACTGCCTGCTTTTGCTTTCATCATAGGACGCATTACCAGTTTGGTCATATTAAAAACACTCTTCAGGTTAGTGGTCATTACTTCATCCCACTGTTCCGGCGTTATGCGCAGCAGTAAATTATCTTTACTTATACCTGCGTTATTTACCAGCACATCTATCTTCCCAAAATCTTTAAGTACTTCATTTACAAAAACTTCGCAGGCCGCAAAATCGCCGGCATTGCTTTTATAGGCTTTTGCTTTTACACCCAGTGAGGTGCAGGCAGTTTCAAGAGCTGTGGCTTTTTCGGCACTGCTGTCGCTTACATACGTAAAGGCAACATTAGCACCCTGCGCTGCAAATTTTAAAACAATGGCCGCACCAATGCCACGTGCAGCCCCGGTAACTATGGCAACCTTTCCTTCCAGTAATTTCATGTTGTATTTTTTGGTGAGGCAAAAATAGTATTTCTCTACAAATACATTTTTTTGAGCCAGGCTTTTATTCTTTGTGCAACTTCCGTTGCGTCGCACGCTTCTACGCCTTGTTCTCCGCATCAGCCGCCTGCCGGTAAAATCGCTGTTAAATAATTAAGTACAGCAGTTGACGGCTAGCGGTGGACTGTTCCCTATTGTTTAGAATGTACAAGAGTGCGACGCAACGGAAGCTTAATTTGTATTCAAATGCAGGGTTCAAAAATTAATAATTGTTGTTATCAACGGCGTGCATACAGGGGCAACAATCTAATAACAATCAAATTTGAACCGCATTATACTAAAATGCATAAAGCCCTTTAATATTGCTTTCAAATTTTGAAATACATGTATAAGTCTGTGGCTGTATTCTGCGGTTCTAAAAATGGCAACGATGCCATTTATGTTCAGCATGCAAAAGACCTTGGCAAACTGCTTGCGGAACATAAAATTACCCTTGTTTACGGCGGCGGAAACGCAGGGCTGATGGGTGCTGTGGCAAATGCGGCGCTGCAGCATGGCGGCAAAGTAACTGGCGTAATACCCGAAATATTAAAAGACCGCGAACACCAGCACTCGGGTTTATCTGAACTTAATATTATGCCCGACATGCATAGCCGTAAAAAAAAGATGTATGATTTATGTGACGCTGCGGTAATTCTGCCGGGTGGCAATGGCACCCTGGATGAAATGTTTGAAATGGCTACCTGGAACGCGTTAACTATACACGATAAAAAAATAATTCTGCTTAACACGGCAGGATATTATAATAATCTTATAGCGCACATAAACACGATGCAGGTAAGCGGTTTTCTGCACGATGACTGGCGCAACATGCTGTCAATCTACGACACACCCGATGCTATTTTTTATGACCTGGCCGCAGATAAAAATCAAATCCTGCCTTAATTATAGGATACTTTGACCCATTGAAATTGTAGGGCGAATTTCTATCATTCAACAGGTCGAAACCAATAAGGGTATAAAAATTATTTTGCCCAACAATACGTTGTGCGTAGCCAATACCGGCAATAAAGCTGGAAGAACTGTAATTATTTTTAGTTTCGATACCCGAATTGTTAGTGGTAACATTACTCCAGTTGCCCTCATATTGCCCCTGAACAAACAGAACCGATATCGGATATATTCTAATAAAAGGGCCGCCACCATAACTAAATCTTTTTTGACTAACACTATTATTATAGTTCGAGTCTACCCTTTGTGAGATGTAGTTAACATTAAGAGCTATTCCGGCATCGAGCCAGTTTGTAAGGCTATAGCCAATTTCAGGGCTTAAGCCTACAGCAAACGTATTAGATGCAAAACCCAGGTTTAAGCCGCCGCCAATAAAAATATTTTGCTTCCTAAATCCTTTTGCACCTTCATCTAACGTATAAGTTGGCGGGGGTATACCGCGTTGAGCAAATAAAGCCAATCCGAAAAAAAGTGCTGCTGTCGCCATTAAGATATTCTTACTCATCGTTGCTGTTTTAATGCAACCCTAAACGTTTATGCCGCCGGGATATTTTTAGGTAGTCTAAAATATTGTTTAAATATTAAGCCCGCAGCTTAAGTAAAATGCGGGCTTAATATTAACGAATTACGAAGCTATTTTAAATGCCTATAAATAATTTTTCTGTTTTTTCACCTGAAGCTACTACAGATCCGTTTGCCATTTTTAAAACGCTGCCCTTGGTATCGTAGGTAACAGTATACGTTACTACTAATTTTTCTTGGCTTTCCAATACGTTGGGTATAGTTACCCGTTCTGGTAATGCATGGTTAATCTGAGGGTAATTCTTTAACTGCATAGTGTCGAAAGTTTTATCCCAAACAATAGTTTGCTTTTTTCCGCTTATTTTATACACCGTTACGTGAACAGATGCAAGAGCATTATCGTAAGCACTCGCATTGTAATTGTTCGCGGTTGCAATGGTTAAACTTATTTCTTTATAGATTGGTTTCTCAGACCTGATAAAACTATAAATCTGTTTGTTATACACTATTGCCGTAACCAGCAAAATGAGTGATAAACTTATTATAGACTTTTTCATAACCCTTATTTTTACTTTTAGTACTTGTTTTTGATTATTACAGTACAAATGTAGATACTATGTTTTACATAGTACTAATATAAAAACAAAAGGTTTAAATAACTGATGAACGGTAAAATTTGATGATGGATTTTCTTTACAGTAATTTGGGTAGAAAAATGGCATGCCATTACGAGTTTTCTTATAAGGAGTAGTTGAAAAAAATAAAATTAGCAAGCACTTAAAGACTGTTGGACCCAACCCATAATTTTATGGCATCGCCTGTTGCGTCGCACTCTTGTACTGCAAATCATTTTTCAACATGGCCAAAATACCTGGAAAACGCTTACAGGTTTAAAATATGGCTAAAACAGAGGATGTTGCTGCTGATCACTTTTTCAAAATAAAATTATCAAGAACAATAGGGGCAAAAACGCATTGATTTGTTTAAAGTAACCGGTATTTGAGCTAAAACTTGCTACGGGGTACCAGTGTGCGATGTAATTGAAGCTAATGACTTATTTAAGTGCCTGGCACAATAATATTCATCTCAATGCCGGTTAAAATCTAAACTGCATCCGTAAGGTGAGTATATTGTCTTTTATATCCTCGGTAAATCCGGGAACCGAAGTAGATTCGTTTTTCACAAAGTCATACCAAGCAACGACTTTTAGGTTTTCGTCGAAATAATGAATGTACCCTAATCCGAATGTATTATATCGAATGTCTGCAGCATGAGTTTCGTAGTCATTGCCGATATGCAGACCCTTTACGCCAGTATTTGCATCGTACCAGTCATATTTAAACCCCGCCTGATTGTTTTTGTTAAATGAATGCAGTAGGTACATAAATGCCCCATTGAAAGGGCGAACATAGTATGGCTCCACCAGCAATGCGGGAGGCGTTTCAGTAGTACCTGCACTGGCCGTTTGTGTACCCCACCAATATTCTGCCCGTAATTCGGTCGAGCTGTTCGTGGGATGCAGCCATTTTAGCTGCGCATCAATCCCATAGTATTTTCTGGGCAATTTAGAACCAATATTTGTCTGGGAGGAATCATCAACAAACTGCTTTCCATTAACAGTTGGCTGCATTGAATAGACATGATTATTATTCTGAATAAATCCGCCGTTGAGGTAGGATGTACCTGCCGATAATAACAAATTTTTGTTAAGCGGATATGGTTTCATACTTAACCGCGCAATGAAATCTTTATAAGAATCATAGTCTCTTGTATTTGTTAACCCTTGTCCATTAAAAAAACCGGCATCCAGCTTGATATATTTCATCCAGTCTGTTCGTCCACGTGGTTCAAAAGAAACCATTGCACCTAGATCCCGTTCTGTTTTCATAAGTATTTGCGACATTCGCCCTCTCTCTGGTGACTCCCTGTCGGCTGAACTAAGATTTAACTCGTACCCGAATGGGCGGGCAAACATACCGGTGGTCAAAGAAAAGAGTTTTAAATTGTTTTCTAATACCCTGCCCCAGAAATCACGGATGAAAACACCCCGTTCTGTTCCATCGAATTGAAATACAAATTGTAAAGTTGG
This sequence comes from Chitinophagales bacterium, assembly GCA_038203525.1. Taxonomy (GTDB): domain Bacteria; phylum Bacteroidota; class Bacteroidia; order Chitinophagales; family Chitinophagaceae; genus Limnovirga. Next base: position 27,193 of record JBBRDW010000042.1, on the reverse strand, counting down.
CTTTGTGTTATCACTAAGATGAACATAATCAAATCTGAGACGCCCCCTTCGCAGCATAAAACGGTTATCTACGTTGGGCGCAAAATCGCCACCGACATAGGTAGCTGCGCCCTTTGTTCCTATTATTTGATATTGTGGCTGCATGTATCCACTAATCCTGATATGATCATAATTTTTGTAAACGGTTAAAAGTCCTTTCCCTATTTCTTTAGTGGTGTCAACCATATCCATCAAAAATTGAGCTTTTGCACTAACGGATAAAAATGCAGAGAGAAGTATAGTAAGTAAAATCGTTTTTGTTAACAATAATTTCATAAAAAATTAATATTGCGCAAAGTTAATGCCATGGGTACCTGGCTGTATTAAGTAATTGTTACCAAATAAAATAGCTCACTCCTCTTGCGAAAAGCCTGATACTTTTGTTTAAATTTTACGAAATGGCAATCAACCTTTTTAAGTTTTTTTCTCCAAAAGACAAGATATTTTACTCACTTTTTGAAGAAATAGCCAACACAGTAGCAAAAATGGGACTGGTTTTAAAACAAGTTGTTAATGAACCAGATTTTGACAAAAGGGGTTCCCTTATTTCGCAGTTAGAAACAATGGAGCATGTAAATGATGACCTTACCCACAAAGTCTTTACAGAGTTAGGCAGAAACTTTATTACTCCCTTTGACAGAGAAGATATTCACGCACTTGCCAATGCACTTGATGACATTGCCGATTATATTTATGCAGCAGCCAAAAAGATTAATTTTTACAGGGTAAACCCCAATGATATTGGCATTCAGAAAATGAGCGAACTTGTAGAACAAAGCTCAGAACAGATAAAAAATGCTGTTATGGAATTACGCAATATGCGTAATCTGCGCCAAATTACAGATGCGCTGGTAAAAGTCAATAGTATTGAAAATCAGGCTGATGATATCTATGATATGAGTATTGACCGTCTTTTTGAAACAGAACCCGATGCAAAAGAGGTGATAAAAAAACGCGAAATTTATCATGCCATGGAAACGGCCACAGACAAATGCGAAGACGCTGGAAATGTAATTGAATCAATTATAATCAAGTACGCCTAGTAATTAAACGAACATAAAAAAGCATTGATTATCCAATTGAATTTTGTGACGGTAACCAATTAGATCATTCATCAAGCAAATCATCATGTCTGTATTACTTATTGTAATAATTGTTCTCGCCATAGCATTTGATTTTATAAATGGGTTTCATGATGCAGCCAATTCAATAGCAACCATTGTTTCAACCAAAGTGTTAACCCCTTTGCAAGCTGTAATATGGGCTGCTTTTTTCAACTTTGTAGCTTTCTTTATTTTCAGAGACCACGGCGTTGCCAATACTGTTGCTAAAACTGTTCAACACGGCGAATATGATCTAATAGTGGTTTTGTCAGGTGTAATTGCAGCTATATGCTGGAATCTGCTTACCTGGTGGTACGGGATACCCTCATCGTCTTCTCATACTTTGATAGGCGGCTTTGCAGGGGCTGCTATTGCGCATGCAGGGTTCGGTGCTATTAACTGGTCTATTGATGGTGGAATTTCACTTACGCTTTTATTTATAGTAATTGCTCCAATTGTAGGTATGTTGATCTCGATGTTTATTACCCTTGTAACAATACAAAGAAATATCTGGCTAAAATTAACCATCATTTCAGGCGTAATATCCGGCTGTCTGTATTTTATTAACTTCAAAAAGCCATTTGAATTTTGGGCATTGCTTTCATTGGGTGTTGTTTTTATACTTACCTATTTATACAATTATCTAAAAGGCGAAAATGCGTACCGTACTGCCAACATGTACAAAAAATTACAGCTGGTTTCATCTGCGGCATTTAGTATTGGCCATGGCGGTAGTGATGCGCAAAAAGTAATGGGTATTATAGGCGCAGCCATGGTGGCTGAAAATTATATACCCGATGTAGCAAATATTCCTAATTGGGTGCCGCTTGTTTGTTATACGGCCATTGGCCTTGGTACGCTTAGCGGAGGGTCAAGGATTATTAAAACCATGGGTACAAAAATTACCAAAGTTACACCACTTGAAGGCGTTTGTGCAGAAACAGCCGGAGCAATTACCCTTTTTACCGCAGCTAACCTTGGTGCACCGGTAAGTACTACACACACCATTACTGGTTCTATTATTGGCGTTGGTGCCACCAAACGCCTTAGCGCCGTTCGCTGGGGTGTTACCGTTAGCCTCATTTGGGCGTGGGTGCTCACCATACCTGTAAGTGGTTTACTTGCCGCAGGTATATATGTGCTTATAAAGCTTTTTATGTAGTAAGGGATATATAACCAAGTTTTATTTACTTTGCACCACCAGAAAATTAGATATGAAAAAAATTCTTGTTACAGGTGGGTGCGGTTTTATTGGCTCTCATACTGTTGTTGACCTTATTGAAAACGGCTTTGATGTTATAAGCATAGATGACAACTCCCGGTCTACCAATTATCTACTCGATGGTATTGAAAAAATTACCGGTAAAAAATTAAAGAATTACAAAGTTGATCTTAAAAATTTCGATGAAACACGGGCTGTTTTTCAGGAGAATGAAGATATAACCGGTGTTATTCATTTTGCTGCTTACAAAGCGGTTGGAGAATCTGTTGAAAACCCACTTCTCTATTTTGAAAATAACCTGTTCTCCCTGATCAATCTTTTGAAATGCATAAAGGAATTTGATATTTCGAATTTTGTTTTCTCCTCCTCCTGTACTGTTTACGGTAATCCCGATGAAATGCTGGTAACCGAAACCACAGAACTTAAGAAAGCAGAGTCTCCCTACGGTGCTACCAAGCAAATGGGTGAAGACATTATACGTGATTTTACAAAAGCCCACCATACCAATTCAATATTACTGCGTTATTTTAATCCAGTAGGGGCTCATCCATCCACGTTTATTGGCGAATTACCGCTTGGCAGGCCACAAAACCTTATTCCTGCAATAACCCAAACAGCCATTGGAAAGTTGCCACAGATGAACGTGTTTGGTGATGACTATGACACCCGCGACGGCAGCTGTATACGCGACTTTATTCATGTATGCGACATAGCAAGTGCACACACCCTTGCATTACAATACCTTATCAACAAAAAAAATGCAACGGGTTGCAATGTTTTCAACCTTGGTACCGGCAATGGAGTAACCGTACTCGAGGCCATAAAGGCTTTTGAAAAGGTAAGCGGCCAGTCGTTAAACTATAAGATAAGCCCCCGCCGGCCTGGTGATGTAATGGCCATTTATGCCAATAACAATCATGCCGTGCAAAGTTTAAACTGGCATATTAAATACGATTTGAACGATATGCTGGATACAGCCTGGAAATGGGAGCTGAAGGTAAAAGAAGATGAACAATTAATGAAGCAACAAAACCCCATTTTAAATTAAACAGTAATAAAATCCGGCTATTTTTATTGGCCCGGCATTAGTTCTTTGTAGCATCGTTCCTTGCGTCGCACGCTTGTACGCCTTAGCTATAAGCAGCGGCGCACAACTAGCATACAGGCGTAATATACTGCACACCGGCAGCAGGAATAATTAAGATGTTCTGAGTTTGTTATGGGTTGTGCCACAAAGAATAAACTGTACAAGAGTGCGACGCAACAAAAGACGCACAAAGATTTACAGACTGGACCAAAAAGATGCCTTTAAAACATATGCTAAAAACGATTTGTGTAAACCATAAAAGAATTTAAAACAACTAATACATGCTAAAAGACATACAGGTACTAAACGAGAAGGAAACCCGTGGCGGTTTTGGCGAGGGTATTTATGAAGTAGGTAAAAACAACCCAAACGCAGTAGTACTAACTGCAGACCTGGCAGGTTCTTTGAAACTGGGTCCTTTTATAAAAGATTTTCCAGAACGTTTTGTGCAATGCGGTATAGCCGAGGCAAACATGATTTGTATTGCTGCTGGTTTAACTATTGGAGGTAAAATTCCTTATACTACTACATTTGCCAACTTCAGCACTGGAAGGGTGTACGATCAGATAAGACAAAGTGTTGCGTATAGTAACAAAAATGTTAAGATCTGTGCGAGCCATGCCGGCCTTACGCTTGGCGAAGATGGGGCTACTCACCAAATACTTGAAGATATTGGTCTAATGAAAATGCTGCCGGGTATGACAGTGATTGTGCCCTGCGATTTTAATCAAACTAAAGCTGCAACAATAGCGATTGCGGAATATGAAGGACCTGTATATTTAAGATTTGGGCGCCCCAAATGGCCCAACTTTACCAAAGAGGATGGAAGTGATTTTATTATTGGTAAAGCCCAGGTTTTAAACGAAGGTGCCGATGTAAGTATTTTTGCCTGTGGCCACCTTGTTTGGAAAGCAATTGAGGCCGGGCGCATACTCGAAGAAAAAGGCTACAGCGTAGAATTAATAAATATACATACCATTAAACCGCTTGACGAAGAAGCAATAATAAAATCGATTACCAAAACAGGCTGTGCCGTTACTTGTGAAGAGCATAATATTCTTGGCGGCCTTGGGGAAAGTGTATCGCGGGTTGCAGCGCAAAATTTGCCAGTTCCGGTAGAGTTGGTTGGAACAAAAGACACTTTTGGCGAAAGTGGCAAACCTGAGGAACTCCTGAAAAAATATGGATTAGATTCTCCGGATATTGTAGCCGCTGCAGAAAGAGCCATAGCAAGAAAAAAATAAGGTTTGTTTTCTTATGATTTAATTGATTAAACTTTACTTCTAAAAACCCATCAATTGAGTTGGGTTTTTTTATTTTTATAGTCTTAAATCACCTGCATGCAATTAGATGATAAAGATTTAGTCTCTCAATTTAGAAAGGCTGAAACAAAGGAAAAAGCATTTACCGCTATTATAAAAAAATACCAGGAAAGACTTTACTGGCATGTTAGGAGAATGGTGGTTGACCATGACGATGCCAATGACGTGCTTCAAAACATGTTTATTAAAGTATGGAACAGCCTTGATAATTTTAGAGAGGACAGTCAGTTATACACCTGGCTTTACCGGATTGCAACAAATGAATCGCTTACTTTTCTTGAACAAAGTAAAAAGAGAGCTTCGGTAAGTTTGAGCGACGTAGAAGGTGGGTTATCTAATAAAATAATTGCAGATAAAAACTTTGATGGCAACAGGCTTGAATGGAAATTACAACTTGCCATACAGAAATTGCCCGAAAAACAAAGAGCGGTGTTTAACCTAAGGTACTATGATGAAATGCCATATGAAGAAATGAGCCGGGTTTTAGAAACGAGTGAAGGCGCTTTAAAGGCCAGTTATCATCATGCTGCTAAAAAAATTGAAGACTATATCAGGAATAATTAAACTTTGAAGATGGGGATGAGTCAAAAAAAAGTTAAAATGAATAACAGTAATAACATATCAGACGAATTGAAGACCACCGCACCAGCCGTTGCAAATCTTGAAAGAAATAACCCATATACCGCACCCATGGGTTACTTTTCTTCCTTCGCAGAAAATGTTTTATTGATTGTTAATGAAAAAAATATTGTTGATAGTAAAAGCCCCTATAATGTTCCTTCGGGTTATTTTGAGAATTTACCTGCATTAATAACTCAAAAAATAAACGCAGAAAAATTTGCTGGCAGCAGCGAAATAGTATTTGAACTCAATGAAATTGCTCCTTTATTAAACTCCATTAGCAGGAAGGAAGTTTATGATGTTCCATTTGATTATTTTGAAACTCTTAAAGTAAATAAACCAAGCCAAAAGCCAGAGGTTATAGTTGTTTCCATGGCCCGCAATGCAAGTAAATGGTTTACGTATGCCGCGGCAGCTTGTATATTATTAGTTCTTTCTTCCACCTCCTATCTTTATGTACACACCCACACCGGAAACATTGAAAGAAGTCCAAGTATAGAACAAAGACTTGCTTCGCTTAATGATAAAGACATAATCAATTACCTCGAGGATGTTCAGGAAGTACCGGGTGATTATTTACCTGCTTCAGATGAACAGGAAAATGAGATACATCGTTTACTTCGAAATACCAGCGATGAAGAAATACAACAGTTTCTTGACAATGAAAATAATAGCGGTGAAAAAAATATTAAAGGGATTTAAATTAGCTTAAAGATGAAAAAAACTTTTATTATTATTTCATTGTTGTTTTTACATTGTTACATTTGTATAGGTCAATCACAAGGTGATAGTAGTGGAAGCAAGATTGAAGCGGTAAGAAAAGCTTTTATGACTAAGGAGTTGCAATTAACTCCTGAAGAACTTGAAAAGTTTTGGCCAGTATACAATAATTATTTTTCAGAATTAAGACAGGCGCGTAAACAAAATATGAAGGATGAGATTTCCTTCGAAGAGAAAGCTGTTGAGATTAGAAAGAGGTATAAGGGTGATTTTAAGAAAATACTAAACGGCGATGACAGGGTAAACAGGTTGTTTGTTTCGGAAAAGAAACTGAAAGATTTGTTTAAAAAGGAATTACAAAACAGACAAAGAAATAAGCGGTTTTCGGGTAAGGCTCCAGTTCAGGGGAAACAGAAACCGTGATAGAGTATATTATAAAGAAGGTGTTTTTCATAGGTTAGCAACGGCCAGCTCTTTCCAGGGCGGGCCTATTTTATTTGTATTAAGGCCTAAGGCTTTTATCCTTAATTTCTTATTTTCAACCAATGTGAACTGCACTATATTTCATGATTGTCACTAGAGTATTTGTTATGCCAAGATAGATAAAAGTTGAACTTTCACACTTATAGGATTAACGGATTTAAAAGGTGTGGGATACTCATAAGCAAAAGCCGAATTAAGCACTAAAGTACAAGAGTGCGACGCAAGAGGAGCCTAATAGCATTCCCACTGACTGGCTCAAAAAAATCTTTGGAATATTATATCAAAGGTTTCTTAAGTGTAATATGGACTAATCATCCAATAAATTATGGGGCCGGTGATGGCTACGTAAAACCAGAGAGGCCATGTATATCTTGCAAGTTTTTTATGTTGTTCAAATTCTCCGGTCAATGCCCTGTATGCGGTGAATAAAATGAAAGGTAATATGACTGCGGCCAAAATAATATGGGTTGAAAGTATTGCAATGTAAAGCGTGCGTAAAATACCAGCCTGTTGCTGCTCATCAGCCGAGAGGATGCCATCGTGATTGATATCTCCAAACTTAGCTTCGCCGGCCAACAAATGGTGCGCAATGTAAGAAACAAGGAACAAAATGGAAAGTACCAATGCAGACAGCATTACGTTCTTATGAAGCTTATAAGATTTCATCTTAACGGCTATAAGTGCGATAATTAACAGAAGCGCAATTGTTGCGTTAATAAATGCATTTGCTTTTGCAAAAATATGCACATCAAAACCAAGCGATGCTTTTAGCTTAAAGTTACCAAGCAGTACTACAACCATAAAAACAACTGCTGAAAAAACCCAAATTAGTTGCTTTGCTTTTCTATCGTTCTTCTGTAAAGTTGCTTTAAGCATATTTAATAATTTTCTTCTTCCTTCTTTTTATTTCTAGACAATATTATTGTAAGAAGTATAACCACTACCAGGGTAATGGCGAAAAAAATGCCCATTAATACCGGATCAAATGGAAGTGACTCTGGGTTTGTTGCTTTTTCCAGCATTAACAGGCCAATATCTTTGGCCAGTAAACCAAGGGCAGCGGTATCTAAACCGTTATAAAATCCGCGTATCTTAAATTCTTTATCAATAAGTACAAACCGTTGGGTATGTGCAAAATTTGGATCGATAACTTCATTAAGATCGTATTTGTCTACTTTTAATTCCTGAAAAATATAGTTATATATTGAATCTTTAGATCCCGTAAGCATCCACCAATTATCATCATTTACACCAAATTTATCTGCATACGCTTTTAGTGCGGCAACTGAATCTCTTTCGGGATCAATTGTAAAAGAGACGAACTGTACAATAGAAGAATCGTTCTCCCTCATAGGATCGCCACCTTTAAGAAAAGATTGCTGGAGCTTTACCATGTTCTTTGTCAACTTCGGACATTGATACCCACAACTGGTGAAAATGAAATCTGCAACTATTATCTTTCCCTTTATATCATACAGGTTTACAGAATCACCTAATTGATTTATAAGTCGTATATCACTCACTTTGTGCCAAGCTGTATCCGTCACTATTTTACCGTCTACGTTAGAGCTTGTAACAGAGTCAGGCAAATAATGATTAGGCATAACCACAGCATCATTACTAGCTACGCGCAAAATAAAGTAACTGAAAAGGGGTATAAACACAGCTATACTTATAGCCAATAAAGCTTTTTTATTCATAAGTTGTATTACTAATAAAAAACCACCGCTCGATGCGATGGTTCAAATTTTTTGAATATTAATAAATTAAATTGCAAATAATGTTGGTTTTCGCATTAATCCATTCCGCCGGGTTTCTTTAGCTCTTCTTTTTTTTCTTCTTTCGGCTCTTCTTTCTTTTCCATGTGTTGACTGCTATGATCTTTGTAGTATGGATTGTAAGTATTTTTTAAATTATTGTACGAACTTCCCTCATATAAAAAAGCAATTATAAACCAGACAAATAATATAAGCGGAACAACAATAGTCATTATCAAATTACGAATTTCATGCTTCAGGTGCATAAAATACCCAACAATATAAAATGCCTTCGCCAACATCAATATAATAATAGCACCTTTAAAAAAATGCTTTTCAAAACCATCAGGCATTTTAGAATAATACATGTAGAAACCTAGAGCAAGCTCAATAAGCGTTAACAAAGTAAGTATTCCTGTAACTTTCCAGATTTCTTTTACTACGGCATCTGGCTTATTTTCAAGAACTGCGGTGGTAGAATGTTCCATCAAAATATCTTTTTTTCTTATAATTAAAGCAGATAAAAACAGGTAAAAACAAATACCCAAACAAGATCAACAAAATGCCAGTAAAGACCGGCCTTTTCAATCATAAGATAATGTCCACGCTGCTCAAATTTATTATTCAGAGCCATTATCAGCATCACTACATTTATTACAACTCCGGAGAATACGTGAAACCCATGAAAACCAGTAATTGTAAAGAAAAAATTTGTGAAATTTGATGTGGAAAGGGTTTGATCTGCATTTGGGAAAGGGTTACGTCCCCACCAGGCGCCTTCATGAAACAGATGGGTCCATTCCCATGCCTGGCAACCTAAAAATGCAAGCCCTCCGATAATAGTAAGTATCAAATATTTTACAACACCCTTTTTATCCATATGATGCCCTGCGTGAACAGCCAAAACCATCGTTACAGAACTAATGATAAGAATGAAGGTCATAATACTTACAAAAACAAGTGGCGCATTGGTACCTTCCGGGGCAAAAGGAAAGGAATTAAATACCTCATTTGCGTTAGGCCAACCATTTGTAGCAAAACGGGTAGTTCCATAAGCAATAAGAAATGCCCCAAAAGTAAAGGCATCACTCATAAGAAAATACCACATCATTAATTTGCCATATTCTACATTAAAGGGGCTCTTACCACCACTCCAATATTTTGACGGCGTTGTTGCAGTTGTTGTAGACATATTGGTTATTCTAATTTCGTATGCAAATTTATTAGCTGTCAGTTAAACAGTCGTATAAAATGTTAACTTTTTTCAAGTATTCCAAAGATATTTCTATAATTGCACATTTCATACTTCACATCACATAAAATGTGGAGCGATTTTTTATGGCCCAAACTGAGTTGCTACTATTAAACCCAGTTGCGTCGCACTCTTCAGGTTTCTGTTATCTATTCGGCAGGTTGCCGTCAGCATAACCAACTGCACAACTCAACAAGACTTGAACGTAACTATCTTATTTTTCAAAATAAAATTCCGAGTTCAAATGAAAAAAAATAAATATCGCTGTATGATACAATATATATCTTCAAAATATTTCCACCAAATGAACGGTTCAATATAAAAGTTACAATCTGCTTTTTAATGTATTGAACTAAAGAAAATAAAAAGATATATCCAGAGAATATCTACAAAATGCCAGTAGGTGGCCGCTATTTCCACCGGCATAACATTATAATTCTTCGATTTGGAATTATAAGCCCGCAGGAAAATAACAAATAACGCAATTACACCACCCAATACATGCAGTACATGCAAACCTGTAATAACCAATAAAAAAGATGCCGACGGGTTACTACCCTGACCCAACAAATGAATGCCACTACTATCCAGCGATAAAAAGCCTATAAACTGAAGCACACCGAACAACACACCAAGAAACATTGTAAGCGTTATAAGTGATCGGTACCTTTTCATCTCCCTTACTTTAAATGCCTTTAATGAAAGGTGCATAGTAAGGCTGCTGCAAATGATAACTATAGTTGAGTACCAAAAAATATCAGGTAGATTAAACTGTAGCCAGTTAGCCTGGTTGCTACGTACAATTACTGCGCTGGTTAAACCGGCAAACATCATTACTATGCTTCCCAAACCTACCCAAAGTAAAAATTTATGGGGGTGCATTCGTGTTCGCTGGTTATTGGTCATTGTTGCCATCATCACTATTTTCTGTTTATTTAATTAATTTCATTTTTCTTTTACATATAACAGACCCGCTCTTTTAGCAAATTTCTGTATTCGTTGTTGATTATAGATTCAATTGTACAAGTGTGCGACGCAACAGACGATGAGAAAAGTTATAGAGCCGGGCTACAAAATAAATACAAAGTTCTCTTTTTCCTATGCTATTAACTCGCTGTTATTCATTTAGCTTTTGCCATTAAAAATGAAGCAATTTTTAGCCACATTAAGACTAAAAAATCAATTGAACTTTATCAAACAGCAATGCCAGAAAAACTACCGGCAAATAAATGTAACTGCTGAACATTACCCGACGTGCTGCTTTTACATCCATTTCAAGATATAACCTGAAACACTGAACCACAATAAATATATTGGCAGCCATTACAATCCACATACTTACTACGCCACTTATATTAAAAAAGTATGGCAGAATACCAACAGGTACCATCATCACTGCATAAGCAATTGATTGGAGTGCCGTAATTTTCGTTGGAGCCCCCCCACCTGGAAGTAGTTTAAAGCCCGCCCGGTTATAGTCGTTGTGAGATACCCAGGCAATGGCCCAAAAATGGGGAAACTGCCAGAGAAACTGCAAACCAAAAAGTGTCCATCCTCCGGCGTTCGAGCTGTTGGTTCCTTCTACAATGGAGAACGGATCTAATATTCCGGTAGCTGCTACCCAGCCAATTAAACAGGGCAATGCGCCGGGAAGACCGCCGATTATTACAGCAATAGAACTTACCTTTTTCAATGGGGTATAAATATAGGCGTACAGGAACAGACTAAATGCTGAAAGTAAAGCGGAGGGAAGGTTAAAAAAATAATACATCATCCATACTCCAAATACGCCGGAAATTACAGCAAACAGGTATGCTTCACGCTGGCTCATTCTTCCGCTGGCCACCGGTCGTTTACTAGTACGCATCATAAGTGCATCTGTCTCTTTTTCAGATGCCTGATTAATTGCATTTGCACTGCCGGTAACTAAAAGCCCGGCAATGAAAAGTAAAATGATCATTTTTAAATCAAACCCCAGGATATTTGGTGCGAGCAGGTAACAAATAACGCAGGAAAACACTACAGTAAAACTGAGTGTAAACTTAATCAGTTGAAAATAATCTTTGACTTTAGAAACAAACTGAAAAGATGATGATGAATTTAGTGAGGACCCCATTACTTTTGTTTGATTAGCATGCATTACCCCTTGTTACTTTTATGTAATTCGCTAACTACTTCTTAAAAAAAAGCCCTGAATTATTCAGGGCATTATAATTTATTGTCCAATATAACTTACGCTCTTTGAAACATTCTACATAAATCAATGAACAGCTTCATCTGAACCTATCGGCGTTGTCTGGGGAATAAAGTCCTGCCCATCCTTTCCATAGTCATAAGGCCAGCGGTACACTTCAGGAATTTCTCCTGGCCAGTTGCCATGACCTGGATTTATTGGGGTAGTCCATTCAAGTGTATTAGAAGACCATGGATTTAAAGTATTTACTTTCCGTCCTTTAAATATTGAATAGAAAAAATTAAAAAGAAATAGCAACTGTACAGCAAACACAATCATTGCTACCGTACTGATAAATCTATTCAGCTCAGCGAACTGTTTAAAACTTTCCCATGCACTGTAGTCATAGTAACGACGGGGCATACCAGCTAGCCCTTCATAATGCATAGGCCAGAAAATAAGGTATGCACCAATCATGGTTAACCAAAAATGAATATATCCAAGATTATTGTTCAGATACTTTCCATACATTTTCGGAAACCAGTGATAAATGCCCGCAAACATTCCAAACATGCTGGCAACACCCATCACAATATGAAAATGTGCAACAACAAAGTAAGTATCATGAAGATGTATATCCAATGCAGAATTTCCTAACCATATTCCCGTTAGACCTCCGGAAATAAAAAGACTCACAAAACCAATTGCAAAAAGCATTCCTGGTGTAAAACGAATATTACCCCGCCACAATGTAGTGATCCAGTTGAAGACCTTAATAGCGGAAGGTACCGCTATTAGTAATGTAAGTAACACAAAAATCGACCCGAGGAATGGATTAAGCCCTGTTACGAACATATGGTGTGCCCATACGAGGAATGCTAATATTGCAATAGCAAATAAAGACCCGACCATCGCCATATATCCGAAAATAGGTTTTCTAGAATTAACTGATAATATTTCCGATACCATTCCCATGGCAGGCAACAATATAATATAAACCTCCGGATGGCCGAGAAACCAAAATAAATGCTGGAACAGAATTGCACTTCCACCCTCATTAGGCAAAGCCCCTACGCCGTTCACAAAAATATCTGACAGATAAAAACTCGTTCCAAAGTTTCGGTCAAAAATCAAAAGAATAAATCCTGACAAAAGCACAGGGAATGATAGTACACCCAAAACCGCGGTAAAAAACAGTGCCCAAATTGTTAAGGGCAACCTTGTCATTGTCATACCTTTTGTACGCATATTGAGTATGGTAACAATGTAATTGAGACCTCCCAACAATGAGGAAACTACAAACAAGGCCATTGCAATTATCCACAAGTCCATCCCGGTTTTAGAACCGGGCGATGCGCTGCCCAAAGCACTAAGTGGCGGATATGCAGTCCAACCACCACTAAAAGGGCCTGTTTCCACAAATACTGAAGAAAGCATTACGATGCTCGCAGTAAAAAAGAACCAGTAGCTTAACATATTCAAGAAAGGAGAAGCCATATCTCGGGCTCCAACCTGCAATGGTATCAGAAAATTGGCAAATGTACCACTAAGTCCCGCTGTCAATACGAAGAAAACCAGTACAGTACCGTGGGTTGTAACCAGAGCATAATAAGCTTCAGCAGAGATATGACCACCTTTAGCCCATTTCCCTAATATGTCTTCGAGCCAGGGGAAATTAGAATCTGGATACCCCAATTGCAAACGAAATAAAACTGACATTAAGCCACCTAAAACAGCCCAAAACATTCCTGTAATAAGAAACTGCTTCCCAATCATTTTATGATCCTGACTAAAAACATATTTAGTTATAAAACTTTGGTGATGATGGTGTATCTCGTGGTGTTCATTATGATCAACCTCCTGAGGAACAGATACCCCGACATTAGCATGCAGAACAGATTCATTACTCATATTAAATATCTTTAAACTAACATATAAGAACAACAAAAGCGCTGAGGTTGTTCTTCAAAATGATTTAAATCTTTGCTTTTCTTCCAATCTTTTCAACAGCACCAGTATTCGCTATTGCAGCTTTGGTTGTATCAGCAACAGGGGTCGAAGGCGATATATTAGCCGGGTCTTTGTCCGGAAATGCAGCATAGTAAGCCGGCTTCTGCTTCGCGATATATTCATCAAATTCCGGCTGCGTAACCACCTTTATTATTCCCTTCATCGCATAATGGTTATTGCCGCACATCTGGTCACAGCTAATTTCGTACTCAAAGTCTGGATTACCCGTTTGCTCTTTCATTTCTCTGGTGGTAAACTTAGGAGTAAACCACAGAGTAGTGGGAGTTCCCGGTACCGCATCCATTTTCAATCTAAACCAAGATAGACCAACATCGTGAACGACATCTCTTGAGCCAATAATTAATTTTACGGGTTTATTTTTTACAATATACAGGGTCTGCTGTTCCACAATATCATCATGCGCCGCAGGGTCGTCTTTAATGTTAATTTCGCTGCTATCTCGCCAGTTCAAACCAAGTGAATTATTTGCATCATCTATCATTCTATAATATTTCTTACCAAAAACACCGTCTTCCCCTGCATACCGGAATATCCATCCAAACTGCTTTCCGGTCACTTCCACTATGTTGGCATCTTTAGGAGCATCGCTGGTAAAAGTGAACCAGTTACGTAACCCTATTACAACCAATACGGTCAATGCAATCGCGGGAATTACGGTCCAAATAATTTCCATGGTATTATTGTGGGGAAAGTAAAAAGCTTTCCGCTTATCATTCTCCTGATATTTATAGGCAAACCAGAAAAGTGCAATCTGTGTAATCACGAAAACGATCCCAGTGATAATAAGCGTCAGCTTAAGCATTTCATCAACTTTTTCACCCTGTACACTGGCCGACTCATGAACCAATAGAGTCTTGCCAACAAGCAGCTCATTACAAACATAAACACCGATCAGACCTGCAATAAGAAAGGCAATCATGAAAAATCCATTAATCTTATTATTCTCTTTTCTTGCCCGGTCTTCGCCCTTAAGTACAGCAACATATTCGCTGGCTTTCGCAATCTGAAAAATGATCAGGAAAACCAAGATAACAACAACAATTACAAATATCATTGACATAAGATTACTATTAAATTCCTATAATAAAACAATATGATTCACAGTATTTTTAATATTCAAATTTTGAACCCACCTTTTCGATCAAGTATTAAATATTTTTTGTTGCGTCGCACTCTTCAACTACACGATTAATATTCAGCGCATCACATTCAACGATACTCTATTCAATATTTAAAACAATAAAAACCTATCTTTTGTTTTGCCGAAAACACAATCTAACTTTGATGTATAATACTTTCTTTTAAAAAGGGGTGGTATTTAGCCAATAAAGGTTTTTTGGCTAACTCCTGTCCCACAAAAAATATTATTAGCCCAACAAATAAGGCAGCAACACCAAAATCCATCCAGCTTAAAGTAACCTCATCCTTAGATAAACTACCAAGTACCATTTGATAAAAGTCAATCCAGTGCCCAAAAATTATCAAAACAGCCATAAAAGTAACCAAAGTATAACTGCGCTTCGAGGATCTCTTCATTAAAATTAACAGAGGACACACAAAGTTGATTATTAAGTTAAGGAAAAATATTCCCTTATAAGGCCCCTGCACCCGGTGTTTAAAGTAAACTGTTTCCTCAGGTATATTACCATACCAAATTAGCATGTACTGAGAAAACCACAAATACGTCCAGAATATAGAAAAAGCAAACATGAACTTACCAATATCATGTAAGTGCTCTTCATTGGTATATTCCAGATATCCCTTGTTTTTAAGAAAAATGACCCACAGTGCAATAAGCGCCATACCAGAAACAAACGAACTTGCAAACGTATACCAGCTATACATAGTAGAGTACCAATGTGCATCGAGACTCATTAACCATAACCAAGGCACAGTAGAGCCAACCGTTAATGCAAACCAAACAATAAACATAGCAGCCGTTACTGTATTTTTTATGATGTATTTTTTCCCGGTTTCAGCATCCATTGGTCCATTATCGCAATCACTGCTTAATTTACGCATTCTTGCACCGAGTATAATCCAAAGCCCAATTGCCAAAGTAGTCCAGATTAAGAAAAAAGTAGGATTCAAAAAACCAAGCTTACCCTTTAAAATAGGATCCGTTTTAGCATCTTCCCCAAGCCAGTGAAATATTTCATGATTATGGTCAATAATCACAATATAAAAAAGAACAACCCAAGTAATAGATCCCAAAATGATCACCATTTTTGAAATCGCTTCGGGGACGCGGCGAAATGCCATTTGCCATCCACCCCAAGCCATGGTTGTTGCGCATATAAAAAACATACTGGCGTTACATATTAATGTAAAGAAAATACTGTTATACATCAATGTTCCCCAAAATACCGTCTTTACATGTTCGTCACTGCTGAAGCCTCTTGTTATTAATCCAAGAACGAGGCAAAGCGCACCAATAAATATTAATGCGAGTGACCAGGTCTTTGTTTTAGACGGCATTTCAAATTGATCTCTTATTGAAGCCATTGTTTTCGCTTTTATAGCTGGTTAATTTTTACTTACTTCTTTACTATTACAGAATTGTCTTTGACCGCAGCTGGAGCACTTCCTCCTTTTGCTTCTGCTTGTTTTGCTTTAATATAATGTATTATACTCCAGCGCTGATCCCGGTTTAATTGTGAAGCATAGCTACCCATCAGGTTCTTACCATACATAATAGAATAATACATTTGACCTTCCGGCATATTCTCATATTTAGCATCACCAACCAGTGTTGCAGGTTTTGCCGCATACGGACCATTTCCATCTTTATATAAAGGCCCGTTACCATTCAATTTAGCCCCATGACAAATAGCACAATTTATAAGGTAAAGGCGTTCTGCTTCTTTCATGTGAACCGAATCTAGCGGAGCTACTGGGTTTTGAATTTGCTGGGACGCAAAATAATTTGTAGTGTCTCCCGGCAAATCCTTTGTTAAAGGAAAAGGTAGTTCTTCACCTCTTGCCATTGTACCTGCAACAGGCATATTGTTGTAAAATATCTTGTCATCGGTACGGTTTACATTTGTAGTAAAAAGTGTAGAGTCTCTAACCGCATAAGTTTCCAATGCCACGCTATATGCCATATCCGGCATATATATATTCCCCTTTTCTCTCCTCACATCACTGCAGCCCAAAACACCTATACTAGCTGTAATAACTGTTATGATAAATAGTTTTTTCATTTTCTTATATTCTATTCTTTAAGCAACCTCAATATTTGAATCTCTGATAAGTTTTTGTTCTTTATCGTAAGTGCCAAGCCACCAACCAGTTTCAGCTACCTGCACATTAACTTCCTTTGCACCGGCATTAGACAAAAAGCCCTTTAGATCCTCTTCATTTGTTTTAGTTGTACATTCAATTACCATCACAAAAAGGTCGTCAGTAGCTCTTAGATGAAACTGATGCTTTTTGATAAAAGGAGCCATTTGACAGAGATAACAAAAAGAAAGCACCATACCTACCGATGCCATGAGTACTGTAAACTCAAATATTATCGGTATCCAGGCCGGCAAAGCAAAATGCGGTTTACCACCAAAATTTAACGGCCAGTCACTTGCTAAAATCCAGCTTATGGCGCTCAAGGCTGTAGCGGTACCCGCAATTCCATATATAAAACCGGCTGTATGTAAGCTTGTTTCCCTTAAACCCATTGCATGATCCAAGCCATGCACAGGGTATGGTGTGTAGACGTCATGAATTTTGTAACCGGCAGTACGTACTTTTTTTACAGCTGGAAATAAAACTGCTTCCTGATCAAAACAGCCAACAACAAATTTCTTTTTTGCCATAGCTTGTAACATCCATTTCTGGAGATGTATTTTTATGAAGAAATATAATATGCAAACCTTACTATCTTAATTCCTGAAATGCGAATTTAACTGCCCCAATTTACAACCTTGCATTTCACTGCCCAATAAAGATATTGAGTAAAAGAGTGCGACGCAAGAGAAGTTAGATCAAGGAACTTTTGCCGGTATCAAAAAATGCCTTTTTAAGAACAAACTTTTAACCAAAGACTTTAAACTTATATCCAGATTAATGGGCGTGTTCGTGCACAAATTGGTCTACCTTTTGTGTTTCTATATCACCAACCTGATCTTTATAACTTTCGCCCGTAGTTTGCAATACATGTTTTATCTCTGCTATTGCAATTACAGGGAAGTATTTGGAAAACAGGAAAAAACAGGTAAAAAACAATCCAAAAGTACCAGCGTAAAAACCTATTTCAAAAATACTGGGGCTATAGTAAACGCTCCAGCTGCTTGGCAGATAGTCTCTGAAAAGCGATGTAACTATAATCACGAAACGCTCGAACCACATACCAATATTTACAATAACACTCATAAAGAAAGTTACAAAAAGATTTCTGCGCATTTTTCTGAACCAGAAAATTTGTGGGCTTAATACGTTACAGGTCATCATTGCCCAATAAGCCCATCCATAAGGACTATCAATTAGGTTAGCGCGGGTATACCAAAAAACATATCCTTCATATTTATTCTGGCTATACCAACCCATAAAAAGTTCAGTTAAATAAGCAATACCCACTATTGACCCTGTTAGTACAATAACCTTATTCATTGCCTCAATATGCCCAAGCGTAATATAATCCTGAAGGCCATACACTTTTCTTAACACAAGCATGAGCGTTTGCACCATTGCAAATCCGGAAAATATAGCTCCGGCTACAAAGTAAGGCGGAAAAATTGTAGTATGCCAGCCTGGAATTACAGATGTAGCGAAGTCGAACGATACAATTGTATGTACTGATAACACCAACGGCGTAGCTAACCCTGCCAATACCAATGACAGCGATTCATGACGCTGCCAGTGTTTGGTACTTCCACTCCATCCAAAAGCGGCGATACCGTATAATTTTTTACGCAATTTAGTTTTAGCCCTGTCGCGAACGGTTGCAAAATCTGGCAATAAACCGCTGTACCAGAACAACAGAGAAACAGTAAAATATGTTGATATTGCAAACACATCCCACAATAACGGAGAGTTAAAATTAGGCCATAATGGGCCGCGGGTATTAGGGTAGGGCATTACAAAGAAGGCCATCCAAACACGCCCCATATGCCATATTGGGAACTGCCCGGCACAAATAACCGCAAATATTGTCATCGCTTCTGCTGCTCTGTTAACTCCGGTTCTCCATCCCTGCCTGAACAAAAGTAATATTGCCGAAATCAACGTACCAGCATGACCTATACCAACCCACCATACAAAGTTGGTAATATCCCATCCCCATCCAACTGTTTTATTAAGGTTCCACTGCCCCGTACCATATATCACCTCCTCATAAACACTGTAAACACCAAACATCAGCAATGCTGCTGAAATAAAAAAACCAATATACCAGAGCTTGCTGGGTTTTACTTCAATCGGCCGGCAAATATCTTCTGTTACCTGGTGAAAATCCTTACGACCATACACCAGTGGTTCGCGTAATTGTGATTCGTACTTAAGATGCATTTGATCTGGTTATTTTATTATGTCTATTATCTTAATAAAAACACATTCGAATTCTTATGTTACCTGCTTTAATTTTTTTAATCAACATCCTTGCGTCGCACTCTTGTACTCCATCAGATTTTTCGGCTTTCTATACAGACACCACAATATTTCGGTTCGCCAGCAGCATCCCCGGAATTTATCTATAAAAGCCTATGCTTCCTCATCAAAAGTGTTACGCACTTTGGCCAGGTAGCTAACATTGGGCAGTGTATGAACCTGCTCAATTGAATAAAACTCCCTGAAATGATTTTCAGTACGGTGCTTAACTATTGCACTTTTACTATCATTGATATTACCAAAAACAATAGCATCACTTGGGCATGCCTGCTGGCATGCTACTTTTAAATCCCATTCATCACCGCCTCCGGTTTTAAGTGGTCTGCTTGCTTTTTTTGCTTTAAGCTTCCCTTCCTGCAAACGCTGCACACAGAAAGAACACTTTTCAATTACGCCACGGCTTCTAACGGTCACATCGGGGTTAAGTACCATCCTGGAAATTTCCTCATTCATTACATGAACAACGTCATCGAGCCGTCCGACCAGCTGTTGATCCTGGTTATTAGGGAAACTGTCCGCCCCTGTATAATCAGCCCAGTTAAAGCGGCGAACTTTATAAGGGCAGTTATTGGCGCAATACCTTGTTCCAATACATCTGTTATAAGTCATTTGGTTTAAACCTTCGCTGCTGTGGTTAGTAGCTGCAACTGGGCAAACATTTTCACAGGGCGCATTGTCACAATGCTGGCACATTAACGGCTGAAAGACAACTTTGGGGTTATCCATATCCCCGCTATAATAACGGTCAATGCGCATCCAGTGCATTTCATGAAAACGTGCAACTTCACTTTTGCCAACAACAGATATATTATTCTCTGCATTACATGCTACAACGCAAGATCCGCAACCTGTACAGGTATTCAAGTCAACACTCATTCCCCAATGAATACCAGGTTTATCATAATAGGGGTACATAGTACCTTGCTTTTCAAAATTTTCCAATCCGCCCCATGGTTTCAATTCCTCTTCACGCTCTTCACGAACGGATGATGGGTCTTTTTTAAAGTGCGCCAGCGTAAGCTCTTTCATCACTTCAGTTCGTTTGCCCTGGGGCGTATCGTATGAAGCATGCGTTTGTGTTATTGCTACTTTAAAAACATCGTCTGTTAATTTAAGCGTAACATCAGGTACAGTAAAACTAACAGTACCTCCATTTAATGATGCAAATGGAAAAACATTTTTTCCAACTCCGTCGGCAGTTCGTCCTGTTTCTTTTGAACGACCATATCCTAAAGCAATTCCAACCGTATTTTCATTCGTTCCCGGAATAATCAAAGCCGGCAATGAAATTGATTTACCATTAACGGTAACGCTTACTACTTTTTTATCTGGATGAACTTCGTATGCGTCCGACTCACCTGGGTCATTCAAGTCGATATCTAATAGAGACTTCGCCATTTTTGGCGATACTATTAGGTAATTATCCCAGGTGGCTTTAGTGATTGGATCAGGCATTTCCTGCAACCAGGGGTTCGTTGCACCTTGTCCTTCACCAATACCAATTTTTTGGTAAAGCACCAACTCAGTAGATCCGCCCTTTTTTGAAACGCCTATCGATGCAAGCGCTGCAGAAACTGCACCTGCATTGTAAGTCGTTCCAGACAATAACGGTTCAGATACAGGATTAATTACTCCATCACGTAAGGCCTTATCCCACTCTGTTTCACTACCTAATTTTGTAATCCAGTAATTTTTAACATAGGCAAGGTAATCTCCACCTGCGCCGCTCAATTTCAATATATTATCCTGCCACTGACGTGTTTTGAATAACGGATTAATGGTCGGTTGTATCAAAGAAAAATATCCTGTTTTAGCCTCAACATCACCCCAACTCTCAAGAAAATGATGGTCAGGGATTACATATTTACATAAAACCGCAGTTTCATCGGGTCGGGCATTAAAAGACACAGATATATTAACCTTCTTTAGCCCGTTTTTAAACTTCTCGGAATCATACCATGAGTATGCCGGATTCGCACCATGAATAAGCACCGCTCCGATACTTCCAGCGTTCATATCATCCACAAGTTTTGTAAAATCGGCATCCATCCCCTTTTTATAATTTGCGTTTGTTGTCCAGTCAATTGTTTTACCCCCGGAGAGTAGCGCTTCATTTATAGCGTTAACAGCTACCTGCACATTAACGTCATTGCTGCCACACACAACCAATGCTGTTCCTTTACTTGCCGAAAGTAATTTCCCTGCCTTTTCTATACCCTCTTTTAGTTTAGCATCACTTATCCCGGAAACTTCCAGACCATTAACAGCATTTAGTAAGGATGCTACAACAAATCCCGTCTCTGAGGGGCGGTGCAAGTATCTGTCGTCAGCATTCGAGCCTGTCAGGCTTGGAACAGATTCAAAATGTATATGCTTGCTCATCAACGGATTCTTCTCATCAACTTTCTTTCCTTTTGAATATTGTTTTGCAAATTCAATAGGGCTCAGCCAGGTACCAAGAAAATCAGCAGATATACTTACGATAACCTGTGCATTGTCAAACCTGTATGATGGGATTGCTCTCTTTCCATAGGTAATTTCGTTTGCAAGCAACATCCCGCTGTAAGAAACTGCGTCGTACTGTATATGGCGGCTTCCAGGATATTTAGCAACAAACTGACCGATTATTTCAAGCGTTGAAGGAGAATTAATAGTACTGGTAAGGACAGCCACTGGTGCGCCTCCCAAACCAGACATTGCCAGTTCCAGCGCTTTATCAACCGCTTCGAGCGTAACTTCTTTCCCGCCAATCGTAGGGAAACGCAAACGTGCATTATCATACAGATCCAGAACTGAAGCCTGCACCCTTGCAGAAGTGCCTCCCTTTGTTATAGGTGAAAGATCATTTCCTTCAATTTTAATTGGCCTGCCATCTCTCACTTTTGCAACAATACTAACCGCATCACCGTCCTGAACATAAGTAGTTGCGTAATAATTCGCAACACCCGGAACAATATCTTCCGGCTTATTTGCAAAAGGAATAGCCTTTTTTACCGGCATCTCGCAACTCGCAGCAAGTGCTGCTGCTGCAGTGCTGAATCCAAGATATTTTAAAAAATCCCGGCGATCTGCAGGCACATCTAAAAAAGTCTTATCATCATCAGAAACGAAAGGTAAATCCTCCCGAAATTCATCTTTAGCAGCTTTCTGGTGTGCTTCTGAATTATTCAATTCGCCGAAACTTTGCCAATGCTTTTTGTTACTCATATTTTATAAATCAGGGATTTATCAATGACAGTTAGTACAAATTAAACGCTACAATAAATACATCACGAAAAAACATTCGATAACGGTAACCAGTAATCGCTTAATAATGACATTTCTGGCATTCTGTACCACCAATATTTTCCACTGTTACACTATCCCTGGTGCCGTTCTTAATATCCTGGTGATATTTTTCATAAATACTATAGAAACCATTATCTGCAAACTGAACTTTTGACTCCCGGTGACAATTAATACACCAACCCATACTCAGCGGAGCAAATTGTTTAACCTCATCCATCTTTGTAATTTCCCCATGGCAGGTCTGACACTGCACTTTGCCAACCATTATGTGTTGAGAGTGATTAAAGTAGACATGGTCTGGCAGATTATGTATCTGTACCCACTCAATAGGCTTGGCTTTGGTAGCATCCCAGGTTTTACCTTCTTCAAAACCAGAATACTTATATAATTTTTTTATTTCATCTGTTCCGTTTACTTCTACACCTTCTGCCGTATATAAGGGATCACCTTTGTATTCGTTAATGGCCATGTGGCAGTTCATACAAACATTTACAGATGGTATGTTCGCATGCTTGCTATCCTGAGCACCTCCATGACAATACAGACAGCTTATCTGGTTAACGCCAGCATGTACTTTATGCGAATAAAAGATTGGCTGTTCCGGTTGGTAGTCTTGAGTACGTCCCAATCCGATAGCACCCATTACAGTATAATATCCTCCTATTGTAAACAAAATAATGGTTGCAAACATTATATAAATCTTGTTTCTCCAAACCGGTACAGGTTCCATAGAAGGGTTACCTTCTTTATCATCTGCCAATTTTTTAAGGTTAGCATTTACCTGTAACAAAACAAAAGCTACTATCGCAAGAACAAGGGTTAGTATCCCAAAAAGAAGTGTGCTGTCACTGTCAGCAGCAGGGGCCACTGCACTGCCGGCAGCACCGGGCGCTGCTGCTCCGCCAGAAGTTGGTGCAGGCACAGATTTTATATAGGTTAGAATTGCATCAATATCCTTATCCTCAAGATTGGTAAATACATTCATGGCCGTTTTATTGTACTGGTTGTACAGGTCATTAGCATATTTATCACCCGTTTTTAAAAATGCCTGATTGTTTTTAATCCATGCATGCAGTTTTGCCTTATCGGGCCAACGATCTTCAACCCCCGCTAAAGCAGGACCAGTTAATTGTTTATATATTGCATGGCAGGATGCGCAGTTGGCAGAAAAAAGAGCTTTACCATCCTGCGAAAATGTATTGTTACTGAAAAGCACTAAAAAGCTAAAAGCTGTGATGATTGTTAGTTTTCCCATAATGCTTCTTAAGTGGATCATATTCACAATGCTGTTGTGTAGATGTGGAAAAATATCCCTGAATGGCGACAAAAGTATGACAGGAAATTGACAAAACACAATCCCCCGAAATTTTTTTTTAACAGTTTTTTGCATGCGTATAATTATTAAAAAACACAAAACTAGCTCCCAAATTTAACTCCTCAAAATACTGTGTAATGTTTTGTGTATTAAATACTTTCTTTTAAATCAAAGTTTTGCAGCAGATTTGCAAACAAGATAATTTACGTCATCCTGTGGTTATAAACACAAAGCAAAAGATCGCCATTTTCGCCTCCGGTGCCGGAAGCAACGCCAGAAAAATTATTGAACACTTCTGTAGATCTAAAACAATTTCAGTAGCACTAATTATATGCAATAAGCCGGGTGCAGGTGTATTCAAAATTGCTGCCGACAAGCACATTCCTTCTATTCTGTTAGAAAAAGAAAAGTTTTTCAGGGGCACCGGCTACACTCAGGAACTTGAAAAAGCTGGTATTAACTTTATTGTATTGGCCGGTTTTCTTTGGAAAGTGCCGCCTGCGCTCCTGCAAGCCTATGCCGGCAAAATCGTAAATATACATCCGGCGCTGCTGCCAAAGTTTGGGGGCAAAGGCATGTTTGGTAACCATGTTCACGCAGCAGTTATTGCGGCTGGAGAAAGTGAAAGCGGTATCACCATCCATTTTGTCGATGAGCTGTACGACCATGGCAAACAAATTTTTCAGGCCAAATGTCCCGTTCTGCCAGGGGATACACCGGAAATACTGGCCCGAAGGATCCACGAATTGGAGTATGCACATTATGCAACGGTAATAGAAAACTTGCTTCTAAACACTGCTGCCGAAGCGGACTAGCTTGTTTTCAGCAAAAAGATCAGCTATGCCTATTACAACGAAATACACTTATTGGCCAGGCCCCATTGCTGACATTGAGCTTCCGTTGCGTCGCACTCTTTTGCTGTTATATCATCATTCGGCACACTGCGGTCTCCTTAAACATGTCTAAAACCTTTTAGTGGGAAGCTGAACCGTTACGAACTTTGTAAAACTTTTAAAAAAAAATTCGTTCAATACATGGATTAAAGCCGGCTGATACAAAAAGCGTACGATACTTTATATCTATTCCAAAAAGATCAAAAGCAAAAGAGTTCCGCCTTGGCGGTAAGGAACGATTTAATAAAAAACAAAAGCCAGGCTCAAAAAAATACAGCAGTAAACACAATGAAGGCAATTAATAAATTATTACAATATAAATACTGGTGGGTGCCGGTGCTGGTATTCTTTCCGGCAATTACCTATTTATCGTCTCTCATAAGATACAGTATAGACCTTACGGCCGAAAACCGTTTCAGCCTTACTGCGCCTACCAAAAAAATGCTGGGCAACCTCGATTCCACTGTTAATATAAAAGTGTTTCTAACCGGCGACCTGCCTGCCGATTATAAGAAACTAAACATTGCCACACAGGATATACTCAGCGAATTCCGCGACCTCAGCAACAACAAAGTACAAGTTAGTTTCGAAAAACCCGGCGATGGCCTGCCCGATAGCCTAAAAGCGGCACTCTACGACAGTCTTACCCAAATAGGTGTAGTATTTGAACAAACCCAGGATGTTTCCAGCACACAGGATAAAGCCACCAACCAATTAATAATTCCCGCCGCAGTCGTTTATTATAAAGACCACAAACCCTTTGTAATAGACCTGCGCAGCAGCCGTAAAGTGTTTAAAAATTTTAATGTAGTAAACGATATACCGCAGGAAGATAACGATGCCACACTAAATGCCGCCGAGGCTTTGCTCGAATTTAAGTTTGCCAATGCCATCGATAAACTTTCCCGTACCTATGTGCCGGTGGTTGCCTATGCAACCGGCAATGGCGAGCCCGTTGACATTCGCGTAAACGACCTGGGCGAAAGCCTGCGCAACGATTACCGTCTTGCAACGCTCGATCTTAAACAAGGTTATCCCGATCCCAGCCAGATAGACGCCCTGCTGATTGTAAAACCTACAAAGCCTTTTACCGATGAAGACAAACTTAAAATTGACCAGTTTGTTATGCATGGCGGCAAAATTATTTGGTGCATAGACCGGCTTTACGCAGAGCTCGATAGCCTTATGCGCAGCCAAAGCGATTTTGTTGCTTACGACCGCAACCTGAATATTGATGATATTCTTTTTAAATATGGTGTACGCATAAACAACGATCTTCTGCAGGATCTAAGTTGCTCAAAAATACCTGTGGTGGTGGGCAACAATCCAGATGGAAGCCCCATTATTCAGCGGGTGCCCTGGCCATATTATCCTTTTCTTTCTGCGACAAACAACAATCCCATTTCAAAAAACCTCGACAGGGTTTTACCCATCTTTCCTTCCAGTATTGACACGGTACATGCACCCGGCATACAAAAAACAATACTGCTGGCAAGCGATACCAACAGTCGCAGCATTAGCACGCCGGCCATGGTTAGCTTAACCAGTGTAAAAGACGATGCCGATTTTTTAAGTTTCAACAAAAGTTATGTGCCGGTTGCAGTGCTGCTGCAGGGTAATTTTACCTCGCTTTTTGCCAACCGGTTAACAAAAGAAATTCAGGATTCGGTTACCAGGGCTACAGGCAAACCCTTTATCGGCGCAGCGGACAAACCTTCCTCACAAATTGTACTTTCCGATGCCGATATTGTAACCAACTCCGTAAGCACCACTGCCGGCCCGCTTTCTATGGGCGTAATACCGTTTGAAGATTACCGTTTTGCCAATCGCGAGTTTTTTCTTAACTGCGTAGACTATCTTGTAAGTAATAACGGCATTTTTCAATCGCGAAATAAAGACTTTACCTTGCGCCTGCTCGATAAGAAAAAAGTAGAAGATCAGCGAAGCACCTGGCAAATAATAAATATAGTAGTTCCTATTTTATTAATATTGCTTTTTGGAGCATTTTACCAATGGTGGAGAAAACAAAAATATGCTGCATAATTTGTACGCATTCCATATCTGTTTTTTAGCCAGGCAACAAAACAAATATGAAGCATCGTTGCAGCTTGCCCCGCCGAAAGCGCATATGCGTCAAACTAATTTTTGATAAAAATCGATGAAAGTGTTTACCGGTAATGGTTTTAGGTTGTCTTGTAATAAGGATTTAGTAAATGGTTTTAAATATTAATGCGTTGCCGAATAATCTTAGCTTTTATTTGCAAGGAAAAAAAGCAACAGAGTACT
>JBBRDW010000041.1:0-34128 GCA_038203525.1 Chitinophagales bacterium | reverse complement strand
AAAGTACCTTCAACTGGCGGACAAGCAATACCATTGACGATAAATCAGGCTTACGATTTTTCGCCGGTGTGGAGCCATGATGGAAAGTCCATTGCATTCGCATCTGACCGTTATGGAAATTTTGACGTATTTACCATGCCAGCTAAGGGTGGAGAAGCAATGCGGTTAACTTACTATTCAGGCGATGATGTACCGAGCAGTTTTTCTGCGGATGACAGGTCAATTGTATTTTCCTCAATGCGGCAGCAGACAGTAAAAGATGTGCAGTTTCCTGTTTCCGGATTTTATCAATTGTACAGCGTTTCAGTAAATGGCGGTGATGCAAGCCAGGTGCTTCCTGTGTCGGCGCTTGATGCAGTATTTAACTCAACCGGCGATAAGATTATTTATCACGACCTTAAAGGTTATGAAAGCGATTGGCGCAAACATCATACTTCATCTGTAACAAGGGATTTATGGGTATATGATCTCAATACAAAAAAATATACGATGCTCACATCAAACCCAGGGGAAGACAGGAACCCGGTATTTGATGCAGATAACAACGGTTATTACTATCTGAGTGAGCAGAATGGAGGATCGTTTAATGTTTATAAAAGTTCTTTGAGTAACCCTTCTGCTTCGGTTGCCGTCACTAATTTTTCTAAAAATCCCGTGCGCTTTCTTACACGCTCAAAAAACAATACACTTTGCTTTGGTTATGATGGAGACATTTACACCAAACAAGGCAATGCTTCTCCGCAAAAATTGATTATAACAACATCACTTGACGGACAAAGTTCCATTGAAAAGAATGTGCTTGTTATGGGCGGCGCAACAGAAATGAAACTATCGCCGAATGGTAAAGAGATCGCCTTTGTTTTTCGGGGCGAAATATTTGTTACAAGTGTTGAAGGCAGTGTTACCAAACGCATTACCAATACGCCCCAACAGGAACGAAGTGTAAGCTTTAGTCCCGATGGAAAATCTCTTGTTTATGCCGCAGAAAAAAATAATAACTGGAATATTTATACTACCAGCATTCTAAGAAAAGAGGAGCCTTATTTTTATGCTTCCACAATCCTAAAACAAGATACGGTTATTGCAACAACTGCCGAAGAATTTCAACCATCTTTTTCACCCGATGGTAAAGAAGTAGCCTACCTTGAAAACCGTGTTACGCTTAAAGTAGTAAACCTTGCCAGTAAACAAAGCAGAACAATTTTACCTGCTGATAAAAATTATTCTTATGCAGACGGAGACCAAAATTACCAATGGAGTCCGGATGGCAAATGGCTCCTGGTGCAGTTTGGATATATAAGGATGTTTACGCCGCAGGTTGGTTTGGTATCCAGCGACGGTAAAGGGCAGGTGATCAATATTACCAAAAGTGGTTACAATTGTTTTAATCCAAAATGGGCCATGGATGGCAAGATGATTGTTTATGGTTTCGACAGGAATGGTGCACACGTACAGGCAGGCTGGCCTGCTACTTACGATATCTATGGCATGTTCTTAACCAAAGATGCATTCGACCGTTATCGCCTGTCAAAAGACGATTACAATTTGCTGAAAGATATTGAAGACAAACAGAAAGATACTACCAAAACAACTACCGAAACAGCGAAAACCAAAGACAAAAAAAACAAAACGGCCTCTGAAATAACGAAGGACACCACGGAGAAAAAAGATATAAAAATTGATTGGGATAATTTGAGTGAACGTAAAGACAGGCTTACCATCAACGCTGCCGAAATTTCTGATATGGCTTTGTCAAAAGATGGCGCCAAATTATTCTACCTTGCAAAATTTGAGAAGGGATATGACCTATGGGTAACCGAACTGCGCACGAAAGATACCAAGCTGTTTGTTAAGCTTGGTGCAAACGGCGCAGGTATGGAACTTTCTGCAGATGGAAAAAACTTATTCCTGCTCGCTGATGGCCGCATCCTAAAAATAGATCCCGAAAGCGGCAAGCAGGATGGTGTTGCGATGAACGGCGAAATGCAACTCAATCAATACGATGAAAAAGCCTATATGTTCGACCATATGTGGCGGCAGATAAAACAAAAATTCCTCTTCGAGAACCTCAACAATGTTGACTGGGATTACTATTACAATGATTATAAAAAATTTCTTCCCTACATCAACAACAACTACGATTTTGCCGAAATGGTTAGCGAAATGCTGGGCGAATTAAATGCATCGCACACCGGTTGCTATTACAACTCCAGAAGCCAGGGCGGAGACCGCACCGCATCGCTCGGTATTTATTACGATTACAATTACAAAGGCAACGGCTTAAAAGTGTTGGAAGTAATGGAAGATGGCCCGCTTGATAAAGCCATCTCCAAAATAAAAGCTGGAACCATCATAGAAAAAATTGACGGCGATGCAATAACTGACACTGTTGATCATTACAAATACCTCAACCGCAAAGCCGATAAACTCACGCTGCTTTCGCTCTACAATCCGGCAACAGGCATCCGTTGGGAAGAAACAGTAAAGCCCGTTAATGGCCGCGATGAACAGGAATTATTTTACCAACGCTGGGTAAAAAACCGCAGAAAAGAAGTTGATTCTTTAAGCGGCGGCACCCTCGGCTATGTGCATGTAAGGGCCATGGACGATGAAAGTTTCCGCACTGTAATAGACGATGTGCTTGGCAAGAGCATCGATAAAAAAGCTTTGATCGTTGATACACGTTTTAATGGCGGCGGCAACACACACGATCCGCTTTGCGATTTTCTTAACGGCAAAAAATATTTCGATGTAATTCCCCACGGGCAAAACATAGGTTACGAACCAGACGGCAAATGGATCAAGCCTTCCATCGTGCTCATGGGCGAATGTAATTATTCAGATGCGCATTTATTTCCCGTTGCGTACAAGCTAAAAAACATTGGTAAAACAGTGGGCATGCCCGTGCCCGGCACCGGAACTTTTGTATGGTGGGAGCGCCAGATAGATCCCACATTGGTGTTCGGCATACCACAAGGCGGCTGGCGCATGCCCGACGGCAGGTTCTGCGAAAATACACAACTGGAGCCCGATATAAAAGTGCGTAACCAGCCTTCCATTTCCACCACCGGAAACGATGAGCAAATAGAGGCGGCAGTAAAGGAATTATTGAAAAGCAATTAATAAAAACTTAAAAAAAGCTGTCTTTGTTTTAAACGAAGGCAGCTTTTTTGGTATTACATCAATAAAGCATTTCAATACAATTTTTTGTAGCCAAACATTTGTATTTATGGCATCGCCTCTTGCGTCGCACGCTTGTACTTTCAGATTAAATATTGGGCTTTTACCGTAGCGTAGCCGGAAGCGGTTTAAAAGTTAAAAACTTTCTCCACTATGCAGCGTAACCAAATGCCTGGATATGGGAGCTACAAATGTTTAAACACTTGGCAGACAGAAATTTAATTTTGTATCTCCAGCTATTGCCCGTCATCAGCCAAGACCGATTGGCACCAAACTCCGTTAAGGTAAAAGCTCAATTAAATTCCCTAAAGTACAAGCGTGCGACGCAAGAAAAGCCTCACAAAGAACTACTGTTGGGTACAAAATATTAACTGCATTTTTAAAGTTAATAAACAACATATCCACAGTTAACATCTCTCAATTAAACTATCGATCATTGTCATTGAAAATATTTTGCTTTGCACTATGGATATAACGGAAAATAAAGAACTACTGGCCCATTACCTAGACAACCTCAACTATGATGAAGATGAAAAAGGCAGGCGTTTGTATAAGAAAAAGGGGAAGCTAATTACCGTAAAATTGATGGATGAAAACAGCGCGGTGGTGGCAGTACCAAGCGAGCGCAGTAAAGATACTTATACCGTTACTTTTGAATTTGACCATGAAAATGGATATGCGGAACCTGAATGCGATTGCTTTGCATTTGAAGACTATGAAGATTGCAAACACTGCGTAGCGGCAGCATTATATATTCGTGAAGATTATGATAAGCCGGCAGAAAAAAAACCTGTAGAAATAAAAGCTGTTCCGGCAAACGACACTGGTAAAATTGTTATTAGCTTTAGATCAATTTCTATTAATGCGGTTAGTCTACTATCAAGGAAAAATTACGGCTGGAACACTTACAGCATAGAACGCAACAGCCATTTATTAAAAGTTGAGGGTACTGCACATTTTTTTAATTATACAGAATTAAAGAAAATTTTTGATCAGGAACTAACGTTTATTCAACCCAATAAACTGGAGCTAAGGTGCACCTGTGGCAAAGCCCGGCAAAACGATATTTGCACACACCTTGTAGCAGCCCTTTCCGTTTTACGCAGTAAATATGGTGACCACTATTTTAATAAATTTAAAGACTACACGGCTGATAAAAACGAACTGCTTTCAGCCTATGGTTTAACGCTTGATGATTCGGAAGCAGATGACTTTAAATTTGGTTTCAATTATTCCGGTGATCTTATTTTAACCCATGCACCAGATTATCTTGTAAAAATTACCGATGATAAAACGCTTGCTTTAATAGGCCGTAAACTGGTTCAACCCAAAACTACAGAAGGTATTCAGCGGCCATCATTACCCGCTGGTAAATTCATTACTTTCGATATTGGTTACCTGTTAAATTTTTCGGTAAAGCAGCATATCAATTTCGCGCTGCAACCGCTTAGCATCAGCGATAAAAAAGGAAAGGTTTCTATTGAAAAAATAACACTCAGTAAAACAGAAAACCTGGCTTACCTAAAATCACTTGATGATGAGCAATATCAATTGTTTGAAAGCCTTACAGATAACCATTTACACAAATATCTTATTTCTAATGGTCATACACACCTTGCCAGTTATAGTGCCTGGCAGGCGCAAATGACTGACAGCGCAGTTGAAACTTTGCGCCAGTATTATCACAGCAAACTTAAAGCGCTGTGGCCTTTTTTACTGAAGCAGGAAAACATTTATAAACTGGACCGGGAAAAAACGTTCAGCGCAAAAAATATAGAACCTATGAAGTTGGGCGCAGCACACCCAACGGTAAGTTTTAAAGTAATACGTGAAGAAAAGTTTATTACCATACAATTATTATTTACTGTTGATGGCCAAACCTTTTCCACTTTAGCGCTACCTGGTATTAGTTATTTGTTTGTAATAAGTAATGAAAAATATTATTTGCTTGAAAAATTTGAACATGTAAAACTGCTTCAGCAGTTCCCATACCGTATACTCAAATTTCCTGTGGCGCACCAGTTTGATGTACTGCGCAAAGTAGTGCTGCCCTTGCAGCAGCAGTATACAGTGGACATTGATCCAAAATTGCAGTTTGAAAGCCGAACCGCAGAAGCAGTACCGCAGATAATGGTGAGCGAATACTTGAACCAGTACCTGATGCTTATGCCGCAGTTTGTTTACGAAGGCCACACCGCAGACTATAACGACGAGCCTGATATTACGGTGCAGCAGGAAAACAGCCTGTATGTTATTGAACGCGATAAAGCAACAGAGAAAAAGTTTTACGAGAGGCTGCGTTTCCTGCACCCTTCCTTCCCTAAACAACTGCAGAATAATTTTTACTACCTGCCCTTTGCAGAGGTAATGAAAGGCAACTGGTTCCTGCATGCCATACGCCAGTTGCAGGAAGAAAACATTACCGTAAAAGGGATACAGGATCTTAAAAAGTTTCGCTACAATACTGCCAAACCCAAATGGGAAATGAAGACCGGTAGCGGCACCGACTGGTTCGATCTGCAGATCACCGTAAGTTTTGGCGAGCAGGAAGTGCCCATACGCGATATTCAAAAAGCCATACGAAACGGGCAGAAAATTGTGGTACTGGGCGATGGCACATTTGGCGTTGTACCCGAAGAATGGCTGAAACAATATGCCATGCTAATGAAAATGGGTGAAGAAAAAGACGGCCAGTTACGCGTAAACAAAATGCACTTTACCGTAATTGATGAACTGCACAGCCTGATAGATGAAGAAGCCATCCTGCAGGAACTGGAAGAGAAAAAACAGAAACTACAAAAAATAGAAAGTATAAAACCACGACCTGTAAGCAAAGCCATCACCGCCAGCCTTCGCCCTTACCAGCAAAGCGGTTTTAACTGGATGCAGGTACTTGACGAACTAAGCTGGGGCGGTTGTTTAGCGGATGATATGGGTCTTGGCAAAACCCTTCAGGCCATCTGTTTTTTACAGTATATAAAAGAAAAAAGAACTAAGGCAACAAGTTTGGTGGTATGCCCTACATCGCTTATTTATAACTGGGAAAATGAACTGCAAAAATTTGCGCCAGCATTGAACTATCATATTTATTACGGCGGCAACCGCAGCTTTTCTGATGAGCATCTGGAGAATTACGACATCATTATTACCAGCTATGGCACCATGCGTAATGATATTAAAGAATTGCAACAACACCAGTTTCATTATATAATACTCGATGAAAGCCAGCACATAAAAAATCCTGATGCACAGGTAACAAAAGCAGCGCAGTTATTAAAGTCAAAAAACCGTATTATTCTTAGTGGTACGCCCATTCAAAACAATACGTTCGATTTGTATGCGCAGATGCATTTTCTTAATCCCGGTTTTCTCGGCAACAAAGAATTTTTTAAAACAGAGTTCGCTACGCCCATCGATAAAAATGGCAGCAGCGAAGTAGCCGCACAGTTGCGCAAACTCATTTATCCTTTTATGTTGCGTCGTACCAAAGAGCAGGTGGCAAAGGATTTGCCCGATAAAACAGAAACCATTCTCTGGTGCGAAATGGATAAAGCACAACGTGCAGTGTACGACGATTATAAAAATTATTACCGCCATCAGTTGCTCAATAAAATTGAAGAAGCGGGCATACAAAACGCAGCCATCTACATTCTGGAAGGATTGATGCGTTTGCGCCAGATTTGCGATAGCCCCATACTGGTAAAAGATGCAGAAGTTACTACTACTGCAAGTATAAAACTCGAAGCACTGCTGCGCGAAGTGCAGGAAAATACCGGCAACCACAAGCTCTTAATCTTTAGCCAGTTTACCGAAATGCTTTCGCTGGTAAAAGATGCATTTGTGCAAAATAAGATCACGCATCTATACCTCGATGGCAGTACACCAGCTACTAAGCGCAAAGATCTGGTAGAGCAGTTTCAAACAGATACAAATATTAAAGCTTTTCTTATATCGCTAAAAGCAGGCGGTGTGGGCCTCAACCTTACCGCCGCAGATTACGTGTACCTTATAGACCCCTGGTGGAACCCCGCTGTAGAGGACCAGGCCATAGACCGCACACACCGCATAGGCCAAACCCAAAAAGTCTTCGCTTATAAAATGATCTGCAAAGACACGGTAGAAGAAAAAATTCTGCAATTGCAGCAAAAGAAAAAGACACTTTCA
This sequence comes from Chitinophagales bacterium, assembly GCA_038203525.1. Classification (GTDB taxonomy): domain Bacteria; phylum Bacteroidota; class Bacteroidia; order Chitinophagales; family Chitinophagaceae; genus Limnovirga. Next base: position 26,784 of record JBBRDW010000041.1, on the reverse strand, counting down.
AAAGAACTCGTAAGCGAAGAAAAAGGATTTATAAAAAAGCTTACTAAAGACGATGTTGCTTTTTTATTCAGTTAAAAAATACAAGAAAATTTTATTTACCCGGCAGCAGGCATTCTATTAAACTTCGTTGCGTCGCACTCTTGTACAGTTGAATGTTTTATGCATCTTTTACTATAGCGAAGATCGAAGCGGTTTGAAAGTTAAAAACCTTCTCCATAATGCCGCGAAGCCCGAAGCTGCTGGCCCCGGCCCATGACACAATAAAAATAGAATAGGTGACGCTGTTTAAATTTACTTTACAATATTTCTATACCTTAGCAACTATGGTTATAATTAAAAGCTATGAGGAATTTGAATTGCATGTAGGTAAGGAATTAGGTGTGTCTTCCTGGCATAAAATTACCCAGGAGCAGATCAATAACTTTGCCCATGCCACTTTAGATCATCAGTGGATACACACCGATCCTGAAAGAGCCGAACGGGAAAGCCCGTTCAAAACAACAATAGCCCATGGGTACCTCACCCTTTCACTGGTTCCATTTTTTTGGAAGCAAATTGCAGAAGTTCAAAATATTAAGATGGAAGTTAACTATGGAATTGAAACTCTAAAATTTGGCCAGGCAGTTATTGTTGACAGCGAAGTAAGGTGCCGGGTTTCGCTAAAATCCATCATCAACCTGAGAGGTGTTACCAAAGCAACAAAATTTATTCAGTTAGAGATCAAGGGCCAGCAAAAACATGCATTTACCGCTGATGTTATTTTTCTATATCATTTCATGTGATGGGTGCACATTGCAGGGCCTTCGCGCTGCTGCCACATAATCAAACCCTGCAAGAGTTCCGCCGCAGCGCATATGCGTCAAGCTAATTTTTGATAAAAATCGCTGAAAGTGTTTACCGGTAATGGTTTTAGGTTGTCCTGCAATAACGATTTAGTAAATGGTTTTAAAATATTAATGCGTTGCCGAATAATCTTCGCTTTCATTTGCAAGTAAAAAAAGCAACTGAGTCCTAACAGTCGCATAGAGAACCAAAAGTACAAGAGTGCGACGCAACCGAAACTCAATAGTAGCAATGCTGTTGGGTCAATAAATGCATTCCTTAGCTTGGACGCATATGTGCCGCAGCGGGAAGTAAAGCCCTTGAAAAACTGCCGCACGGTAACACATATTTCTTCCCCTTTTAAAACAACCCCCTACAGATAATTGAAATAGATAATTGAAAAATTCGCTCAAAAGTGTAGAATTTATTGCTCATTGATACTATTCTTCAACAAACTAAAAGAATTTTGCCTCCTCAATCGTGCAATCATCGGTTTACGGTCATTTAAAAATAAGCCATGCTTTCTCCATAAATATATACTGACCAAAATCCATGCATCAACTGACGAAAATCATCTGTTAGGGTTCATAAAAGAAATAGTTTTAGGCATTGACCAAAGTGTCATATTATTTTTTATTATCAGCGCCTGTTAACAATCTGAAACACCATTTTTGGCGTAGATAATTTATGCAGGCTATAAGAACAAAACTGTATGCCGGTAATTGTAGTTTATGGCAGATGTTTTGCATTTTGTTCTGATATAAGGAGAGAATTTTTGCCTTGATATTAAATTAAAATACGCTAATTTATGAGAACCCTTTCACATATATCCACTAGATTAAAAATAGTGGCTTTACTAATTTTCGGTGTTACATTTTTAAAAAATTCAAATGCACAGGCTTCGTTTATAAAAGTATGCCCGGGAAATGAATTCGATTATAGCAACTGTATAGTTAATACACCAGAAAAAGGACTGTGGGTGATAGGATCTACCAATTCCTATGGATCGGGAAATTATGATGTTTATGTTATAAAAGTAGACAGCAATAACGAAGTGTTATGGTCCAAAACATTTGATTGGGGTAAAAATGAATATGGCCTCAGTGCAGTGGTAACGCAGGATAATGGCCTTGCAATTACCGGATACGCTAATGTGAGCAAGTTTACCGATTCAGGCTGGGATTGCTTTGTATTAAAACTTGATGCATCGGGTCACTCACTCTGGTGTAAATCTATTACAACCCCCAGGGAAGATTATGCCAATGGTATCACTCAAACCGGTAATGGGGATCTCTTAATTGCAGGTAGTACACGCTCTTACGGCAAGGGACTCAACGATATATACCTGGCAAAATTTACACACCGTGGAATATTGGTTTGGACAAAAACCCTCGGCACGCCAAATGAAGATCTAGCCTACTCTATAACGGCTGTAAAAAATGGATTTACCATCGCAGGTGCGGCTAATGGTTATATGCCGTTTGTTGCAAAACTCGATACCGCTGGAAACATTGTATGGAGTAAAAATTTTACCGTAAGTGGAAATTCGACCGGGTCTTTTAATTCCATTATACAGACTGCCGATCATGGATTTGCAGCTACCGGCTTTATTGGCCTTAGCGGCCGCGGCAATGATGTGCTCACCATAAAATTACTAACCAACGGAAACATAGAATGGGCCAAAACATCAGGCAACGATGGGGACGATAAAGGCAACGGAATTACGGAAGACAGAGCCGGCAACATAATATCGACCGGATATTTTGATTATGCAAGAAAAGGCTTTCTTCAAAGCCTGAATGTTGCTAAACTGGATCATTCAGGCAACCTCGTATGGAATAAGACAATTACGCAAGAAATTGAAGCGAGTGGTTCCTCAGTTACCTGTGCGGCCAATGGCGAAAATATTGCAGCTGGCTTAATTTGGCAAACATCCAACGGATATTTATATAAGCCCGATATTTACTTAACAAGTTTCGGCGGCGATGGTAGTCTTTGCGGAACTACCGCAACACAAACAGCATTTCAGAACTTCATTCCGCATGCAGACAATTTGCATTTTGATGTATCTGGCGGCGGCACCGTTATCAATAATAAAGTAACCAGTTATACAGGTGGCGCACTTACAAACAGTTGCAGCCAGTTCTCACCCAAAGGCGCCGCAGAAAATAAATCTACCATTAGTAAAATTGAAACAAACACTAAAGACTTTAAAGTTTTAATAGCCCCAAACCCCGTAAAAAATAATATTCTCAACCTATACTTTAACTGCAAAGCCGCAAGCGATCTGATGATGCAAATTTTAAGCGCGGATGGCAAATTAATGATCACCCATAAACTAACTCTGCCAGCACACGCATCGAATACCTCCGTAAATATCGCATCGCTAACGCCCGGTATTTACCTGCTAAAACTCAACAACAATTTTGTTGGGCAAACAATAAAATTTATAAAAGAGTAGCAGACCCTCTAACATTTCTCCCAAGCCTCCTGCTGCCAAAAAGTATAAAAACAGCAAGGCATTTTTTGTTCGGGCTGTAATTTTACATGGCGTCTTCGTTGTGTCACTCCCTTCTACTTTCAATTCTTTATTCAGCTTTTACTTTAGCGTAGATTGAAGTAATTATGAAAGTTATAAAATTTAAAAATTCTCAGAAAAGTATGGAAACCTATTGCTTTCGAATGCATTAACAGGCGCAATGCTTAGATCATGGTCGAATTGTATCCAGAAACCTAAATAAAAATATCTTACTGGTAACTTGTATCCTAAAATCAATATTTAAATTTATCTTGTTTATCATTCTTCAAAAAACAACTGCTTTGATCAACAAAAATTACAATTATGAAAACGATGAAGACTTGCCTCCTGCTGCTTTTTGTCTCCCTGTTTTGTATAAAACTAAATGCACAAAGTTTTTTAAAAAGCTATGGTTCACCATTTAATGCTACTACCCCTATTAGCTTTGAGTGTATTACAGAAAAAACTGATGCTGCCGGGTTCCGTTATATTGTGGGGCATGTAAGTGATTCTATAATCATTTTTAAAACAGATAATACGGGAGGTTTAATAAGCCAGTATAGGTTATTTAAACTTAAACCTTATTATACCCGCCTCGATGGCATTATAATAGACAGCCGTGGAGACTTGGTAGTAATTGGCAATTACGAGTTTGGTGGTACAGCATTACATGCATTTATATTTAAATACACACCTGGTAACCCAACTACAACATGGTTCAAGGATGCAGCACCAGACTTGGTATTTACCGATATTGTGGAAAAAATTGGCACATCTACACCCACCTATTATGTTTCCGGACAGTCTGCTTTAGCAAATGGCCTTATCTTGAAAGTAAATGGTACAACAGGTGCATTGAGCAATATAACCCCAAGCCATTATACCGTAAATGGTGTAGAATCTGCGCTAAGCCTATCCTTAGTAGGCAACATTTACCATGTAGCGGGTAGGTACGCAGTTGGGGTAGGTACGCAAAGTTTTAGAAGTGTCTATTCAAGGTTCAATAATACCGGCCATTTAGGAACTACCTTTTATATAAAAAACAATGCTTTAACTGATACCGCAAGGATGTATAACAGCGATATGCTGATTTCAGGTTCAGAAGCAATAATGGTAGGCCAGGGAGATGATAATGGCATTCTGGACCCATATAAAACGCTTCAGATAACAAAAGCAAACAGTGCCAATGGCAACTTAATTTGGTGTCGTAAATATGATATTGCCGGTGCTGCCAGTGATGGCGCATTATGTGAAATACGAAGCGGTCTTAATGGTGGTTATATTGTAATGGGTTTTTTACTAAATAATGGTAATATCCAACCGCTGGGTAAAGCTTTTCTTATGAGCCTTGATGTTAATGGCAATATATTATGGAGTAAAAGTTATGGTTTTACAAGAAGGGCAACCATAACCGGTGCTAACAATCAATTTAATTTTACTACCGATAGAACATATATATATGCAGTCGGCGAAGTAACAAACAGTTCAGGAATTGCTGAAGGCGCTTTACTTAAGGTAGAACTTAGCAATGGCAATCTGATAAATTCAACTACAGCGGCGGTATGCGACAGTAACCTCAATTTTATTCAGTCAACTTATAATTTTGCTGCACCTATTGGAGTAACTTTTATCACTAAACCATATATACAACAGAAATCTACCTTAACAATGCAGTTCACCGATTTTTCTATAAAAGACCTTTGTGCCGGCTGTACCTTGACCGTAAATGCCGGGCCAGATTTAGGCACTTGCTGCCCATCTGCCGGTACGCAATTAACCGCTGTTGCAAGTGGTGGCACACCCACCTACAATTATTCATGGTCGCCTGCCGCCGGTTTAAGCAACCCTAATATTGCCAACCCTGTCTGCTTTACAACGGGCACATTTACCGTAACGGTTACAGATGCCAGTGGCGTATGTATAGCATCAGATGCAGTTACCGTTACGGCAGGTGGTATTAGTTGCTGCCGTATAGCATCGGGTAAAAATAAATCGCAGGCATATCCAAATCCATTCAACAATGGCTTTATACTTAAAATGCCCGCCAATACAATTGCAGACCTGCAAATAGTAAACCTTTATGGTATGCCGCTAGAAGTAAAACGCAAAGCCAGCGGTACCGTACAAATGGGCAGCAAGCTTGCTTATGGCGCCTTTACCCTGCTCGTTACTTACAGCGATGGTACAAGAGAAGAATTGAAAATTATTAAAAGTCCGCAATAACCGGCTTTAATAAACGTGAAAAAACCGCCATCGTTTCTGTGAAACCGGCGGCTTTTTTTTATTACTTTATTAGAGTATTTGCGACAATTTATTTACGGGTATTTTTTTGTTACCGGCATCGGTAGTTATGGCGTCGTCGTTGTGTCACTCCCTTGTACTTTTTATTCTTTATTCAGCTTTTACCTTAGCGTAGATCAAAGCGGCTATTACCCAAACTATCTAAACCAAATACCATAAATAAACAACCCAGCCAATACGGTTAGGTGAATTATCAACCACACTATTTGGTAATTTGGCCGGTTTTTCCACATTATTTTTTGATCAAAGGGATCGAATATTAAGGCAATACTCATGTTGCTTAAACCTGTAATAAAATCGTTGGTGAATAATATGTAATAAAAGCTGAGCATAACAAATAACGCATAAACCCATTTGTAAACTAAGGAAGGAATTTCTCTCTCATTTTTAGTTGATTGTAAACTTTGATCCTGTGTCATAAATAATTTTTTCAATATTAGATACAGGTAAGTTTGAATAAATACTGGCAAATCAAAAAAATTATTTTCAGGTTAATAACAAGACTTACTAAATCAATAGGGCGAGGGGCTTATGGAGGTCCATCCTCCATCTATAATTAAGCTTTGCCCCGTAATATGCCTTGAAGCGGGTGAAACCAAAAATAATGCAGCATTTGCAATATCCTTTACGTTGGCGGGTTTTCCCATCGGTGTAATTCTGGACCATGTTTTCTCGTACGTTGCATCTTCAACAGTACGTTCTGTTGCTGTTGCGCCGGGCGCAATTGCATTAACGGTTATCTGGTATGGCGATAATTCTATTACCAGGTTACGGGCCAGCATTTCTATACCGGCTTTCGTCATGCCGTAAGCCGCTAAATCTTTGTGTGCCTGATGGCCTGTTACCGAAGACATAAATAAAATACTGCCACCGCTACCCTGCCTGCGTATTTGTTTTGCAACCGCCTGTGCCAGGAAGAAACTGCCGCCAAGGTTTACGTTCATAACCCGTTGCAGCGCCTCTTGCTGGTATTCGAAAAAATCGCCGAATAGCGTAATACCCGCATTTGCAATTGCGATGGTAAGCGAACCAAATTTTTCTACAGCTGTATTAACCATACTTTCTATAAATGCAGGATCTGCCGCATCGCCGGGCATGGAAACACAAATACCGCCCTGGGCTGTAATACTTGCTGTAGCTGCGTTTGACAGTGCAGCATCCATATCATTTAATACTACCGATGCACCATGGAGCGCAAGCTGCGTTGCTATTTCGTAACCAATACCCTGACCTGCGCCGGTAATTATGGCTGACTGCTGATGAAATAATTTTTCCAATGTTTCAAGCAATTTATACACTAAAAATACATGATAATCTCTGCTCAGGTAAATGCCAAATTCATATTCTGCTGATGAACGGATTGCGACCACTGCATTTGGCGGGGCAAGCAGCAACGAAGCTGCTATGAAAAGCAAACGCAGGTATCTAAAAAATTATGCCAGTTCTATCAATGTTATTTCGGGCATAATGCCAACACGGCCGGGATAACCGATAAAACCATAGCCGCGGTTTACGTACAATTTTTGTTTGCCTGTTTCGTATAAACCTGCCCATTCTTTGTAAAACCATTGCACGGGGCTCCACTTAAAATAAGGGTTTTCTACGCCAAACTGCATACCGTGGGTATGCCCGCTTAGCATAATGTCAATATCGGGATATTTTGGTTTTATCTCGGCTCCCCAATGGCTGGGATCGTGGCTCATTAAAATTTTAAAGGGATATTTTTCTGAGCCGGGATAGGCTTCGTTCATTTTTCCATATTTGGGGAAATTGCCAAAAGCGCTCCAGTTTTCAATCCCAAGCAAAGCAATCTGTTCCTTATTTTTTTCCAGCACAACATGTTCATTCATCAATAAACGCCAGCCAAGCTGGGCGTGTACATTTTTAAGGCGCTCAAGATTTTCTTTTTTCGCTTGCTCAGTCGGCCAGGTTACATAGTCGCCATAATCATGATTACCAAGTGTACTGTAAACGCCCATTGGCGCCTTAACAAGATTAAACACATCGATGTAATCTTTCATTTCATCGGCCTTATCGTTTACAAGGTCGCCGGTAAATAAAATAAGATCGGGCTGTGTTTGCAGCACCATATCTACACCGCGTTTAACAGCAGCCTTATCGGTAAAACTACCGCTGTGAATATCGCTTATATGTATAATTTTTAACCCTTTAAACGAAGCCGGCAAATTGTCGAATGCCAGCTTTATTTTTTTAACCTGGTAATTGTATTTATTAGAAAAGCCATAGAGCAGTGTGCCAAACAAAGTGCCACCCAACGCTATACCCAGCCAGCTAAGAAATGTGGAGCGGGAAATACCGCTGCCCTGATCAGCAAAATGGGCACCTGTACTTGAAAATAATTTTGACATAAGCCACATGGCACCGCGCCGCAGATCATCAAAAAGAAAAACGGTGGAGCCAATAATTTTAGCGAAAAACAAACCTGCCAATATTGCAAAAACATAATTTCTAAAAAATATATTGGTTTGAAATACCTGTAAATAAGGAAACAACATAATTATTACAAGGCCAGCGCCAGATATTATCCAGTAAGCTGCATATACCGTCCATTTTACCCTTTCTGTGCTGTTTTGCGATACCGTGCGCACCGCCATAAAAACATAAATATCTATCAAAAGCATTACAGCTACTATTATCCACCAAGTGCTGGGGTTACGCATATTTAATTTTTTTACAAAGTACCGTAAGAAAAACACAATGCTATCATCTAAAAACAAAGAGGAAGCTGAAAATGTTCCAGCTTCCTCTTATAAATACGATTTTATGTGCCGGGCAGTTGTGCTGCTATTGAATTTTACTCCCCGCCATGGCGGGGCGCTTGTACAGCAAAACATTATCAGCTGCCAGACTAAGCGTTTTAAAACGCAACTTTAATTTTCAGCAATCATTTTACGGTAGAGGTCAATAATTTCTGTTACCTGTTTACTAAGTGAATAGTATTTTATAACAAACTCCCTCGCCATTTCAGTTTGTTGAAAATATAGTTCGGGTTGTTGTGTATAGCCCACAATTTTTTCTGCAATTTCTGTCAGTTCAAAGCCATCAAACTTGTAACCAAACCCTGCAAAATCAAGTTGTTTAATGCCGCCCACATTACTAATTACGGGAATGCATCCGCTGCTCATTGCTTCCAGCAAAGCAAGTGGTAAGCCTTCAAAATCACTGGTGAGCAGGAAAATATCAATCTGTTTGTAAACCGAAACCGTATCGTTTAAATTACCAGGCAATTGTATAATGCCGGTTAAATTATATTCGGCAATTTTCTGGCGCAGAAGTTCATCGCTTGGACCATCGCCAACCATTATAAATTTTATGTTGGGGTTCTTTACATGCACAGCGGCAGCGACTTCTACCCAGCGGTCTACCCTTTTCTGCGGGCGAAACCTTGCAACCAACCCAACGGTTAATGTGGCCGCCGGATTAATTTGCGATCGGTGTGTACAAAGAAATTTATTGGTATCAATACCATTAAGAATGGTTACCGCTTTTTTTGTTTTATAGAACCAGCCTTTCTGCACTTTTGCAATTACTTCGCCTACCTCTGCCGAAACATAAATTACACAATCAAAAAAACCGTAGGTAATTCCGCTGAGGTAATAGTTGAATTTTTTATAAAAATTTACCAGGTTATGTTCACTATAAATAAATTTTGTTTTGGGGCAGAAAGCCTTGGCTACTATCGCCAGCCAGCCCGCCGCAGGCAGGTGTATATGCGCTAGGTCATAATTTCCTTTTTTTAAGTCTCTTAAAAATTTGATGTATTGAAAAAGGAAGGCCGGGTGCGTTATTTTATAATTATAAAACTTGCGGATGTTTGGCAGCACTTCTTCTTTCAGGCCCAGCTTTTTATGGTCGAGCACAAAAAGATCGGAGGTTACGTTTGCCTTAAATTCAGGCTGGGTAAAAAATTCGCGCAGCAAAACCTCGGCACCACCATAACTGAACACACGTATAATATGGGCAACTTTAATCATTATATCATTATCCGCCGTAGCGGGATTTTGTTTTTCCATAATCTGTAAACAGAAGTTTTGGTTTTAGTTTTGCTAACTGCATTTGCTGAATAAATCTACCGCAGTACAAGAGTGCGACGCAAGTAAAGCCACATGGTATATTTAAAGCTGGGCCCAAAAAAATTTGATGTATCTTTTTGTCAAACTAATTTACATACGGGGCCGCAATTTCGAGTATGCGCTTTTTTGTTTCTTCGGTAAAAACGAGCGTCTGCGAGTTTACAGCATTGCGGTTGCTGATAACCATTTCGTCAATATACCTGTCAACATTTTTCGATGGCGGCAAGGCTGTAAAATCAAGTATTTTTTTCACCAGCGCACGGGGATCTTTTACAAAATCTTCGTACCGGGTTTCAAGTATGGGAACGCCGGTTTTCTTTATTTCCATTTCCAAAACCTGCATCAGTTTTTTGTATTGAAAAGCAGTGATAAGCGCAGGCTCGTCTTTCAGTTTTTCGGCCTCGGCCTCTTCCTCCGGCGTGTATGGGCCTACCCACCAAAGCCTGTTAATACCTTTTGTTTGCCAGAACCCAACTTTAAGCCAGGAACGAACGGTAGCAATGGGCTCCCGGGCAATGCTTACAAAAATGGCATCAGGAAAAATACTGCTCAAATACTCCAGCCTCGATGGACCGGTAAACTTCATAATCAGCCTTTTTCTGCCCTGGTATTTTACCTGTTTTGCAAGATGCGAACGCATTTTATAAACCTCTTCCGGTGTTGCTTTTTCGCCCACCAAAAAGCCCCGGGAGAAGTCGATGCGGGGCCCTGTAATGTACTCCCAGAAGTCGTATCGCTCAATTGGGTTAAAAAATACAAGACTGAGATAGGATCCCCATTTTTGCCTGGTGTTTTTACTTACACCAACAAAAACCCAGAACCTGGATAGCCGCCAGAATTTATTATCGAAAAAGCGGCGGAAATAATTAATGACGGTTGATTTTTTAAAAATCTCCTGGTAATTGGAATGCCATGCAAGGTGTTCATGCTGAAAAATAATTTCAGAAATAATGGTTGTTCCCGAACGGCCACTACCAAAAATAATGATCGGTTTTTCAAGCAGTTCCTCATATTTTATTGGCGTATCATTCATAGACTTTCCTGGTTAGTTTTTCGTTGAAAAGGCAAAGTACACATTATGGTCCCGGCATTTGGTTTTCATGGAATCTTCTGTTGCGTCGCACTCTTGTACTTTCTGTTTTAAGGCAGCTAAAAAAGCCCTTCTATTTAAACAGCTACTCCATTTACAATCTCCATGATACGCATTTTGGTTTCATCACTTAATGCCGTTTTTGCTGATGCGGCGGCCCTGTCGTTCCTGTTGCGTACAGATATCTTATTTAAAAAATCATCTACAAATTTTGATGGTTTAAGGGATGCATATTCCAGAATATCTGCAATAAATTTAGCGGGTTGTTTTACAAAATCTTCATAGTTGCCGGTGTACACATTGGCATTCAGCTTTTTAATTTCGTAAGCCGTAGATTCCATTATCTTTTTATACTGGAAAGCAGCAAATAAAGGCTGGTCTTTAGCAAGCGATTTGGCTATGGCCAGTTCTTCTTCACTATAGGCACCTGTCCACCAGAGCTGGTCTGTTATCTGTGCGCTCCAGTATATTTCCATCCAGGAACGTACAGTAGCAACAGGATCGCGGTTTATTTGTATAAAAATAGCATCGGGAAAAATGCTGCTCAGGTACTCCATACGTGCCGGACCTGTTATTTTAAACGCAAGACGCTTACGATTTTGATACTTAATCATTTTAGCAAAATGGGTTCGTATATGCAGCCTTTCTTCATCGTTAGCTCTTTCATTTAAAAGAAAGCCTCTTGAAAAATCTATTCTTGGGCCGGTAACAGCCTCCCAAAAATCATAGCGCTCAATTGGCCGGAACAATACCTGGTTAACCAAAGATTTATTGTTCTGGGTGTTCATGCCTATAAAATGCCAGAGACTATTATCAAAAACGCGGCGCAGGTAGTTTACACCTGCAGACTTGGGTAAAAATTCCTGGTAATTAGAATGCCAGGCTAAATCTTCGTGCCGAAAAACGGTATCAGAGATTACGGTGGTGCCGGAACGACCGGTACCAAAGAATATGATGGGGTTATCTAAAAGATATTCATTCTTTAGCAGAAAATTACTCATGCGTTTTTTCAAGTATTAGCTTTCAGTTTATAAGCGGTTAATAGACACTTAAAAATGCAGGATTATCTAATGGATCTGCCATGCCGCGTATGAGAAAACCTCTTCTGTTTTTTAGTGCCATTTCTACAGGCATGCGATAAACAATATAAATTACAAACACAAAGGTCATATGATACCACAGCGTTGTTTCCCATATACGGCTAATGAACAAACCTGCAAATATTGATATAAAATAACTGATACTGGGTACGCATAACAAAAGCTGGTTGGTTCTAATGCCGAACATAAAATTTCGATATGCATGGTAAAGTATGGTACAGACGAGGATAACATAAAAACAAAAACCCAATATTCCAAATTGTACCATAAATTCAATAAAAGTGTTGTGCATAACGTGGTCGTCAATACCTGGGGCATATTTACCAACCGCATAATATGATACCGAATCGTCGCCGCCAAGCCCGAACAAAGGCTCTTCTTCAACGCCTCTTAGGCCAGCAGCCCAATAGTCAGTGCGGTCTCCTCCAGCTTCTTTTACTTCGAGCCTTTGGAGCGTTGGCGAATCCTGAAAAACAACGAACATTGCCAAAAGTGCGCCTACGCCTACAGCAGCACTCATAAACTTAAAGCTCCAGGAGCGGTTCCATAACGCAAGACTACCAGCTAAAAGGCCCACCGTCATAAATTGAAGCAGTCCATTTCTTGAACCCAGATTCAAAACCACATAACATAGACAGCCGAGTGCAATGATTGCTATCCCGCGTTTATACCAGTTTGATTTTATTTCGAAAATAGAAATGTATAAAAAAGCCCCAAGTGCGTTACAGTTGGCGGAAAAGTCGCCATGCTTCGCCTCTCCAAAATGGAGTGTGTCATATTTTTCTGCTTCGTGGCCCTGTAAAAGCATGTTTAAAAGTATGAGCATAAACAGGTAGGGTATCATGTCTTTTATAAGCAGTAAAGCCCTCCTGAAGAAATCTTTGTCTTTATTGATAAGCACTTTAATGTAAATAAAGAAAAAGGCAATTTTAACAATGTTCTTAAGCATTTTTGGATACGGCGACTGCACGGCAGTTTTACCAAGTGTTGGCACCAAAAACTGCCTGATATAAGGATGAATGCTGTAAGTGTAAATACCAATAAATATAAAAATTAAAAAGATTATATACAACATGGAAAACTTGTAGGGGACCTTCTCGTTATTCTTTTGAAAAAAGTCGTACATCAGAAAGGGAGTAGCAATAATAATTGCTTCTGATTCCGTTGAAGAAGATACCCCCTCTACCTTGAAAGAGCCTTCAATACACGCAAGGAATAACAACATTGGAACAAGGAAGGCTCTGTCTATCAACACAAGCGGTGCTCCAATTACGAGCATTGGGATACCGTTACTGGTGTACATGGATACGATTGCTGCAAACAGCAATGCAAAATTTGCTCCCCAATACAGTACTGGATTTGAGTTTAACCCGTTGCTAAAATTCATCTTCATACAACTACTTTTTAATGATAATTATAACTGCTGCAGCAAGTATTATTAAAATTGTTTCTTAATATTTATCACCCTCAAATAAGACCGCACTTTGCTGCGTATTGATACCACTGTACAAGAGTGCGACGCAAGAAAAGCTTAACTCTTAGATAAAGCCCGGTACAAAAAAATACCTGGGAAAATTAACTGCTTTTAATTTGTTGCAGCGGCTTTTTCCTTTTTATAGGCCGGATCCCAGTTTGAAAGATCGCGGCCAAGTATTTTTTGCAGTTCTGCTATATCGTTTTTATAAATTTCCCAAAGATAAAGCCTGTCGTTCATTTGCAGCTTTGGCGGCTCTTTGGTTTTCCAGGCTTTTTTTAATTTATTTTTTATGAATTTTGGCGTAAGGTCGTTTAAAAAACGGGTGCCTTTTATTCCAAATAATTTATTTGTTATTTTATTGGCTTTGCGGTCGAAATGAAAGTTTACAATTTCTTTATTGGGAACAATAAATGTATCATCAACGCCAAGGAAATGAAAAACACTGCTCATGGTGCCATCAAAATCATTTTTAAGATCATCGAGAAATAAAACTTTAATTTGACTGGGGCTAAACCTTTTATACCATGTTTTTAAAATGTTTGCAAACATTCCTCCTTGTAAATAAGTGCGCAGCCTTGTTTCATCTGTGCTGTAGTTACCTATGCTGCCGTTCCAGGTTTTTGCGCCTTCTTCGCCTTCGAGCGTAATATATTCCATTTGCCTGAGGTTAATTTCAATTGCTTCGCGAAAAGGCAGCAATTCTTTACCAATACCTTTTTGCATGAGCCAACTTGAAAAGGCCCTGTCGAGTGGATTTCGGAAGCAAAGAATAAGTTTTACACCCGGCAGTTGCTGTTTGATACGGTCAGCAACAAATGGCAGAAAACTATAGCTTGGTGTGGCCTCGCCAATGGCTTTGGCATTGCCTGCATCTTTGAAATGAGGAGCATAAAAATCCATTCCTTTATCAAAATGCAAACTAAAGAATCTGGTTTCTTTTATTTTCGCCACAAAAATTCCGGGGTGCTGACCCAGGTAAAAATTAAGGGAAGTTGATGCACATTTTGGAGGACCGATTATTATAAAATTTGGATACATTATATTTTTGAAATTTGTAAATCGAAAACAGTGTTTTTCCGGCGATTGCTGCAAAATAATTAAAAAGTAATGATCAGTCTAAAAATTCAGCGTATCCGTTTTTATTTAGCCAGTTTTCAACTTCCTGATAGTTCTCAATCATTTCCTGCAGCTTATCCGGATTTAATTTCTTTGAAACTGCTGCAAGCGGTAAATCTGACACCTGAAGATATTTTAAAACCCCTGAAATAGTTTGCGACCAGTTTTCAAAATCTTCGTAATAAAGAACTTTTCGGTCAAGATTTTTTGACGCCGACTCGAGCTGCCTGTTGAAACCCTGTATTTGGCTCATCTTAGCAGCAAGTTCTGGAATACTAACCGTGAACTTAGGGATTGCAGCACTTTTGCCCCCGCTCTCATTATGATATACTTTGGTTGAACGGGCCCTTAAATCTGAAAGGGCGTTGCGCAATACATTACGCCTTATTAACACTATTGTTTTTACATTATTTTTTTTTAGATAGTCAAAAATACCTGGCGTATAGTAGGTTTGAAAGTGCATTAGCTTAAAACCTTTTGCTTTACCTTTTTCTCCGTGTCCGGAATAAAACTTATTAAGAAATGTTTTAAGGCCAAGCAGCAGTTTTGGATAATTTACCAGATAATTGATTTTATTACCTACAAAGGGAATTCTTATAAATGGGTACTGACTTTCGTTATGAAAAATACCTTTCTTCAGAAAAAACAATTCACCTGCACAAAATATTTCGGGATGTGTATCGAGTGATTTTACCAAAAGTGTGGATCCGGTGCGCGGAGTAGTAAATACAACAAATTTTGTCATTGGAAATAGTTTAACCGGTTATTTCATCAGCATTACTTTCCAATTCCTCAGCAGGTAATTTATTCCTTTTTCCGCCTTTCCCCTTCCCCCTACCACCCTTATTTCCCTTGTTTTTCATAAGCTTTAATAACTCACTGCGCAGCTGCACAAAATCATTGCCCAGCATACTGGGTTTTTTTAAAAAGGCAAATGCAAAGAAAATGGTTAATAAGGTACATAGTATTATAAATGAGATTAGTTCGTTGTTAATAAACTTCATTAACAACATATAAATAAGGTAGGATGGTGGTACTGAAATAAGTGTAATTAAAGCACCATCTTTAAAAGGCCATATAACCAGTTTTTTCCAGCCCTTCTGAAAAACATGGCGTTTAACAGTGATGAGCATTAATATATAATTAAATACAGATGCCAATGAAACAGCAATAGAGATACCCGTTATACCCCAATAACTGCCCAAAAAAATACCTGCAACTAAAATAATAATATACTGCAGCTTTCTGTTAGCGTTTTTAAAGACCAGGTTTTTTACCCTCATCAATACATCGGAAACCTTTGTGGTTATCCTGAATGGCAGTGAAGCAAAAAGTACTTGCATGGGCACAATGGCGCTCTCCCATTTTGGGCCAAAAAGTATCAGCACAATTGGTTGGCAAAAAACAATAGCAAATACACTGATTGGGAGTAAAAGCGCATTTGCAAATGACATTCCCCTTAAAAAAAAGGAATAGAGTTTATCCTCATCGTCGTTGATGTTTACCATAAAAGGCATCATCACTTTTTGTATCATGTCGCCAATGTACCTTACCGGCAGATTGGTAATACGGTAGGACCTTTCAAACGAACCGGTAGAACCTAAATTTACCAGCTTACCAATCTGCAGCATAATACCAAAACCGCTTACATAATTATAAAACCTTACCAGTGTGAGGCCCACACCATAGTTGAAAAGATCTTTCCAATGGCGGAGGCTGGCACCGATAAAAATAGGTATGGGTTCATAAATCCAAACCATAATAAGCCGGGCCACATTATAAAATAAAATAGAGTACACAAGCGACCAAACACCCCAGCCATACATGGCCATTATAACGCCCAGCACATTGGAAACGAGGAGGCTTAAACTATCGCTGAAAAAAAGCTTTTTAAAATTGAAATTTTTCATCATCAGGTTAAGGGATGATGAACCCAGCGATAAAAACAGGAAGCTTAAACCCAGTACCCGAAGGGCAGGTACCAATATCTCCTTACCGTTAATAAGCGGGTTTTTGTAATAAGATGATATCCAGGGTGCCGAAAAATAAAGAATAATGTACAGCGCCAGCGAAACCAGTATACTGAAGAACAGTGCGGCATTTTTATGCTCCGGCTCAATTTCCCGGCGCTGCATCAAAGCGTCGCCCATGCCCGATTCAGCAATAATAAACGCAAAATTGATAAATGCATTTGCTAAAGCCATTATACCATATTCATCTGGGGTAACATAGCGTACGATAATCGCATTTGCAATAATTTGCGACAGGATGATAACTACTGTATTAAGCAGTTGCCAAATGCCTGTTTTGAGTAACTTTTGTTTATTCACAGTTATGAACTAAAATTTGAAATATGGCTTAATATTACTTTATAATTCTTATTAAAATCTTCTTTACAACAAGCTTAAACCATTTTTTAATCGGCGGCAGTTTTAATATTTTTTTATGTACCCGGCTTTGGTACAATTATTAATCATTTGTTGCGTCGCACGCTTGTACGTTCGGAAGAGGAATGAACAATTAACAAAGAATGATTAATAATAAACTGTTTGCTGAAACTCTTTGCCTATTGCCTCTTTGCCTTGATGCCTTGTTTTAGAACGTACAAGCGTGCGACGCAAGTAAAGCAGAAAAATGTTCCAGTTGCCTGGCCCAAAAATTCTCTCATCAATAAATATAACTGCCGTCCAATATCATCTTTAGCGTTGCCATATAAGGCTTATCACTATCTTCTGAATGTGCTGCTGTCTTTGTTTTGTTCTGATCATAAATATTAATACCAGAGAGATAATCTTCTACCTGTTTCGACTTTTTAAGGTCGGCAAAATCGAGGATAGTATTTACAGTAATTGCCGGATTTTTTACAAAATCTTCATATCGAACTGTTAAACACTGACCAATATTTGTTTTTATTTCTGTTGCTGTTACGTCCTGCAGCTTTCTATATTGCATGGCGGCCAGCAACTCTGGCTTATCTGCATTAGCAGCTGCCCATTCTTCTTCTTTTTTTGAATAGGCTCCAGTCCACCATAACTGGTGTTTGCCTTTGTCCTGCCAAAAATCTACATTAAGCCAGGAATTAATGGTGGGGAGTGGATCGCGAACAATATTTATGAAAACTGCATCTGGGAAAATACTCGTAAGATAAGCCATGCGGGCAGGGCCGGTAATTTTACATGCCAGTCTTCTTTTACACTGATAATTTACCAGCTTATTAAAGGCTGAGTGTATTTTTATTATGTCAATTTCCGTTGCGTGGTCGTTTATGAGAAACCCTTTAGAAAAGTTGATGGAGGGCCCGGTCAAATACTCCCAAAAGGTATATGCCTCAGCTGGTTTAAATAAAAATTTATTAAATGCAGATACTTTATTTAGCTGGCGTTTTTGGCCCTGCAAATGCCAAAGCTTATTCTCGAAAAGATTTCTAAGCAGGTTTATGGATGGCAAAGTGGGAAAACGTTCCTGATAATTAGACGGCCAGGCTAATTCTTCGTGCCTGAAAACAATTTCTGAAATTATGGTAGTACCAGACCTGCCCGATCCAATAAAAATTAAGGGCTTTAAAATATTTTCCATCATGCAAAATATCTGTTTTTACCGGGCAGGTCTGGCTACCAATACTTAAATTAATTTATAGTTTATCAATTAGCTTTCTGGAAATAATCTTTTAATAAGTGATTTCTTCTCAGTTGATTCTTCGGCATGATAATATCCAAGGTCTTCATCAAATCGGTAACCGAAACCATAGCCCTGGTTATAACCCGGCACAAGCTGAATACCGTTTAGAATTACGTATATGTTTTTAAGCTTGCCATTTGCTTTAAGATCTTCAATTACTTCTAAGTGCTTCTTGTAAGTATACTTTTGTCTTACCACGTAAAGCGTAATATCTGCATGGCGCCCAATAACCTGTGCGTCTGTAACAATAGCAGCCGGTGGGGTATCTACAACTACATAATCAAACTTACGTTTCATTTCATCAAAGAATACCTGCATTTTGTCATTAAGCAATGTTTCTGATGGGTTCGATACCAGCTCGCCGGAAGAAAGCAACCACAAATTTTCATTGATTCCGGAAGGTTGAATAACCTCATTTAAAGTGGCGTTTCTTTCAAGATAGTCTGCTATGCCAATATTATTCTCTATGCCGAGGTCTGCAGAAAGCTGGGCTTTTCGCAACTCCATATCTACCAGCAAAACTTTTTTGCCAGATAATGCAAGTGCCGTTGCCAGATTAAGGCATACAAAAGATTTTCCTTCGCCGCTAACGGTTGAAGTACACATGATAACTTTATCATTTGTTCCTGTCATGCGGTAGAGAAGATTTGTCCTAAGTGTACGGAATTGCTCTGCAACAGCTGTACGGGATTCTTTGCTGATAACAACAGGATTTGCAGATTTCGACTGGCTAATTTCTGCGATAAGTGGCGCAGAGGTGGAACCCGCAATATCAGAAGGCGTAATAACTTTATTATTGCTTAATTCGTTGATAAGAATTACCAGAGAAGGGATAAGTAAGCCCATGAATATTGCAGCCAAAATAACTAGTGGTTTACTTGGCCATGTAGGCAATACACTTGCCTGGGCTGCATCAATAACCCTGATAGGGGCAATATTATTTGATTTTGCAACGGCTGTTTGTTCTCTAACAGTAAGTAAGTATACATACAACTGCTGCATTACATCCTGCTTGCGGGAAGATTCCAGGATAACCCTTTGCTGAGTAGGTATTTTTTGTATGGAGCTTTTTACTGCGTTATTCTGTTGTGCAAGGTTTTGTTGACTTACCATCAGACCTTCCTTATAAGTTTCAAGTGTTTTTACAAGGTTCGAGCGTATAAGCGTTAACTGAACATCCACTGCTTTTACCTGTGGGTTTGCTTCGGTATTAACCTGAAGTAACTGCTGTCTCTGTTGTTGCAGCGCATTGTATTTCTCCACTAACTGAATGTAAGCCTGGTCTGTAATAGGTGCTACGGTTGGTAAAGTACTTTTTTCATCAGCCAAAACAGACTCAACCCTGTTAACCCAAGATATTTGAGACTCTTGTGCCGAAAGTGCTTTACCTGCATCGCTGCTTTGGCCGATAAGTGATTGAGAAAGGGTGTGTATATCAGTAATACCGCTTGCCTGCGCATAGCTTTGAATACCTTGCTCTACATTACTTAATTGGCTGGCAACCTGCCTTATCCTGTCATCAATAAATGTAATGGTGCTATCGGCTATGGCATTATTTGCTTCAATTTTGGATGATACGTATAGACTGATAAGGTAGTTCACAAAATCTTCGCCTTTCTTGGGAACAGAAGCATCAAAAGTAATATCCATTGATGTTGTTAGCGTTGCAGAAATAAATGTTAGCAACCCAGAATTATAGCTAGCATAGGTTGCATCATAAGGCGCAATTTTTAAGCCAAGTGGTAACGATTTATCTGTAACAGGCTTTGCATCGGGGTTTTTTAGGAGCACAAAGGTGCAAAATTTTAATGTTACTGTATCTCCCCATGTTTTTGTAAAAGTATCATCAGAAAAATCGTCCATGAATTTAACCTTATCCCCATCAATCCTCACGTCCCAAGAAAGCGGATAGTCCAAACCTCCTCTTAATTCGAGCAGGTTTATAAAAAATGGGGATTTTTTATAAACTTCTGCAAATTTAATATCGCCCTGTTCAAAATACGACACATTCATTTGAAGGTCGTGGATGGCTTTCTCAATAAGTGTTCGTGAGTGTATAGCAACAACCTCATTGTTTACATCGGCATCCTGAGCGAAAATTGGCAATTTATCAAGTATGTCAGTCTGCGAAACACCGCTTTGCATCTTGGAGGAGTTATTGCCATTTACCATAACCCTTGCAGCAATTGAAAAAGTAGGTATGGCATACAGGAGGTAAAGCAATGCTATTGCAATGCAACTTACCAGTGATAATACAAACCACTTCCAGTTACCAGCAACCTTCGCTACCAGATAACCGAAGTCAAATCCATCTTCGTTGGCTTTAAAATTACTTACACCCGAATTGTTGTTGATGCTTTCCATATACTGATTAATTAAAATTTAATTCAATTAGAGTTGCTGTCCTTTAGCAAGGGTTAAAGTTATTTGAATAATATTCTAGCCGTTAGCAAGGTTACAAAAGATAGCGCAGCTGCTATTAATGTTATATTCTTGTTTCTGTAAGCATCGGTGCTTTGAACTTTAGAAGCAGAGGCCTCAACGTAAACCACATCATTTGGGCGCAGATAAAAGTAAGGGGAGCTAATCGTCTTGGAACTATCAAGGTTTAACCTTGAGATTTCTTTACGGCCATCGCCATCCCTTATCAGCATTACATTATCACGTTTGCCATAGATTGTCAAATCGCCCGCAAGCCCCAGCGCATCGATGATAGTTGGCTTTTCATTGGGAACGAGAAAAGTTGATGGATTCTTAACCTCGCCTAAAACGGTAACTTTAAAATTAGCAAATCGCACGTTTACAACGGGGTCTTTAAAATAAAGAGCCATTTTTACCGAAACAGCATTTTTTATTTGCTCGGTAGTTAGGCCCCTAACAAAAACATCCCCGATATAAGGTAAATTAATCATGCCGTCTTTTCCTACCAAATACCCTGTTACTGAGGATTGTGTTCCGGAATTTCCTGAAACCGCTCCTGAATTTACCGGAAGATTTCCCTGATTCAATATGCTGTTTGCTTGTACATCAAGTGTTTGAACAACTATATTAAGAATGTCATCTGTCCGTACAACCGGAGAAGAAAAAGGAGATAAAGGAACATATTTTACTGTAGTTGTATCTGGTATATCTTTCAATATTGCAATCCTTTCAATTTTGCAGGACGCAGTAAAAACCGAAAACAAAACAATTACTGAAACGGGAATTAGAAGGGATCCGTAGATTGGTTTCAAAATTTTCATTGATTTTCTGTTGAGGTTTTAAAATTATGTGCAAATGTAAAGGTGCAGTCTGTTAAGTCCAAAAAAGAAAGTTGCATGTTTTGGTAGATTGATAAATAACATCGAAAATGACAATAATAAAAAAACAAGAGTTACGTACAAAGGCAAAATAGACTACATTCTGGCAATGTATGTTTAATTTGATGGGATTAAATTTTAATTAATAAAAAGGAACATCAGCAAATATCAATTAAATGCCGGTAAAACAAATTGAGGTCCTCGTTTATAAAAAAGAAAAAAGCATCGTGTTTTCATGTGTAAAATCTCATTTTTAAAATGAGCTGATAAGCAGCAAAAGTTGCACGCTACCCAATGAAAAACGCAAAATATAATTCCAGCAACTAAATAGAGGGAAACCAATTTTCTTTTAATTCATTATTTTTTTGAACCCGGCAGTGGTGCTACTATTAAACCTGGTTGCGTCGCACACTTGTACGTCCGGACCAGTAGGGAGCAGCAATGAAAACTGAACAGTTTAACTGAAAACCTTGCCCTCTTGCCTTTTACTTGGATGCAGCCAATTATTATGTACAAGAGTGCGACCGCCGCAACGGGCGTGCATGCGTCAAGCTAATTTTTGATAAAAATCGCTGAAAGTGTTTACCAGTAATGGTTTTAGGTTGTCTTTTAATAAGGATTTAGTAAATGGTTTTAAATATTAATGCGTTGCCGAATAATCTTCGCTTTCATTTGCACGAAAAAAACGCCTGAATCCTGAAAGGCGCAAAGGGAACCAAAAGTAAAAGAGTGCGACGCAACGGAAGCTCAATAGTAGTAATACTGTTGGCTCAATAAATGTATTTCTTTGCTTGACGCATATGCGCAATGGGCGGGGCAAGCTGCAACACCCGATGCTGTGAAAACTAATTGCCTGGCCCAAAAATCATTGCCCGGTAAATACCTTCAAAAGGGTATGCGTGCATAGTAAGATCCATTTATCTTTAACCCATGAAACTTGTAAAATTATTTTTATTTATTCTCTTTTCTACCGGACTCTTTGCGCAGGTACCCCAACTGATTGTACCAGCCGGTCATGGTGACCAGGTTTATCTTACCAAATTTTCCGCCGATGGAAAATATCTTTTTTCGGTGGGCACGGGTGCAAAAGGCGTGAAGATATGGGATACAAATTCCGGCCGCCTGCTGAAGAATCTTTCAGTTGATAATTTCCCTACCTGTATGCAGGTAAGCGCTGACAATAAAATATTGACGATTGGGACATCAGAAGCAATTTATTTCTATGCATTTCCATCGTTTAAATTGCTGCATAAAACAAACCATAGCGCCAAAGATGCTGTAATAGGTGGCAATAGCCTCTTTGTATTATCTAAAGAAGGTAAAATTACTGCAGTTAATTTGCCATCATTCTCCGAAAAGACATTGTATGATGCAGGTAATGCAGAAATTATCAGCCTGTCGCCTAATGGAGACGAACTTTCTATTGTAGCAACTTTTACTACACAAATTTTAAATATCGCAACCGGGAAGATCACCAGTTCAAAACAACAGGAACCGGGTGAAGTAATGATAGGTTATACTCCTGCAGGAAATGTGTTTGGTTTTAATTTTTCTACAAACCGTAAAGGCGACATGATATCAGTGCCTGAATTAAACAGTGGCGTTACGCTGGCAAAAGTTTTAAACTTTAACTTCAAAGTACCCGGATCAGCAAGGTTACAATCGTTAAAAAACCAGGTTGTTTATAGCGGTAACAATCAAATGGCCGTAATTGGTGATGGATCTATTGTTACCGCGGATTATACTACTGGCAAAAAAACTGGCGAAATAAAAACGCCCGACGAAGATGTTATTTGCATGGCTTTAAATGGCAATATGCTGGTGGCTGGTGATAAATTTAAAGGCACTTTAAAACAATACGATATTGTTACAGGCAAATTAATAAGAACTTATGGAGAAGATGTAATTGCACCAGTTGTTTGGGAATTAGCAACCAAAGCCACCGCATTAGTAATGGATGGTATTTTTGATTCGCCTTGTGGCTTTTTCAGTTGTCTTGACAATGGTAAGGTAACCGCAGCTTCTTTTCAAAACGAGCCGAAGGAGTTAATGAGTATTGTGGGTATTTCTGCTGATGCTAGTGTAACAGCAACTTACAACCAAAAAGCAATTCAGTTGTACAAATCGCCTGCATTTAATGCTCCATATCTCAGCTTTAGTATTCCCGATAAGCAGGTTGCGGCATTGGGTATTACGCCCGACAATAAAAAATTAGTAGTTGCATATAAAAATTATATTGATTTATATGATTTGCTTTCTGGTAATTTAATAAAAGAAATTTCTATTGACCGTCTTGGTGATAAGCTTAAGAAAGATGAATACCTCAATGATAACAACAATGTTTGTTCCTTTTCCGATGACAGCCGTTATGTAGCCGTGAAAGCGGATCAAGTTTCGATATATGATCTTCAGCAATACACATCTTCCGGCCCTTTTTATTCTGCCGATATTCAGGTGATGAGACTTTCTGCCGACGGGAAGAAACTTTATTTTATAAAAGGTAAAACATACAATGAAGGCCTTAAATGGTGCGAGTACGATGTAACAGCGCCTAAGCCGCCAACGGAAACGCCCATTAATATGAGTTTGAACCAAGTGCAGATAAGCGACGATTCCTATCAAAAAGTAAATGCCGCAATTTCTCCTGATCTCAACCTGGTTGCCTACGTACAGAACGAAGAAATATGGGTATATAACCGCAGGGAGTTTGTAAACACGGCTTTTTTAAAAGGCCACGAATCTTATGTGAGGCAGGTGCGATGGCTTGCAAATGGTATTTTGGTTTCTTCGGGCAATGACAATACCATTCGATTCTGGGATGCCGTAAAAGGCGTAGAGCTTGCCAAATTGGTACTATTTAAAAACGGCGGATGGGTAATTGTTACACCCAACGGGCAGTTCGATGCATCTGAAGATGCTGTGAAAAAACTGTATTATGTTCAGGGCGTAGAAACAATTCCGCTTGATAATCTTTATGAAAAATTTTATGCACCAAACCTGCTTGCAAGGGTTTTACAAAACGATGTATTGCCAGTTCCTGATGTTGATGTAAACAAGCTTGCATCGCCGCCAAAAGTGAAAATGATTTTTGATGTTGCCCGCAACCTGGTAATTAGTGACGATGTAGCAAAAATTGACTGGACCAACGAAAACATCAACATAAAAGTAAACGCAGCATGTTCCGAAGATGCAATTGACGAAATACGACTTTACCTAAATGGTAAGCTCATTGATGGCACCAACAGGAATCTTGTAGTTGAAGATGAGGATCAAAAAAGTTTAACAAAAACATTTACCATAAAACTGGCGCCAGGCATCAATAGTTTTAAAGCAATTGCGTTAAACAAACAACGCACAGAAAGCCAGCCCGATGAAACAGATGTAAATTATATTCCAGCTAAAAATATTCCTGTGCCTGCTAATGCAGATGTTACACTACACTTGGTAGTAATTGGCATAGATAATTATAAAAACCCCAAATACAATTTAAACTACGCAAAAGCAGATGCCACTGCATTTAAAGATGAAATACAACAAAACAACAATGGCATATTTTCAAAAACAAAACTCTATTTTATAACTGATGAAGAAGCTATGAAAGATAAAATTGTAACTACTTTACAAACAGTTATTAAAGAGGCAAAACCAAAAGATCTATTTATTTTTTACTATGCAGGCCACGGCGTAATGAGCGACAATAACGCTAAGAAAGAATTTTACATTGTTCCATACGATGTAACACAATTGTACGGAGCCGATGATGCACTTGCCCAAAAAGGAATTTCAGCAAATGAGTTACAGGAATTTTCTAAAAATATTCCCGCACAGAAACAGTTATTTATTCTCGATGCATGCCAGAGTGCCGGAATGATTGATGCTATTGCTATGCGTGGTGCGGCAGAAGAAAAAGCGATTGCACAATTAGCCCGCAGTACAGGAAGTCACTGGCTTACAGCGAGCGGAAGCGAGCAGTTTGCAGCAGAGTTTTCGCAGCTTCGGCATGGTGTATTTACGTATGCTTTGTTGCAGGGCTTAAAAGGTGGTGCCGCCAATGGTGATAAGCAAATTACCGTAAACGAATTAAAAGCTTACCTCGAAATACAAGTGCCCGAATTATCGCAGAAATACAAGGGAAGTCCACAATATCCGGCGAGTTATGGATATGGAAACGACTTCCCGATCGAAGTAATTAAATAGCGTTTATTTGCCAGGAATTTCAATACAATTTATTAGCCGGGCAATAGATCTTTGGGCATCGCCTGTTACAATCTTTGATTTTTTCTTTTATTTTCTAATTATAAATCAACAAAGAAATACAGATTCCCTGCTAACATGCCTATAAATAACAAGCTTCTGTATCGCAGTTATTTTTTCTTTCTCTTCTTTGATGCTTTTGCAATTTTATTATAAGCAAGCGCAAGGTTTACGCAATATTCAAGCTTTTCATTGTATGCCATTATTTTTTGCGGATAAAATTTTTTTCATAAAGTTCAATCCAGTTTTCAGGGGTTATTTTAGCTGCCAGTTTGCCAATTAATTCAAAAGGAATATTTTCCGGCTTCTTAAACCTTATACATCCTTTACCCATATCTAATTTGCCGGTACCGGCCTTGGCATATTCGGCTACAAACCAGTCGCAAAGAGCCTTGTCGGCATAAATACCCAGGTGATGTAAAGCAATAAAATTCTTTTGCGAACCAATATTTATAAGTGGCAACGGCAGCTTTGTATTGCAGTGGTAACCCTTTGGGTAAAGGCTGTGCGGCACCACATAAGCCAGCATTCCATAGCCCATTGTTTCAACGAAACCTTTGGGTATGTTTTTTAAAACTACATCCCTTAGTTTGCGAATTGCCTCCTGCCTTTGTTCGGGTAATTCATCTATATATTCATCTGGTGTTGCTGCGCTTGATTGCATAAGATTATATTTTATTTATCGTCTTCATTATTTACAACTTTAAGTTTTATGGAACAGCCACGGCTGCATAATGAACCAAAAGTACAAGAGTGCGACGCAACGGAAGTTTAATTCTTGTTCTGTTGCCGGGCCCATAAAAAAGCTATCCATGGATTGGCACGAAATGCAAAGCAATACGGTTTCCTTCTTGCTTTAATTTCCTTGAGCAACACGCGGATGCATGAAATAAATTTAGCATTCACACTACTTACTCATATCCATTTTCAAAAATGATTGTTTGCCCTTTTTGCATAAGCACTTCAGCAATTCCGTTTTCATTCGTCTTCACATTTTCCTGCGCAATATTTTTTACAACCATTGTTTTAAAAGGA
>JBBRDW010000040.1:0-34938 GCA_038203525.1 Chitinophagales bacterium | reverse complement strand
TACAACCCTTACCAGCCCGGTATTGTGGCCACCAACGGCCTTATACATGAAGGGTTAATGGGGTTGATACACCAGTAACCGGGTATCGGCTTTCTGGTATCGGCAATAATGGAAAGCGATTTTTTTTAATACCAGCCAATCTTTTCATGGCGTCTTTGTTGCGTCGCAATCCGTTCATCTTTTGTACTGCTATTGGGCTTTGGATTTACTGGTTGCTTACCGGTTTTATTGCAAATAGTTTTGATAATGCACCTTGCCCAATAAAGAACAAACAGTAGAAGTGAGTGACACAACGAAAGCTAAATTGTAATTGTAAAGGCTGGCAAATAAAATCTATTTTAATTTTTATTTACACACCAAACTGTCTTAAATGATGGTCGAGATGTTTGCTGAACATATTGTTCCATTCTGTTTTGGTTAAAGGCCCAAATGAATGTGATTCCTTGTTATCAAAATATGCTTCACCCAATTCGCAGGTTTTATTTATGTAGTTTATTAAACGCGTCTTCTCCGCATTAAAATCTTTATCGTCTTTTATAATAAAAGCAGGGGCAGTTGGGTTATTGTGTTTATATGGTTCTTCACTCACTACCTTTTTTTTCACGAATGTTTTAAGAATAAATTTCATAAACCCATTGGGTTTTGGATGCTTGTTTTCGTACACGAGTTCGTAACTAACATTGCAGTGCGCCAGCATTTGTGCAACACCCATTTTGCCCCAAAGGTTTTGGGAGTCTGCCTTTAGGTTATTTATGCGGTTTATAATTTCTGCGGCATCGGTTTTATTAAAAATATTTTTCATCTTACAGGTTCGTTTTATAACGTTAAATAATTACATATTTCTGCGGTACTGTCCGCCAACTTCGTAAAGCGCATTGGTTATTTGACCCAGGCTGCAACACTTTACTGTGTCCATTAATTCGTTAAAGAGGTTTTCGTTATTTATTGCCGCATGCTGCAAACGTTTTAACGCAGCACCGGATTTATCTTTATTTCTTTTGTGGAATGCATCGAGGTTGGCAATCTGCAGTTCTTTTTCTTCCGATGTACTTCTTATAACTTCTGTAGGAATAATGGTTGGGCTGCCTTTTTTATTTAGAAATGTATTTACGCCAACAATGGGTAATTCGCCGGTATGCTTAAGCGTTTCGTAGTACAAACTTTCTTCCTGAATTTTATTACGCTGATACATTCTTTCCATAGCACCAAGTACGCCGCCGCGCTCTGTTATGCGGTCAAACTCTGCAAGCACTGCCTCTTCAACAATATTGGTAAGCTCTTCAATAATAAAACTGCCCTGTATAAAATTCTCTGTGGTAGCACTGCCCAGCTCGCGGTTAATGATGAGTTGTATAGCCATTGCACGCCTTACACTTTCTTCGGTTGGCGTAGTAATGGCTTCGTCGTACGCGTTTGTGTGCAGTGAATTGCAGTTATCATAAATTGCATACAGTGCCTGTAACGTGGTACGAATATCGTTGAAATCAATTTCCTGTGCATGCAAGCTTCTGCCGCTGGTTTGAATATGGTATTTCAGCTGCTGGCTGCGTTTATTTGCTTTGTATTTATACTTCATTGCCTTTGCCCAGATGCGGCGTGCCACGCGGCCAATTACGCTGTATTCAGGATCCATTCCATTACTGAAAAAGAAACTGAGGTTTGGCGCAAAATCGTCTATGTTCATTCCGCGGCTCAGGTAATATTCTATGTAAGTAAAACCGTTGCTTAGTGTAAATGCAAGCTGTGTAATGGGATTGGCGCCAGCCTCTGCAATATGATAACCACTGATAGATACACTGTAAAAGTTGCGTACTTTTTTATCTATGAAATACTGCTGTACATCACCCATCAATTTTAATGCAAATTCGGTACTGAAGATGCAGGTGTTCTGTGCCTGGTCTTCTTTTAAAATATCTGCCTGCACTGTACCGCGCACCTGCGATAAGGCATGGGCCTTTACTTCTTCATAAATTGCTGCCGGCAATACTTCATCGCCGCTAAGGCCGAGTAGCTGCAAACCTAAACCGTCATTGCCTTCGGGCAACCTTTCGGGCGAAGATGGATTGTAATACGCTGGCTTAAGTTGTGTTTTATATTTTTCCGCTGCAATCTTTTTTACATCATCCCATAAGCCCAGTTCGCTTATTTTCTTTTCGCATTCCTGGTCTATCGCTGCATTCATAAACATGGCAAGCAGCATAGGAGCCGGTCCATTGATGGTCATGCTTACAGAAGTTTTAGCGTTGCAAAGATCAAAGCCGCTGTAGAGTTTTTTTGCATCATCTACTGTTGCAATGCTCACACCGCTGTTACCTACTTTACCATAAATATCGGGGCGTTTTCCCGGGTCTTCACCGTAAAGCGTTACCGAATCAAAGGCAGTGCTCAAGCGCTTGGCAGGCTGGCCAATAGACACATAATGAAAACGTTTATTGGTGCGCTCCGGGCCACCTTCACCTGCAAACATTCTTGTGGGGTCTTCTCCTTCTCTTTTCAAAGGAAACACACCTGAGGTAAAGGGGAAAAGGCCGGGCGCATTTTCCTGCGCCTGCCAGCGGAGAATATCGCCCCAGTCTTTAAAGCCAGGCAATATTACTTTTGGAACCCTTGTGCCGGAAAGACTTTTACTAAACATTGGTTGGCGGATTATTTTATCACGAACCTTGTATTCATAATAATCTGCCTGGTACGCTTTTAATTTATCCTGCCAATTCGCAATCAGTTTTTTACTTACAGGTGTTTGCTGATCCTGGTAAAATTTGATCTGCTTTTTTAATGCTTCAACAGCATCGTTACCTGCATTTACTTGCTCCAAAGTTTCCAATGCACCATTCAATTGATAGATTTTTGAAGCGATCGCTGATTGATCCTTTACAAGCTGGTCGTAGCCGCGGTTGTTCTCCGCAATCTCTGAAAGATAGCGAACACGCTTCGACGGAATGATTTGGGACTTAGTAGCCCCTTTTAAATTTCCCCCAAAAGGAGAGACTTTTATTGACCCGAATAAGGTGCTGAATTTTGCTTCTACTATGTATATGATTTTAGCAAACAACTCATTAATACCAGGGTCGTTAAACTGTGCGGCTATGCTGCCAACCACAGGCAGTTCTTCGTCTTTTGCGGTCCATAAATTATGGTTGCGTTTGTATTGTTTGCGCACATCGTGCAGGGCATCCAGCGCACCGGCTTTATCAAATTTGTTAATACAAACCACATCTGCATAATCCAGCATGTTTATCTTCTCTAACTGAGATGCTGCACCATATTCCGGCGTCATCACATAAAGGCTTACATCGCAGTGGTCAAGAATCGATGCATCACTCTGGCCCACGCCTGCACTTTCTAATATGATAAAATCGTAGCCTGTTTCTTTGCAAATATCGATTGCATCCTGCACGTGCGAACTCAGTGCCCGGTTATCATCACGTGTGGCAAGTGAACGCATATAAGCACGACCGTGTGAAATGGCGTTCATGCGAATCCTGTCGCCCAGCAAAGCACCACCCGTTTTCTTCTTTGATGGATCAACACTTATAACGGCAATTGTTTTATCGGTAAAACTGGATAAATATCTTCTTACAATTTCATCGGTAACGGAAGATTTGCCAGCGCCACCCGTACCCGTTATGCCAAGCACAGGTGTTGTTGCAGATATCTGATTGCTGATTGCTGATAGCTGCCCATTCTCTGCATTCGTAATTTGCCTTGCCACTTTACGTACATCTTTTACTTCGCCTAAGGTCATCGGTGTTTTGTATTCTCCACTGCCGTTAAGCGGGTAATCGCATTGGGTAATTACATCTTCAATCATTCCTTCCAGGCCCATGTGGCGGCCATCATCGGGCGAATAAATTTTGTTAATACCATACTTATGAAGCTCCAGAATTTCCGATGGTAAAATGGTGCCGCCGCCGCCGCCAAATATTTTTATATGCCCGCAGCCATTCTCTTCCAGCAGGTCTTTCATATATTTAAAAAATTCTACATGGCCACCCTGGTAACTGGTAATGGCAATACCCTGTACATCTTCTTCAATAGCCGCTTCCACAATCTCACGAACACTGCGGTTGTGGCCCAGGTGAATAATCTCTGCGCCTTTGCTTTGCATAATGCGGCGCATAATATTTATAGCGGCATCATGCCCATCAAAAAGGCTTGCGGCGGTAACAATCCTTACTTTATTCTTAGGTGTATATGGCATGAGTCGTTTTATATTTCCAGCGCAAATTTAGGCTTTTAAGATTGCAGTAAACACGTGTTAGTTTTAATATTGAAACTTGTGGTGCCGGGTGATTCTTTTGAGCCCGGCTTTGGGAATATTTGTGCGGCTTTCGTTGCGTCGCACTCTTATGCGGCTGGATATTTTATTGAGCCTAAGCAAGAGAAATCGTCATTAGAAACAGTTGGCTATCCCACTAAAAATAGCAACAATTAAAGCTCCCCAAGCATCTTTAGTACAAGAGTGCGACGCAAGGAACGATGCACAAAGCAATAAATGCCGGGTACCTAATTGTATTTCATTTATTACTTACTGATTTTTTGAACTTTGACTTTTCTCTATTCAAACTCGTAGCCGATATCGTTGCGATAAAACATTCCATTAAAATGAATCTGTTGTAACACGGCTTTGGATTTATCAACTGCGGTGGTAATGTTTTCGCCAAAAGAAGTAACGGCTAAAACCCTGCCGCCATTGGTTAGAACGCTATCTCCGTCTTGCTTTGTGCCCGCATGAAAAATAATAGTATCGTTATCTTTTATTGCCTCGTTAAGTCCGGTAATGGAGAAGCCTTTTTTATAATCTCCGGGGTAGCCGCCGCTTACTGCCACCACGGTTGCACAGGCTCTTTCATCGAATTCAATCTCCCTATTTTTTAGCGTTCCATCGTGTACGGCGGCAAACAATTCAACAATATCGTTTTTAAGGCGAGGCATTACTACTTCGGTTTCGGGGTCGCCCATGCGGCAGTTGTATTCTATGGTAAAAGGCTTGCCGTTTACATTAATCAGCCCGAAAAAAATAAAGCCTTTGTAGGTGATTTTTTCTTTTGCCAAACCATCTACCGTTGGCTTGATAATCTGCGCCTCTGCTTTGCGCATGAATTCGCCACTTACGAAAGGAACGGGGCTTACACAGCCCATGCCGCCGGTATTAAGGCCAGTATCTGCAACACCAATCCTTTTATAATCTTTTGCATGGCCGATGATTTTGTAATCTTTACCATCCGTCAATACAAAAATGCTGGCTTCTATACCGTCTAAAAACTGTTCGATTACAACCCTTGAACTGGCTTCGCCAAATTGTTTGTTGATGATCATTTCTTCAAAAACCTGAAGCGCTTCCTGGTGTGTAGTGCAGATGACAACACCTTTGCCGGCGGCGAGTCCATCAGCTTTTAAAACAATAGGCAATGCATGGTTTGAAATATATTTTTTGCCTTCTTCAAAATCGGCTGCGTCAAATTCTGCGTAGGCTGCGGTGGGTATATTATGCCGCTGCATAAATTTTTTTGAGAACGCTTTACTACCCTCGAGTTGTGCGCCATAAGCGGCTGGGCCAATCACAAGCAGGTTTTTTAAATCATCATCGTTCTGGTAAAAATCGTACACGCCTTTTACCAGGGGTTCTTCGGGCCCCACTACAACCATATCAATTTTATGGCTCAGGCAAAATTGTTTCTGCGCTTCAAAATCTGTTGCGGAGATATTTATATTGGTTCCATACTGCGCCGTACCGGCATTGCCCGGTGCAATAAATAACTGATCGCAATGATTGCTTTGCGCTATTTTCCATGCCAGCGCATGTTCCCTGCCACCGCTGCCTAATAAAAGAATATTCATTACCTGTATTTTATAGTGGCTAAAGTAAAGCGGTTTTTACAAATTAGCCGTGGCTATTTGTAATTTATCTGTATTTTGAACCCTTAAACGATGCACAAACCTTAATCAGTCTAACGAAAATTAATAACATGAACCAAACTGTTGTAAAAAAAGGTCATCCCCGCGGATTGTATGTATTGTTCTTTACCGAGATGTGGGAGCGTTTTGGGTACTACCTTATTGTGGGTATTTTGCTTCTTTATCTAAAAGATACTACGGCCAACGGTGGCAAAGGAATGGATTTGGCTACAGGTGTAGATATTGTGGGTACGTATGTTGCTTTGGTTTACCTCACACCTTTTATTGGCGGCCTTATTGCCGACAGGTATTGGGGTTATATAAAATCTATTTATTTCGGTGGTTCATTAATGGCGCTCGGGTATTTTCTATTGGCCATTCCGGGCAGTAACACATTGCTCTATGCAGCCTTGCTTTGCGTTATTGTAGGTAATGGTTTTTTTAAACCGAATATAAGTGTGTTGCTGGGTAACCTGTATAATAAAGACGAGCTAAGATCGAAGAAAGATGTGGCATATAACATCTTTTATATGGGCGTTAACATAGGCGCTTTCATTTGCAATTTTGTGGCGGCTTACCTGCGTATCAATTACAGCTGGGGTTATGCTTTCGCTGCTGCAGGTGTAGGCATGGTACTTGGTTTGGTCATTTTCTCTGGCGGACTTAAGCACGTAAAAGAGGCTAATATTATTAAACCGGCTAATAAAGAAGATATGCCGGTTTCAAAAATTGCGTTGTTTGTTTTTTTACCTGCCGCAATTGCCGGTGCAATTGGATGGCTTATTCCAGGCAATCTTATAGGTTCAGATTCTAACGATGCCTTCGTTTTTGCATCTGTACCAATTGTTATTTTCTACTTCAGCCTTTGGTACCGTGCCAACGGTTTCGATAAAAAAAGGCTTGGTACATTACTAACTATTTTTGGTGTAGCTATTATTTTCTGGAACATCTATAACCAGAATGCAACCGCACTAACTATTTGGGCAGATACTTATACAAACAGGGAAACTTCCCCAATTGTGGAAAAAGTTTTAAAGCCATTTGGTTTTTTACAAACTGTAAATACAAAATCGCAGGAAGTTCCTGTTTTGGATCAGCAGTTTAGGGCACAGCACGGTGCTGATGGAAAAGTATTAACTCAAACAGGCAACGACCCTTACCTTCAGAATTTACCAAAGGATCAATGGCCTGCGGATGGACAGGATATGAAACTGATCTCCACAGAAATATACCAGTCCATTAACCCTTTCTGGATCATTATTCTTACGCCGGTGATAGTTGGTTTTTTTGGGTTTCTCATGGCAAGAAAAAAAGAAATGTCAACCCCAAGCAAATTTGCGTGGGGAACCATTATTGCCGGCCTGTCTTCGCTGGTAATGGTATTTGCCTGCCTCTCCACCGATATCTATCAAAACAAAGTTTCCAGTGGTTGGATATTTATGAGCTACGGCGTATTTACCATCAGCGAATTATTTATGAGCCCGGTGGGCTTATCGCTGGTATCAAAAGTAGCACCGCGTAGATTTACCGCTTTAATGATGGGCGGGTGGTTTTTAACTACATCTCTTGGTGGAAAAATCTCCGGAATTCTCGCAGGTTTCTGGGATCAGTTTGATAATAAAGCAGTGTTCTTCGGTATTAGTGTGGTGGCCGCGGTTATTGCCGGTTTGTTATTATTCCCACTTACAAAAAAATTAAATAAAGTGGTAGAAGAAGCTTCTGCCATGAATGATTGATGTTTATAATTTCTTTCAATAAAATACCAGCGCAATAAGTGCTGGTATTTTTATTTATAATGTCTAAGCTGCAATACCATCAATAGTTTTAGAAGATTTTTTTGGAGCCCGGCATTGGGAGTACTATGAGACTTTCGTTGCGTCGCACTCTTGTGCGGTAAATCTATATTCGGCTTTTATCTAAGTATAACAAACAGTTGGCCTGTATTACTTGATGAAATAAGTCGTTCGTAATACTTTGATTTCCAAATATTCTAAAAAGACTGCCATAGTAGCGTGTAGATTTAACCACCGTGTTACACAATGTTTTTTTCGCCAGGCATAAGGAGTTGATTTTAGCATTTTTATTGAATTTATGCCGTTCAACATTGTACTTCTTTTCAAAGTATAACGCAGTGGTAAAACTGATGAGAAAAAAAGACAACCGCACAAGCGTGCCACGCAACGAATGTTCTATTCATATTGTCAAAGCTGGGTTCATATAAAATTCTTTCTTAGCACTATCTTTGAACCATGGCTAATGCGATACAACAGGAGAAATTTGAGCAGGTATATAATGGGCTAAATGAACAGCAAAAGCTGGCGGTGAATACGATTGAGGGTCCCGTAATGGTAATCGCTGGTCCGGGCACCGGCAAAACGCAAATACTAAGTGCACGTATTGGAAAAATTTTGCTCGATACGGATACACAACCTGAAAATATTTTATGCCTTACTTATACAGATGCTGGTGTGGTAGCTATGCGCAAACGGCTGCTAAATTTTATTGGCCCCGATGCATACAAGGTAAACCTGTACACCTTTCATGCTTTTTGCAATGACGTGATTCAGGAAAATTTATCACTGTTTGAGAAGACGGCGCTTGATCCCATTTCTGATCTGGAAAGAATTGAATTGTTTAAAGAACTGATCGATGAATTCCCCAAAAATCATCCGCTGAAAAGATACCGTGGCGATGTATATTTTGAAATCAATAATTTAAAGTCGCTGTTCAGCACGATGAAGCGGGAAGGGTGGACGCCCGCATTTATCAATGAAAGAATTGAGGAATATTTACGCGATATTGAAACACGTGATGCGTTTATTTATAGGCGTGCCTACCGGCAGTTTAAAGCCGGTGACAAAAAACAAACGAAGATTGATGAAGAGGTAGAGAAGATGGAAAAGCTGCGTGCAGCAGTTAATGAGTTTGAAAAGTTTCAGCAATTGATGCGCAAAAGAAACCGTTACGATTTTGATGATATGATCAATTGGGTAATAAATGCTTTTGGAGAAAATAAAACATTGCTGAACCGTTACCAGGAACAGTACTTATATATATTGGTGGACGAGTACCAGGATACCAGCGGCACACAAAACAAACTGGTGCAACTGTTGATCAATTACTGGGATAAACCAAACGTTTTTGTAGTAGGTGATGATGACCAGAGCATCTATCGTTTCCAGGGAGCCAATGTAGAAAATATGCTAGCCTTTGCTGAAAATTACCAGGCAGATTTATTAACGGTGGTGCTTACCAATAACTACCGTTCTACTCAACCAATTCTCGATGTTTCCAAAGCGCTTATTGATAAAAATAACGAACGTTTGGTTAAACAGATTAATGGACTTTCAAAGGAACTTATTGCTGCAAATCAACTGATTAACCAATCAACCAATCAACCTGTAATAAAAGAATACGAAACACAACGGCAGGAGATGATCGATATTACACTGCAGGTGGAAAAGCTTATGCAGCAGAGCGTTTTGCCGGGCAGGATTGGAATTATTTATAAAGAAAATAAATATGGCGAAGAGCTTACACAATATTTTAAGCTGCGCAATATACCTGTATTCAGCAAAAGGAATTTGAATGTACTTGATATACCCTTAGCGCAGAAAATAGTTTTACTTCTTAGATATCTTGCCGCCGAACATGATACGCCCTATGGCGGTGATGAAATGCTGTTTGAGATTTTGCATTTCGATTGGTTCGCTATTCCGCCCATTGAAATTGCCAAGCTAACGATTGAAGTTGCCGGTAAACAATTTGGAGATCATAAAACTTCTATACGCCGCCTGTTATTTGAACGCTCAAATCAGCCGCCAAAAGATTTGTTTTCGCAGGGCATTCATCCACAATTAAAAAACGCTTCGAATATTATTGAACAACTTATTGCCGATACACCAAACGTAACTTTACAGGTGCTGTTCGAGAACATTATTCAGCTTGCCGGCGTACTAAATTTTATTATGCAGAGTAAAGAAAAACTTTGGTTGCTGCAGGTACTAACCGGCCTGTTCGATTTTGTAAAAGAAGAAACAAAACGCAACCCCACTTTACGTTTGCAGGAGTTGGTAAACATTATTGAATTAATGCAGAAAGAAGGACTGGCCCTTCCATTAGTGCAGGTAAGCGGCAGCGATAAAGGTGTAAACTTATTAACCGCTCACGGTAGCAAAGGTCTGGAATTTGAATATGTTTTTTTTGTTGGGAGCAATGCAAATTTTTGGGAGAAAAAAAGAAAACCCGGCGGCGGATACAGTTTCCCGGATACCATGTTTACCACGCAGCCAAAGCAGGCGGAGGAAGAGGAGTTAAGAAGATTGTATTATGTTGCTCTTACGAGAGCAGAACAACATTTAATTATCTCTTACAGCCGATTTAAAGATGATGGCAAAGAAATAGAGCCATCCATGTTTATTGCAGAAATACAGCAACAACTCGCTTTACCGGCAGAAAAAGTTTTTATAAGTGAAGAAATTATTGGTGAGTTTCAGGCCCTGCAATTTGCACAATCGATGGCACCTGAAATTGAGAAGATTGAAGATGATTTTATAACGGCTATGCTTGATAGGTTTGTAATGAACGTAACTGCATTGAACAATTATCTTAAATGCCCGCTCGAGTTTTATTTTAAAAATCTTATTCGTATTCCTTCGCCAAAAAATGAAAACACAGAATTTGGTTCTGCCGTGCATTATGCGCTGGAGCAGTTGTTCAGAAAGATGCAGTTGAATAAAGAAACGTTCCCGGATAAAAAGGAATTCGTTGCCGACTTTGAGTGGTACATGCGCCGCCACCGCGAAAGTTTTACCAAACAACAGTTCGACCGAAGGCTGGAATATGGCCATGAGGTACTGAGTAATTACTACGATAAATATCTGGGTTCCTGGAACAGGATCGTTGCGATCGAAAGAACCATTCGCAATATTGTAGTGAATGGAGTTCCGCTTAAAGGCAAACTGGATAAACTGGAGTTCGAAGGCAAATCAGTAAACGTGGTAGATTATAAAACGGGCAATGTAGATAATGCCAAACCCAAGCTGCTGCCACCAAACGAGAAGGAACCCAACGGTGGCGATTACTGGCGCCAGGCTGTATTCTACAAAATACTGGTAGATAATTATGAACAAAAAAACTGGCAGGTAACCAGTACTGAATTTGATTTTATTGAGCCTGATAAAAAGAAAGCTTATCAGAAAATTAAAGTGATTATAACGCCGGAAGATATTACTACGGTAAAACAACAGATCGGCGCCGTGTGGCAAAAGATACAGGACAAAGAATTTTATATTGGCTGCGGCAAAGAAGATTGCCATTGGTGCAATTTTGTAAAAACCAATAACCTCGCTGTGGCGCTGCACGATATGGAAACAGGGGAAGAAGAATAAATTTTTTGTACCCAACAGTATGGCTACTATTATGCATCGTTGCGTCGCACTCTTGTACTAAAGGTAATTCTATTGAACAAAATACATAGCCATAGAGTTGCACAGAGTTTTCTCTGTATAACTCTATGAAAAAAACTCTGTGGTTAAAAAACTTTATTTGCCTGTTATGTGTGGTTGCACAAATGATTGTGCTAAGAATAGGTTTGAGCTGTTAGCTTTAAGGAGAGCAGCCTGTTTTTATTGCCAGAACCTGATTGAAAATTGCCGCTTAAAGTTATGAACGTACAAGAGTGCGACGCAACCAAAGCCTAATAATAGCTATGCAGTTCGGCCCATAAAAAATATTTCTCATTTTTGTTCAGGAATAGGTGTAATCTTTTTTTACAGAATCATTAGCAGCAGCAATAAAGCAAAGCCACTATGTTTGCATACTCTTTATGAAAAAAATTTTTACTTCAGCAATAGCCAGCGCATGTTTTATAAGTGCCATTAGTTTAAGTGTGGGTACTGGTTGCGCCAATATTATTCCGCCTACAGGTGGGTTAAAGGATTCATTACCGCCTGTGCTAATCGGATCGCTTCCGAAAGACTCATCACTTAATTTTAAGACCGATAAAATAACGCTCACATTCGATGAGTATGTGCTGCTCGATGATAATGTAACGCAGGATCTAATTGTTTCTCCCAACCCCGAAACGATGCCGTTGGTGGCTGCTAAACTTAAAAACGTTACTATCAAACTTAAAGATTCGCTTAAACCAAATACCACTTATTCCATCAACTTTGGCAATTCGCTTAAAGATGTAAATGAGGGGAATAAATTGAGGAATTTTACCTATGTGTTTTCAACCGGTACTACAATTGCTGCCGGCACTTTTAGGGGCAATGTAAAAATTGCAGAAACGGGTGCAACGGATTCTACTTTGATTGTTTTACTATACAGCAACCAGAACGACAGTGCGGTTAAAAAATTAAAACCTGACTATTATACCCGCATAGACAGCGGTGGAAATTTCAGGTTTAGGTTTTTGCCATTGCAGACATTTGCGGTTTATGTTGTGCCAAACGATTACTCAAAAAAATATGATGACACTACAAAGCTTTTTGCTTTTTACAATACGCCGGTAACAGTTTCGGAAACTGCAGATTCTATCCAGCTCTATGCTTACCGGCAAGCTAAAGAAAAAGAAAAGCCAAGGACTTCTGCTGCGATTACCGACAATAAAAAAGATAAAAAAGCAGACGACAAAAGATTAAAAATTGCCACTAACCTCGAGAATAATGAACAGGATATTCTTGAAGATCTTGAGCTTGATCTAAACAGGAAAATTACAAGTTTCGATACGCTCCGTATTGTTCTAACAGATACAAATTATAAAGCCGTTAAAGGCTATACATGGAGCGCTGATACTGCTTTTCAGAAATTCTCAATGCGGTTTAAATGGCCCGAGAATGAAATGTTTAAGCTTATTATAGAAAAAGAAGCATTTTCAGACAGTGCCGGCATAACACTTTCAAAAGCTGATACCATTTCATTTAAAACGAAACGGGAAAGCATGTATGGCAGCATTAAGCTCCATGTTAATAAACTTGATCATGGCCGCAATCCGGTATTGCTGTTGGTGCAGGGAGATAAGATTGTAAAATCTGTTGCGATGCTCACCGCAGACTGGATAGAAAAATTGTTCAAGCCCGGCGATTATGAGATACGTATTTTATACGATACCAATAAAAATCTTGTTTGGGATGCAGGTGATTTCGATACGAAAAAGCAGCCCGAAATAGTGCAGCGCATTCCACGAAAATTATTGATTAAGCCAAACTGGGATAATGAGGTAGATATTGATTTGTAGAGCCATAGTTATTAGCCAGTATACCCAATTTATCAGTATATATATTTTTTGATACCAGCTAATCTTTTCATAGCAGCTTCCTTGCGTCGCAATCCTTTCATCGTTTATCCCATTATTCATCTTCAGTTTAATAATCGGTTACAGGTTTTTATGCAAATGCAATAAATTGTCAGATGCGGCTAGGCAGCAAGCAAGTTCAATTATTTACTGCCAGGTTTTAACCCATATGCACATAGTTTCGTTGATTTGCCGTATATTTATTTAAATGGAAAACCACGGTCTTATAAATGTTAATTCAGAAACGGGTACACTCAAACGACTCCTTATTCACAGTCCAGATGGCGGTATTGGAAAAGTAGTACCCGGTAAATTTAAAGAATGGTTGTACGATGATACTGTTCACCTTTCGCAAATGCGCAAAGAGTATAATGAGTACGTAAAACTGCTGCTATATTTTCTTGATCCCGAAAAAATTCCGGACATACTTGAATTTGAAAAAAAACAGGCGCACAAAAAGCAACCCGATTGCTATAAGCCAGGGCACCCCGATTATTTTAACAGCGATGCAGTTATTGACACACAATATATTTTAGCACAGATATTACGTATTAACGCAGTTCGCCAGAGAATCATTTCCGCAGTATGTGCATGGGAGGGTTGCAGTTTCGCCACTGAACGTAAACTGGAAGCCATTGATGATCCGTTTGAACTGGCAAAAG
This sequence comes from Chitinophagales bacterium, assembly GCA_038203525.1. Lineage (GTDB taxonomy): Bacteria > Bacteroidota > Bacteroidia > Chitinophagales > Chitinophagaceae > Limnovirga. The sequence goes on along the minus strand of JBBRDW010000040.1, from coordinate 21,078 downwards.
TTTTAATTAGCGGCGTAATGTATAGAGATAGCAAAGAGTCTGGCGATTTTGTTTTTGCGCCCCTGCCCAATTTTATTTTCACAAGAGATATTGGAATTGTAATCAACGATCACCTTTTGTTGAGTAACGCTGCAACGCCTGCCAGGGAGCGGGAAACCATGCTAATGAAATTTATCACGTACTATCATTTGTTTAAAAACGATCCTGATAAAGTGATAGAGATTTCTGAATCAAGCGATTTCTTTTTACTGGAACAAAGTGAGCAAAAAATTTATAAAACATCAGTAGAAGGCGGCGATGTAATGATGATTGCCCCCAATCATTTACTCATCGGCTGCAGTGAACGTACTACGCCCAGCGCCGTTGACGAAATCATTCACAAGATATTCTCCAACAGCAATACCGGCATTGAAAAAATTTCGGTAGTAAAAATACCAAGGCAGCGGGCCATGATGCATATCGATACTGTATTTACACAGGTGCGTAAAGATACCTGGGTACTTTTTGGCAGGTTTTCCGAACGGGTTATGCAGGAAAAAAATAATAAACAGTATGCCTATTATCTGCATCTGCTTGATAAGGAAGATAACGATGGCGTAGATAGCATTGAAGTGCTTCGTTTTTACAAGCCTTTGCAGCAAGCGTATCAGGCTGGCAAAAATTATATTATTGATGTTAGTGATAAAATAAAAGGACTCGAATCGTTGCTGCACAATATAAGCATGGAAGATTATGGCATCGCTGAAAGTGATGTAAAGATAATTTACAGTGGCAATAATATTTTTCCTTACGATGAACGGGAGCAATGGACAGATAGTTGTAATCTGCTTGCCTTAAAAGATGGCGTAGTAGTTGGTTACGACCGCAATGAAGAAACTTTCAAAGGTTTTGCAGAAGCGGGGTTTAAAATAATAAAGGCGGGCGAACTTTTTAAACAATTTGAAAACAAAGAATTAACCCCCGGCGATGTAAGCGATACACTAATCTTGCTACCTTCGGCAGAACTATCAAGAGCAAGGGGTGGCGCACACTGTATGAGTATGCCACTACTCCGGACAAACGAATAAAATATGAGTAAAATAGCATCACAAATATTAATGATACGGCCCGCAAGTTTTGGGTTTAATGCAGAAACGGCAACCAATAATGTTTTTCAAACGGCCTCTGAAACGCTTACGCAGCATCAGGTTCAGCAAAAAGCGTTGGAAGAGTTCGATAATTTTGTCGCTATCCTGCGCAAAAAGAAAATAGAAGTGCTGGTTGTGGAGGATACGCCCCTTCCTGTAAAGCCGGATGCCATTTTTCCCAACAACTGGTTTTGTACTTTGGAAGATGGAACTATAGGTGTGTTCCCAATGTATGCGGCAAACAGGCGCATAGAAAAGCGAGACGATTTACTAAATATGCTCGCCGAAAATTATAGGATACGCGACGTAGAAGACTGGAGCGAATACGAAGCCGAACACTTTTTTCTCGAAGGCACCGGAAGCATGATAATGGATCACGATTACAAAATTATTTATGCCTGTATTTCTCCCCGCACCAACAATGTAGTGCTGGAAAAATTTGCCAATGCACATGGTTATAAAGCCATGATGTTTCATTCAAAAGATGAAACCGGCACCGATGTTTACCATACCAATGTAATTATGCACCTCGGTCAGGATTATGCCGTTATCTGTATGGATTCAATACCCAGCGAAACAGAACGAATTGCAGTATCGCAGTTGCTTATTTCTACAGGGCACGAAATAGTACCCATTAGTTTTGAGCAGGTGCGCCACTATGCAGGTAATATGCTGCAGGTAAAAAATATAAGGGGCGAAAAATTTACCATCCTTAGCAGGTCGGCATACCGTTCGCTTACAAGAGAACAAAAAAAGGTTTTACAATACCATACCACTTTATTGCCCATTGATATAAACACTATTGAAACCATTGGCGGCGGCAGTGTACGCTGTATGATGGCCGAGATTTTTTTAGAAAAGAAATAATTTTTTGCACCCGTCAGTAGTCCCTTTGTGCAGCTTTTCTTGCATCGCACTCTTGTACTTTTGGATCGCCGGTCAACTGTTGCCCCTCGGCTGTAGACTGATATTCCGAACGTACAAGAGTGCGACGCAACAACAGCTAAATATATATTCTGTACCCTGGCTCAAAAAATAACCAACCATAAAATGGGCAAATTTTTATAATGTTTACAGCAATGGTATTAACTGATGCAGCTAAATTATATATCTTGCCTGCCTTAAATTAAGGCATAAAACTCTTTAAGTGGAATCAATAAATAGAGCAGTGCCCAGACAAAAAAAATTCATGAAAAAAATTATCCTTTCAGCTTTTGCTGTTTTGTCTATGTGTGTTTTGCAGGCGCAATCTATAAATAAGATCATCAACGCAAAACAGGTTGAACGCATAGAAAAAATTCTTTCTGCCAACGATATGCAAGGCCGGCGCACGTTTACACCGGGCATAGCAAAAGCTTCGGCATTTATAGAAACAGCATTTAAAAAGATTGGGCTTCAAACTTTTAACGGAGCAGATAATTACAGGCAGGATTTTTTTATGTATCAGTCAGTTAATGCAACTGCAGATATTTCGATTAATGGTAAAGCCATCCCCGATTCGCTAACAGCGAGTTTTTCTTACAAGCCCCAGGTTACTTTAAACCAAAACAGCGACGTGGAAGTGGTAAAAATAACTGCGACCGACAGGTTTGGGCCAAAGTTTTACGAGTATTATCAAAGCAAAAAAAACCTGCTGGTATTAGTGGATACAGCTTTTACAAAACGGTTTGCGAATATTAAGCATTTTGAAAACCTTATCGCTACAACTGGCGACAATACGGTTGTTTTTATATTGAGCACGGCAGATGCCGCCACATTCACCATCAGCCTTACCAATACCGTCACCAAAAAACCGTTGAATAATGTGGTGGGCATTTTGCCCGGCAAAAGCAAGCCTGATGAATATGTAATTTTTTCAGCGCATTACGATCACCTGGGTATTGGTTCACCTGTTGAAGGTGCGCCGAGTGATAAATCTGATTCAATTTACAATGGCGCAAATGATGATGCTGCAGGCAGCGCTGCTGTAATAATGCTGGCCCGATATTTTAAAAAGCTGAATAATAATGAACGCACCATCATCTTTACCACTTTTACTGCCGAAGAACTCGGTGGTTACGGTTCAAAATATTTTTCCAAACAGCTTGACCCTGCGAAAGTAATAGCAATGTTCAATATTGAAATGATAGGTACCGATTCAAAATGGGGTAATAATTCCGCTTATATAACCGGCTTTGAAAAATCTGATATGGGAGCGATACTGCAAAATAATTTAAAAGGTTCTTCTTTTACGTTTTATCCTGATCCATATTCTGAACAACAGTTATTTTACCGTTCAGATAATGCAACGCTTGCCAGGCTTGGTGTTCCGGCTCATACAATATCTACGTCAAAAATGGATAATGAACCCAACTATCATAAGGTCAGCGATGAAATTGGTACACTTGATATGAAAAATATGGCGGAAATAATCAAGGCAATAGCACTTAGTTCCTCAACCATATTAAGCGGGAAAGACACGCCTTCGCGGGTAGATGTAACACAATTAAAATAGGTGTTTTTAAGCCGTAACAAATACGGAAGAATGTATCGCATCGCTCATTTCTTTTATCAGCGATGCATCTTTTTCAATGGCATTTCCCACTACAATAATGTCAGCTCCTGCTTTACAGTTGCGGTAAGCTTTTTCAGGGTCTGTAATACCGCCACCTACAATAACAGGCACTTCAATATGTGCGGCAACCTGTTCTATCATATTTTCTGTAATAGCTTTGCGGGCACCGCTACCCGCATCCATATAGATCAGTTTCATGCCCAACATTTCGCCTGCCATAGCCGTGCACATGGCAATTTCATTTTTATCTGCCGGTATGGGGGAAGCATTTGAAATATAAGAAACAGTGGTAGGGGCGCCACCATCAATAACCATATAACCAGTGGGCATTATTTCAAGTCCGCTCTTTTTTACAAAGGGGGCACTTATTACGTGCTGACCTATCAGCAACTCAGGGTTACGACCCGAGATCAATGATAAATAAAGCAGCGCATCTGCATACCTGCTAACCTGCGAAGGAGCGCCTGGAAAAAGTATTACCGGAATGTTGCAGGATGCTTTTATATGCTGAATGCACTCGTCAAGATAGCTGGAAATAACCAAGCTGCCGCCCACAAATAAATAATCAACACCCGCATCAACAGACAGGGATACCAGTTTATCTAATTTTTCTGCATTAACCTTGTCCGGGTCTATCAGCACCGTGAACGATTTGCGCCCAACGCCTTTTCTATCCGTTAATTGATTATATAGCTTTTGCTTCATGCCAAACATTAATGGTGCTTATTGCAAAAATGCAAAAAATTTTCGCTTTCCAAGCATAATTTTCTATTAGCCAAAGCAATGCCACGTTGTTAGTATTGCCTTTATGCACTTATAACTGCGTTTTATTTGTAAACAATAAACAGAATCTCTTTAAGTAATCTCATCCCAATTGCTTCCGCCATGCAACCCGGCGGTCTGTCTGCAGATATTTAACTAATAATGAACAATAATTTTTTACCAGACAGTCGTGGTACTATTTGGCTTTGGTTGTGTCACTCTCTTGTACTTTCTCTTAAAATTCAGCAATAAATCCCCAGGGGTTCGAGCAGTATCAACATAGTAAACTTCCAACTTAATAGTAATTGCAGATATTTTTTACCATTTATCAACGTCAGGGATATCTTCGGCGGGCTTGCTGAATTGTTTACGGGTTTGTATTTTCTGCAGTTGCCTTTCCAGGATTTGGTCAGCTATCAATACTGCCGAGTTAGTATTTGCAGTGGCAAGCAAGCCTTTCAATTTTTTTTCATTCACATCAAGCCTGTATAAAAGAAGTACCAGTTTCTCAAAATCCTGGTCGATCAGTTCGCTTATATATGCAGCCAGTTTTTCCCGGAAAATCTGATAAGATGTTTGTGGTACAAGGCCTGTGCCTATTACCGAAACAATCTCCCGCTGCACCAGTGCTTCTTCAGATTTCATAAGCTATTGCTTCTGGCTTGTTGCGGTTTTGGTTGCCTGATCAGTTTCTTTAGTAAAACAATTTGCCCCAAATGGTAGTGTGCGTGTTCAGTTATGCCATGCAGGGTTTTGTAATGCGTTGAGCGCCCTGTGGCTGTATGTTCAAATATTTTGTCTTTCGGGAATGCTCTTACCGCATCAACCAGTTGCCGGGCGGATTGCAGGTTACGTTCTTTCAGTTTTGCCCAGTCTTCTTCGCTGGTAATAGCGGGCACATCAAACCCGTTGATTTTTGTAATTACCGGATCAATGCCAGATAATCTTTGCATCACAATATCATTGTAAAAACTTAAGTGATGAACAAGTGCGGCAATCGTGTTATAAGACGCTTTGGTTACAATGCAGGCTTCTTTATGGCTAACATCAGCCAATGTGTCTTTAATATTTACTTCGGTCCAGTTGCCGCCTTCATACACTTCGGTAATATGCTGTGCAATCAATTCTGTTATTTTCATTCATAAAATTTTAAACCTAATAATATCTTTCAATTACGCCAAGCCCAAACAATGCAAAATCATATTTCACAGGATCACTTGCGTCTAAAGTTCTTAGGTATTCTGTTAACTCAATGGCTGTTTGCCAGTCAATTTGTTTTCGGTGCAGCAAGTTAAAACGTTTTGCAACACGGGCAACATGTAAATCTATGGGGCAAATAAGCTGAGGAGGTTTTATTTTTTTCCATATGCCAAAATCTACACCCGTTTTATCGTTACGTACCATCCAGCGCAAAAACATATTGAGCCGCTTGCAGCTTGATTTTTTATAAGGTGTTGCAATATGCTTTTTGGTGCGCCCGGGCACATGCTCCAGGGAAAAAAAATAGTTGTGAAAACCAATAAGTGCCTGCTCGGTTGTTTCATCGTTTTTGCCCATCCATTGGGTAAAGGCATCTTCCAATGACGGAAATTTTAGGTAATGGAATTTTAGAAATTCAATAAAATAGAAAAGATCTGTTGTGTTAAAAGTTCTGTGTTTGAATTGCAGTAATTTTTTTAACCCGTCTGAATGGTGGTTTACAATAAAATCATGTGGCGCCATATCCATCAGGTGCATCAGTTCATTCGCCTTGTTGATGATGGTAATTCGGCTACCCCATGCAAAAATGGACGCAAAGAAGCCCGCTATTTCAATATCCTGCTTTTTTGTAAAAAGATGCGGAATACAGATGGGATCATCCTTAATAAAGGAAGGCCGGTTGTATTGTTCAACTTTGCAGTTGAAAAAATCTTTCAAAGAATTGTTATCCTTGATCTTCGTCATTTTGTACTAATGCGTTAAGGATTGTAGCGGAAAGCCCGGAATGAAGCGCAGCGAAGTGAGGACTTGTAGCGGAAAGCCCGGCCCGCAGGGAACGCCCAAATTAATTTTGTTTACAGCTTACGTATGCACCTGCACATATTAGCTCATTATCCAATCGCCTGCGTCAAGTCTTCAATTAAATCATCGACATCTTCAATGCCCACACTCAATCTTATCAGGGAATCTTTCAACCCATTTTTTATTCTTTCTTCGCGTGGAATAGAAGCATGCGTCATGCTTGCGGGGTGATTGATGAGCGATTCAACACCACCCAAACTCTCTGCCAGTGCAAAAACTTTGGTAGAAGATAAAACGCGTTTGGTTTCTTCGGCGGTGTCATCTTTTAATTCAAAACTGATCATACCGCCAAAACCCCGCATTTGCTTTTTGGCAATTTCATGATTGGGATGGTCTTCAAAACCCGGCCAGTAAACCTTTGCAACTTTTGGGTGACTGCGAAGGAAAACAGCTATTTTTTCGCCGTTGAGGCAATGCCTGTCCATGCGCACATGGAGCGTTTTTATACCACGTAGCACCAGAAAACAATCCTGCGGGCCGGGCACAGCGCCACAACTTTTTTGGATAAAATACAATTGATCACGCAATGCCTGGTCGTTCATCATTAAGCAGCCCTGAATTACATCGCTGTGGCCGCCAAGATATTTGGTAACCGAATGCATTACAATATCTGCCCCTAAATCGAGTGGGTTTTGCAGGTATGGCGTTGCAAAAGTATTATCAACACAAAGCAAAATATTATGGGCTTTCGAAATAGCAGCAACAGCGGCTATATCTGCAATATTCATTAACGGATTGGTTGGCGTTTCCATCCAGATCAGTTTCGTATTGGCTGTTACCAGTGGCTTTATATTATCTACATCTTGCATGTTCACGTACCTGAACACAATGCCGAATTTTTCATATATTTTGGTAAACAAACGGTAAGTGCCCCCATACATGTCGCTTGCTGCAATTACTTCATCACCGGGCTGCAATAATTTTATCACAGCATCTGTTGCGGCAACTCCACTGCTGAAAGCTAGACCAAACCGGCCGTTCTCTATAGCAGCAAATGCCTTCTCTAATGCAAAACGCGTTGGGTTTTGAGAACGGGCATATTCATAACCTTTGTTCTCTCCCGGCGCCGCCTGCACATAAGTAGAAGTTTGGTAAATAGGCGTCATAACAGCGCCTGTAGTGGGGTCCGGCTCTACACCGGCGTGTATAAATTTTGTAGCAATTTTCATAATATTATTTTTTCAGGAACGGCAAGTTAAGCAGATTCGTTTTAATAAAAAGGTAAAGCAATCGGCTGGCAGTTTTTATCATGGAGCCGTTTATGGAATTATCTGCCTGATGGGCCAGTTAATTTTCGTACGTCCTTTTCGTGTTTGGTGTTGCTTATTTCTATCTTCGCCCCATGCATTTTAAAGACATTATCGGGCGCAGGGAGGTAAAACAACACCTGCTGGAGATGGTTAACCAAAACCGTCTCGGCCATGCTTTGTTGTTTTTGGGTAACGAAGGCAGCGGTGCTTTACCGCTGGCACTTGCTTTTGCACAATATGTAAGCCTGATGCCTTCCACAAAGGGGATGGCAGCTGCGGGTGTAGCCCCATCCTTTTTTGGTGAGGAACCTGTGGTTACCACATCAAAAAAAGAACAGCCCCAAACGATAGAAGCCGCCGATGAATGGATGGTGCAGCAACCGTCCTATTCAAAATCTGCGGGATTGGTGCACCCGGACATTCATTTCTCTTACCCGGTAATACCCAAAAAAAGCGGCGATAAACCGGTAAGCACCGATTACATTTCTAATTGGAGAGCATTTATAAAACAATCGCCTTATGGCAATGCTTTCGACTGGCTGCAGTTCATTGGTGCAGAAAACAAGCAAGGCAATATTACTGCCGAAGAATGTAACGAGATCATCCATAAGCTTAGCCTTAAGAGTTTTGAAAGCGAGTATAAGATATTGCTTATGTGGATGCCTGAATACCTGGGCAAGTCCGGCAATAAATTGTTAAAGCTAATTGAGGAGCCACCGCCAGATACCCTTTTTATTCTGGTTGCGGAAAATGAAGAGCAGATTTTGCCCACCATTCTGTCCCGCTGCCAGTTGGTTAAAATTCCGTTGCCAGAAAACAGTGAAATAGCCGAAGCACTGATACAAAATGCCGGGGCAACCCCCGAAGTGGCGGCGCAGATTGCAGCCATTGCAGAAGGTAATTACCACGAAGCGTTGCAATTAATTCAACATGCAGAAGAAGACTGGATAAGTTTGCTAAGCGAATGGCTCAAGTTTATCATTCGTAGAATGCTGCCAGAGCAGGTAAAATGGGTAGATGATACCAGCAAACTTGGCCGCGAAAAGCAGAAACAACTGCTCCTCTATTTTAATCATTTGCTAGAGCAAAGCATACGACTTAAGGTAATGGGCAGCCAGCTTGCACTGCCCGCCAATGAAATGGATTTTGCACAGCGCCTTAATAAAATTGCCTCGGTAAGCCAGCAGCAGGTAATTATTGAGGAGCTCGATAAAGCCATTTATTATATAGAACGCAACGCCAATGGCAAAATGCTCTTCCATGCGCTCACGGTCAAATTGTATCATATCATTCAGGAGAAAGCCCTATTTTTGAGCAATTGAGGAATTTGGGAGTTTTGTGTACCGGGCATTTGGTTTTTATGGCATCGTTCCTTGCGTCGCACACTTGTACAATATAACGCCGGGCAGCATGGCACTGCAGCGTAACAGAGCAGCTGTTTTATACAGTACGATAAACGTTTTTTCAGGGTTGATTTGCAATTGAATTTATAATATATATCCTAAAGGTTTATCAGTAAACTGCAGCTTGATCAAGAGATAACAAAGCGCCGAAGAGTGCGACGCAACGAAGCTTAATAGTATTCCCATCGCCAGGTAAATAAATTCCCTTCTCAAAAAAAGCCGGCAAATAAACATATCTGGCACTAAAACCACGGGGCAGTTTCGCATTCGGCCCGGTTAAACCAATTTTAAAAAATATTTTAAACACATTGATATGGGCTGTGGAAGCTGTGGTACGGGTAAACCAAACGGATGCAAAAGCAATGGCGGCTGCAGTACCGGGGGTTGTAACAGGATGAATGTGCACGACTGGCTAATGAATCTTCCTTTCAGTGACCCTGAAAGCACCTGTAAGGTAATAGAAGTTACTTTTAACCAGGGAAGCCGTAAAGATTTTTACAGAAACAATACACTCCAGTATTTTGAAAAAGGCGAATACATAACTGTTGAAGGGGTAAGTGGTTTTGATGTGGGCGAAGTGAGCCTTACCGGAGAACTTGTACGCCTTCAAATGAAAAAAAAGGGCGCCGAAGAATTTAATGTGGAAATGAAAAAAGTGTTGCGCCGCAGCAGTGAGAAAGATGTGGAGCAGCACCTGCACAATAAGTCAAGGGAACAGGAAGGGCTTATTCGCAGCCGCGCTATTCTAAGGCAGCTTAACCTGCACATGAAACTTATTGAAGTGGAAATACAGAGCGATGGTAAGAAAGCTACTTTCTTTTATACAGCCGAAGACCGTGTAGATTTTCGGGAACTGATACGCATTCTTGCCGGAGAGTTTAAAGTAAAAGTAGAAATGCGGCAGATAGGCATTAGGCAGGAAGCGGCAAAAGTTGGCGGTATTGGCAGTTGCGGTAGGGAACTTTGCTGTAGTACCTGGCTTACCGATTTTAAAAGTGTTACCACTACCGCGGCACGCTACCAGAACCTTTCAATCAATCAAACAAAACTGAGTGGCCAGTGTGGAAGATTGAAATGCTGTCTTAACTACGAGTTGGATACTTATCTTGACGCTTTGCAGCATTTTCCTGAGAATGTGGAGGCATTGCAGACAATTAACGGGCAGGCAAACCTTATAAAAAAAGATATTTTTAAAAACCTGATGTGGTACATGTTACCCGATAGCAACAAGCAATACCCACTCTCAATTGAACGCGTTAAAGAAATAAAGCGCCTGAATGCCCGTGGCGAGAAAGCTGAGGAACTGCAACCTGTTGACCTTACCGCTGGTAAAGCAATGGAAGCTGAACATGGTTATGTAGAATTGGTAGGGCAGGTAAGCTTGAAAAGCCTGGAAAAAACGAGCAGACGGGTAAGGGAAAAAGAATACAGGGCGCCTGAAAGAAGAAATACAGACAGGCCCGAACAAAAAAACAGCGGGCGGCAACCAGACCGCCGCAACAACGACCGCCAGCCGGATCGCAGAAATAACGAACGGCAACCAGACCGGCGCAGCAATGAAAAGCCACCTGAGCAAAAACCAAACACCGGACGACCGCCCGGTAAACCAAGATTTGAGGCCAAGAAACCTCCGCAGCCCCCGCCATCTAAAGAATAATAGATAACTTTTATTGCCAACCGCTGCATTTATGGAGCGGTTTTTTTGTTGCAGCTAACCAGTTGACATTTTGCTTAAATCATTTTGTTTGTCCTAAAACGAACCTTGTAGTGCAGAAGAATGAGTCAGCTAGTATTAATTCAGGATTGATTTCTCCTTCATTGAAACGACAAAAACGATAGATGCTTGAACTTTAATAAAAGACCAGGTTACAGGATTATTTTGGGCTTTGAATAACTTCTTTTGCCTCCACCGGCTGGCCCTGTAGAGAGCTTTTATTTTCTACCTCTACCTGCTGAATCCACACGGCATATTCGCTTGGGTAAATATGGCTGTTGGTAAATTGCGCATACACTCTTGTAAATGTGGCGCCAAAATATAATATAATAGCAGAATAATACACCCACAACAGTATAATGATGAGTGAACCCGCTGCACCATAAGAGCTGCTGATAGTACTCTTGCCCAAATAATAACCAATGGCAAATTTACCCAGCATAAATAAACCAGCAGTAGTAATAGCGCCCACCCTTACATCATTCCATTTAATTTTTGCATCGGGCAAAACTTTAAAAATAATTCCGAATAAAAAACTTGTAGTGGCAAAAGTGAGCAACAGGTTTATGCCATAAGCAGCATAAACGGCAATCTGTGGAAATATTTCTACCAGTCGCCCCACCAATGCATCCATTACCGCATTTAATACCAGTGAAACCATGAGTATAAAACCCAGGGTAACCACCATGGAAAAGCTAAGCAGCCTGTTTAAAATTATTTTTAACCAGCCCTTACGCGGCTTGGCTTTAAGCCGCCAGATATAATTGATAGAATCCTGAATTTCTGCAAATATGCTGGTGGCTGCAAATATTAATGCCACTACACCAATAACAGATGCCCAGGTGATGTCTTTTGAGATGGTAGCATTTTTTATCAGTTGCTGTATTTCCAACGCAGCATCGCTGCCTACAAAAGATTTAATCTGTGCATATATTCTTCCTTCTATTGCCTGCCTGCCAAAAAAAATATCGCATAAAGTAATAATTACGATAAGCATGGGAGCAATTGAAAATATAGTGTAATACGCAAGTGCAGCGCTAAGACGCACCACTTTTAGATCGCTAAAATCTTTAAACGTTTGTTTAAGTATATGCCAGGCATTTTTAAATGAGAAAGCCATTGGTTAAAAATATTTTTTTTACTGTAGTTTTTCATTTTCTCTGTGCCTGTCAGCGTCGCGTAAATTTTTCTTTTCAAAATTCTTTGCCAGTGCTTCTGAAAGGTCAACACCGGTTTGGTTGGCAAGGCAAATAAGTACCCAAAGCACATCGGCCATTTCATCAGAGAGTTTACTTCCTTTGTCTGATTCTTTAAACGATTGTTCGCCATAGATGCGCACCATTAGCCGAGATAACTCACCTACTTCTTCCATTAGTATGCCAAGATTGGTAAGCTCATTAAAATAACGGACGCCTGTGGTTTTTATCCAGCCATCCACCTGCTCCTGCGCTTCGTGAAGGGTAATATCCATTTTCAAATTTATTGTTGTATTGGTAATTTTTTTTGGCCTGGCTTTAGTTTGTTACACCATCGCCTGTTGCGTCGCACTCTTGTACTTAAGAATATGTTTCATCAGTTTACAAGTTTCAAAGTTCACTGGTTTTTAAATATAGTTAATTGTATAACCCGCACCTTTGGAACACGTGAACTTGCTGCTTAACTTCCCCAAAGTACAAGAGTGCGACGCAACGAAGAGGCTATGAAATACAAATGCCCGGCTAATAATTTATTCTTTATTTTTTGTATCTATTATTATTGTTACCGGCCCATCGTTTAGCAAACTTACTTTCATATCAGCACCAAAAATACCGGTGGCTACTTTTTTGCCGAGATCTTTTTCCAACTGCAAAATCATTTGCTCATAAACAGGAATGGCAATACCTGGCTTGCTTGCCCTGATGTACGAAGGCCGGTTGCCTTTTTTTGTAGATGCGTGTAAGGTAAACTGGCTTACCAAAAGGATATTGGCGTTTAGGTCTTTTACGCTTACATTCATTACACCGTTTTCATCATTAAATATTCGAAGGTTTATCACTTTGCTACTGAGCCATTCAATGTCGTTTGTTGTGTCTGCTTCTTCTATGCCAATGAAGACCAGCAGTCCATTTTTGATTGCGCCTGTAACTGTGCCGTTTACAGTAACCGATGCGGATGAAACCCTTTGTACTACTGCTCTCATAAAGCTTTATTATTTTTGCCGGATGAAGATAGATATTACACCCGAAATAATTTTTCAAACTGCGAGAAGCGGTGGAAAAGGCGGGCAAAATGTAAATAAAGTGGAAACGATGGTGGAGGGCCGCTGGCTGGTTGCTACTTCGCAACTGGCTACCGAAGAACAAAAAAAAATATTGAATGAAAAGCTTCAGAATAAAATAACGGCTGAAGGATATTTACTGGTAAAGAGCCAGGAAGAAAGATCGCAGCTGGGCAACAGGCAGATTGTAGTAAAAAAAATGCTGCAACTGGTAGAACAGGCATTGTTTAAAAAGAAAGTAAGGATTGCTGTAAAAGTTCCGAAAGCGGTAAAAGAAGCAATTTTAAGAAACAAGAAGCAAAAATCTGTGGTAAAAGATCAGCGTAGAAAATTAAGGCCGGGGGATTATTAAAATGCCATGCCACGCATTGAAAGCGTGGCACGGCATTTTAATTTCAAGAATTATTAATGCTAATTTTTTGTTTCCCTCAGTTTTAAATATTGGTCCTGAAGGGAAACAAGTTTTGTAGAATCGGTACTGATGCTGGTTTCCAGCTCTATCTTCTGCCTTGTAATCTCATTAAGTTTTTTCTTTTGTTTATCCATTTCTTTATTAATGTCGGCAACAGATAACCTTATTCTGTACCGCTCCAGTATGTTGTTTTGCAGGTAGTTTGCAAATTTCTTAAAATCGCTCCATTGTTGACTCTCTGGCGCAATAAAATTTTTATAGCCTTTTGATACAGCCAGATAAACAGACGAAACATCGGGACCCTTTTGTTTTTTGGTATCCACTTTAATGTAAAAATCGAGTGCATCATTTGTTAAGTAATCTGTTTTGGCCCTTTTAAATTCCATGTAAGGCAGGCTCTTTTTTATAATAAATCCCTTTGCTTTTTCTTTGGAGATATGCAGGCTGTCGTAATAATCTTCAATGCCATCTTTTACATCACTTTCACTCATATTCACTTCTATATATAAAGCTGGCTGGTTAACACTGTCTATCAGCATCCGGGTTTCGCTTTGCGCAGCAGAAAATTTGTGAATGAATAAAATGACCGCACTGAAAAGTATTTTTTTAAGCATTTGTTTTGTTTTGTGGCGAAAAGATAATACATTAATAAAAAGTAATAAAATTTGCTGCCGAATAATTTTCCCTGTTCCATATGGATATAATGTACAAGAGGGCGACGCAAGGAACGGTTCATAATGAACCGATGCCAGGCTCGAAATAATTAATTATTGCTATTGCAGCGGCCTTAATTATTATAAAGTTTTACCACAGCAGCCACTTACCTTTATTTTTGTTGAAGGAACAGTTTGCGCAGAAAAGTTCGTTAAGGATAAATATTAAAGACCCATACATTGAGCAGCATAAAACAACTGGCGGGACAAACCCTTTGGTACGGTATAAGCAGTATAGCAGCACGGTTTGTAAATTTATTACTTACGCCTTTGCTTACCTATAATCTCGCTTTTAAAAGTGACTACGGCAAAATAGGACTTATTTATGCGGCCATCCCCATACTCAATATCATTTTTACTTACGGGTTTGAGACAGCTTATTTCCGGTATGCAGGTAAGGAAGAATATAAACAGGATATTTACAGTACTGCGTGTTTATCGCTGCTTTTTTCTACTGTTTTATTTTCATCTGTTTTGTGGATTTACCAAGGTGCGTTTGGATCAGTTATTGGTTTGTCAGACTTTCCGGCAATGATACAGATCAGCATTTTCATTATTGCAACCGATGCGCTGAATAAAATACCATTTGCCCGTTTAAGGCAGGAAGGGCGGCCCAGAAAATTTGCTTTTATTAATATCGGCAGTATTCTTATTAATGTTTTTTTTACCTGGTTTTTTATTGTCTATTGCCCCACGCATACTGGTGCTGGTACAAACAGTTTCTTAAACCTGATTTACAGTAAAAAAACCAACCCGGTGGTTTATGTTTTGCTTGCAAACCTGCTGCAGTCGCTGGTTACGCTTATGTTATTGGGTAAAGAAATAAAAGCCATCCGCTTTAATTTTAATGTAAAACTGTGGAAAGAAATGATGATCTATTCCCTGCCGCTGGTAATAGCAGGCATGGGCGGTATGATTAACGAAACCTTCGACCGTTTAATGCTGCGCTGGTGGTTGCCCGGCACAGCAAACCAGCGGGAAGAGCAGATAGGTATTTATAACGCCTGTTATAAATTGTCTATACTAATTACACTTTTTGTGCAGGCATTCAGGCTGGGCGCAGAACCGTTCTTTTTTAAACAGGCCGAAGGCGGCAGCCCCCAAAAAACCTATGCACGTGTAATGAAGTTTTTTGTAATTACAATTTGTGTTGTATTCCTTATTATCAACCTTTTTATTCCGGTCTGGCGCCCTTTTATAAAAAGTACTTATTGGGATGGTTTGGCCATCGTACCAATACTGGTACTCGCCAATATGTGTCTCGGTATATACTACAATCTAAGCATCTGGTATAAAGTAACCAACAAAACCATGGCAGGTGCTGCCATTACATTAATTGGTGCAGCCATTACCACTATTATTAACTTCATATTCATTCCCCGGTTTGGTTATATGGCCAGTGCATGGGCCACATTTGCCTGTTACGCAACCATGATGATCATAAGTTTTGTGTGGGGACAAAAAGCATATTTTGTACCATATGCATGGAAAAAATTACTGGCCTATATTTTTATTGTGGTGTTCATTTTCTTTGTACACAAAGGCATTACCACCATTTGGAACAACATTTTTTTCAGTCTGGCACTGGGTGTTGTTTTCACGCTGGCCTTTATTGCCTTCCTGATAAAAATAGAGAAGAAAGAGTTTCAGCAAATGCCGGTTATTGGAAAGTATATAAGATAATTTTTTTTGGGCCAGACTGTATTGCACTCATTAAGCTTTACTTGCGTCGCACTCTTGTGCTTTAGTTCACGCTGCGGCAATATGCCAAACTTATTATTAAAAGCCGCCGCCTGGCCGTTAAAAAGTTTATAATAGTTCTAACTTCCAGGCATTATTCTTCCCTTATTTTTGCGCCATGTTCAATGTGAAAGATGATCTGCAAACACGGTGGTGGGGCCTTGAAGCAAAGCTGCTGGAGCGCTTTGGCAAAAAGCCCGATATGGAAGCCATACTTTTCTTAATTGGTCTGCAGGAAACACACTTTATGGCAGAAAAAATTACCAAGGAACAAAAACAGGATCTTATGCATGTTGCTGTTTGCACGGTGCTAAGCCAAAGCGCTTACTATGTATTGGAAGGAAACGATGAGGACGGCTGGCCACACTTTAAACAAATAAAAGAAATGCCTGTTACAGGACTGATAGAACAGGAAAATTTTTTAAAAGACCATATTTTGCTTTACTTCGATAAACAAGGATTTTAAATATAACACATGAAACAATTCGTATTTTTTATTGCAGCCCTGTTTTTGTTAAATAGTTCTTTTGCCCAGGTAAAACCAGTTCCAAAACCAACCGCTGCAGTCGCGCAAAAGACAGCTGTTCCTGTAAAGGCCAGAATGGTGCAGGTTACCACCGATTTCGGAATTATGGTCATAAAGCTGTACGATTCAACACCAAAACACCGGGATAACTTTATTAAACTGGTAAAGGAAGGTGTTTATGACAGCTTGCTTTTTCACCGTGTAATTGAAGGTTTTATGATTCAGGGCGGCGACCCATTAAGTAAATACGCAGATAGCACAGAAATGCTGGGGACCGGCGATATTCCCGGTGTTGATATGATTCCCGCTGAGTTCGGGCCTAACTATATGCATAAGAAAGGAGCGCTCGCAGCAGCCAGAACAAACAATCCTGAAAAGGCAAGCAGTAATTGCCAGTTTTATATTGTTCAGGGTAGAATAGCAAATGATGAAGAATTGAATAATATTGAATGTGAAATGAGGAAGCAAAACCCTGCATTTTATTATTCTGACGCTCAAAGAAAAGTTTACAACACTATTGGCGGCACGCCATTTTTAGATCAGAATTACACTGTTTTTGGAGAAGTAATAAAAGGGCTTGATGTAATAGATAAAATTGCTCTTGTTGCAAAAGATGAGAATGACAGGCCTTTAAAAAACATTCGGTTTAAAATGAAAATGCTCAACTAATTATAAATTTTTTTTCAGAATTTTTATTCAATATTTGTAACACAAAAACATACTTATGAGTTTTCCTACCGACGTAAAATACACGAAAGACCACGAATGGATAAAAATCGTTGATGGTAATATTGCAGTAATAGGCATTACCGCTCATGCCCAGCAGGAGCTTGGTGATATTGTTTATGTGGATATTGCTTCGGTTGGAAAGGCGCTTAATAAAGATGAAGTTTTTGGATCAGTAGAAGCCGTAAAAACAGTAAGCGACCTTTTTTTGCCTGTAGACGGCACCGTACTGGAGGTAAACCCGCTTTTGGAAAAACAGCCGGAACTTGTAAATAAGGATCCTTATGGCGAAGGGTGGATGATAAAACTACAGCTGGCCCATGCCGCCGATGTAGATGCATTAATGGATGCTGCCGCGTATGAGCAGTTAGTTGCATAATATTGAGACAAAAGCTAAGTAAAATATCAACAAACGTATAAGCGTGCGACCACAGCCTTGGGGGCAAGCTGCAAACAAGCTTAATTTTTTAATTGAGCGGGGGTGTAAATACCTTTCTTACAATCTCAAGGGATTTTTTATTAATGACTGAAATTCAAAAATATACAGAAGCGGAATTGGTTGGCCTGCTCAAAGAGCGCAGGCAAAGTGCATTCAGTTATTTGTACGATAATTATTCTGGGGCCTTATACAATGTGGTACTTGCAATTGTGCCAGACAGGGATATTGCCAGCGATGTACTTCAGGAAGTATTTGTAAAAATATGGAAGCAGTGTGAATCTTACGATTCTTCAAAAGGACGTTTGTTTACCTGGATGATGAATATTGCCCGCAATGCATCTATTGATATGCTCCGCAGTAAGGGGTATCAAAATAGCCAACAAAACCGTGAGCTCAAAGAAACCGTATATGATAGTGCAGGAAGCACAGCTACCAATACAGACAGGATAGGATTAAGGAAAGTTGTTCATACTTTAAAAGATGATTACAAAATACTTATTGAGCTATCCTATTTTGAAGGGTTTACGCAGGATGAAATTTCTAAAATGCTGAACATACCCCTGGGAACGGTTAAAACCAGGTTAAGAAATGCATTATTGCAATTACGTGAATTGGTGAAAAATTAAAGTGGACACAAAAACTTACATAGAAAGTGGTATAATCGAAAGTTACGTACTCGGGCTTGCCGATTCAACTGAGGTATCAGAGCTGGAAATGCTTTGCGCCCAATATCCTGACATTAAACAGGCTCTGGATGATTTTGAAAGACAGATTGAAAACCACGCTTTTAGCGGTGAAGTTACACCGCCGGCTGATTTAAAGCATAAATTAATGCTTGCTTTGGCTGATGAATTTGAACCCGAAGCTGAAAATAATAATGCTAAAAACCGCTTAACAGCCATTCCAGGTTTCGATACCGCGGATACTGATACCATTAAATTACAGGGAAATTCTTTCTGGAAGTATATGGCGGCGGCTTCTGTGATATTGCTTGTTGCAAGTGGTGTTTTTAATTATGTGCAATACAATAAGCTGCAGTCTGCCACTACCAAATATGAGGCGCTGCTAACTGAACGCAACAGTCTTCAGGCAAGCAACGGTATTTTTGAAACAAGGCTGAATGACTTTCAAAAAAGTGTGGCCATAATGGAAAACCCCGATGTACTCAAAGTTGACCTGCCCGGTATAAAAGGAAAAGAAAATAACCATGCTACCGTGTATTGGGACAATAAGACAAAAGATGTTTACTTCCTCTCTGCTAAAATGGATAAAATACCCGAAGACAAACAATACCAACTTTGGGCTATTGTAGATGGTAAACCGGTAAATGCTGGCCTTATTACTGACTGTGATGGTCTTTGCAAATTAGAAAACATCCCCCGTGCAGAGCTTTTTGCTGTTACATTAGAGCCAAAAGGTGGCAGTAAATCACCAACGCTTTCTGATATGTATGTTGCCGGAGCGGTTCTTAAACAATCGTAATTATTTATTATAATTACTAGGGGTTAAATGAGTGTTTTGTATTTTGCTCAATATATAATCAAACCGTACAAGAGTGCGACGCAACCAAAGCCCAATAGTAGTAATACTGTCTGGCTCAAAATAACCCAACTCAATTTTTTACCTCTTGCTAAGTATAGCTCAACTGTTTAGTGACCTGTCTAAATGTACGTAGCCTCCATCTACATGTATTAATTGTCCCGTAGTGTGGCTCGACTTTTCTGACAGCAGAAATGCCACCATATTGGCAATCTCCTCCGCAGTTGTCATCCTGTTTCCCAAGGGTATTTTTGCAGTAATATGTTTTAATTTTTCTTCCGGATTGTCAAAAGTCTTTATCCAGCTTTCGTATAAAGGGGTAAAACATTCGGCCACTATTATAGCATTAACCCTAATACCATAAGGCAATAATTCTACCGCCCATTCTCTGGTTAATGCGTTGCGGCCACCATTGGCAGCTGCATAGGCTGACGTGCCGCCCTGGCCAGTTTCAGCGGTTTTAGAGCTTATGTTTACAATAGGCCCCTTGTTTTGTTTTAAATAAGGCAACGCATAATGTGCCATCAAATAATAATGCACCAGGTTGCGGTGCAGGGAAAGCATGAAATTCTCGTACGACCCATGTTCAAGGTTTACGCCATCGTTTACACCTGCATTATTTACCAGCCCGTCTATACGGCCAAATTTTTCAACAACTGCAGCAACTGCATTTTTACAGGCAAGTTCATCAGTAAGTTCTGCAACTACCTGAAAGGCTTTGCCGCCAGCCATTTCAATTTTATGAACTGCTGCAAGATTGTCCTCTTCGCTTCTGCCCACTATGGCAGCTATTGCGCCCTCGGCTGCCAATACCAAAGAAATGCCTTCGCCAATTCCTTTGGCGCCGCCGGTTACTATAATTACTTTGTTACGCAGTTGAAGATCCATTGTGTTCTTTATTTAAGGTTATAAAACTTTGCTGCATTGTTGCCCCAAAAGTCTGCCTGTTCATCCGTTGAAAGTTTTGAAACATATTGCTGTGCTATAGTACAAACCTGCCCGTAACTGGCTGCCAGATTACTTACGGGCCAATCGCTGCCGAACAGGATGCGTTTTGTGCCAAAAACTTCAAATACCGTTTCAATATAGGGCAGGTACTCTTCCTGTTTCCAGCTATGCCAATTGGCTTCTGTTACCATGCCCGAAAGTTTGCAATAAACATTTTCTGCCTTTGCCAGTTCGGTAATATTTTTTTTCCAGGGTTCCATTTCGTGTTTGGCAATTGCCGGTTTAGCAATATGATCAAGCACAAAAGACTGGTTGGGAAAAAGCCTTGCAAATTCAATGGCGGCAGGCAACTGATGCGGAAAGATAAGTATATCGTAAGTAAAATTATAATGGCTTAAAAAGCCAATGCCTTTACAAAAATCACTGCGCAGTAAAAAACGATCATCGGGTTCTGACTGCACTACATGGCGAAAACCTTTTAATAATGGAAACTGCGAAAAATACGCCAGTTCGTTCTCTATTTCAGTTGAACTAAAATCAACCCAACCCACCACGCCTTTTATAAAAGGGTATTCTTTTGCGTACGCCAGCATGCTGGGTATTTCATCGGTTGCCATTTCGCACTGAACGGTAACGCATCCATCTAATTGCTGCTGATGAAGCAGCGGCTCCAAATGCTGCGGCAGAAAATCATGCTTAAGCACCTCCATTGCATCATCTATCCAACTGTGTTTTTGTGTATCGTATTTCCAGAAATGCTGGTGGCTGTCTATGCGCATAGTTGTGCAATTTGTGCGGGAAAAATAATGAATTTTTTGTACCCGGCTATGGTAATTCTATGCGGCTTCCGTTGCGTCGCACTCTTGTACATTTTATTCTTTATGCAGCTTTTACCGAAGCGTAGATG
>JBBRDW010000039.1:0-34995 GCA_038203525.1 Chitinophagales bacterium | reverse complement strand
GCTACCCACGCTTTCGTGCCTCAGCGTCAATGTTCGTTCAGCCAGCTGCCTACGCAATCGGTGTTCTATATCATATCTATGCATTTCACCGCTACATGATATATTCCGCCAACCTCAACGAAATTCAAGATAAATAGTATCCAAGGCAGTTTCCGGGTTGAGCCCGGAGATTTCACCACTGACTTAAATACCCGCCTACACACCCTTTAAACCCAGTGAATCCGGATAACGCTTGCACCCTCCGTATTACCGCGGCTGCTGGCACGGAGTTAGCCGGTGCTTATTCATATGGTACCGTCAAGCGAGCAAGAATGCCCTTTTTTCGTCCCATATAAAAGAAGTTTACAATCCAGAGGACCTTAATCCTTCACGCGGCATGGCTGGTTCAGACTTTCGTCCATTGACCAATATTCCTTACTGCTGCCTCCCGTAGGAGTCGGGCCCGTGTCTCAGTGCCCGTGTGGCTGATCATGCTCTCACATCAGCTACTGATCGTAGGCTTGGTGGGCCGTTACCCCGCCAACTACCTAATCAGCCGCACGCCCATCTTTAAGTGCCGAAGCTTTAATAATAAGATGATGCCATCTCAAAATATTATGGGGTATTAATCCAAGTTTCCCTGGGCTATTCCCCGCTTAAAGGAAAGTTGCGTACGTGTTACGCACCCGTTTGCCGGTCGCCACCCAGTATTGCTACCTGTGCTGCCCCACGACTTGCATGTATTAAGCCTGCCGCTAGCGTTCATCCTGAGCCAGGATCAAACTCTCCATTGTAAAAAAGTTTGTCTGACTATTAATTCCTCAAAGAAAAATTAACGTCTGATATAATTCTATTGTGCTTATACCTTACCGTAAACAAAAAATTTACGTACTGTTGTTTCCAATCTTTCAAAGAACTTTCGGCTTTTTGCCTTTCCAAAAAAATTTCACTCAAGGTGATTTTTATTTCGGTTTGCAAAAGTATCTACCTTTTTTATTATGACCAAATAAAACTTACAATTTGCGAATTTTATTTGCCTTTTTTAATTTAAAGATTTCCGATTTTTTTTCGGAGTGCAAAGATATGAGTTTCAATTTACTAAGCAAAAAAACTTAACGATTTTTTGCTACTTTTTATTCTCATAAATTTCAATGAACATTCGCTTTTTTGTAGCGGGGTGCAAAGATATGGTTGAAATTATTGTAACCAAATATATTTATCCCGTTTTGCTAAAAATTTTTCTCGAACACTGTAAAAGAACATGCTTTTTTGTAAAGCGGGCAGCAAAGATAAGTGTGAAATAATACCCACCAAATATTTTTAAGTACTAAAATACAAAAATCAATGAAAGACTGTGTGGTAATGGATTTTAGGTTAAAAAGGTATTGTTGTGATAATCCTTTTTGCAAAAAAACTATGGACCATTAAATTTGAACCATTGCCCTCAAACAAAAACTTTACAAATTATTATTACTAAACTTGCACATACATCAATTACAGTAGCAAACTATTTGGCAAAAAGCCGTATTTGAACGAAATAATGTTACCAACCTGGCAGATAAATTGTCCATTAGCTTTAGATTTTAGCAATATCAAATACTTGCCCATTCATGAGTAATAACTAGCTAAACCAGATATCGTTCAATTTACAGGATCTCGAACCGGGTTTGATTGGTGACCAATTATTAAAGCTGAAATTATTACTACTGTACAAGAGTGCGACGCAACCGTAGTGTAATAGAAATACTACTGCCGGGTCCAAAATATATTTACTTTTTTACCTGGCTAATTACCATGGCGCTATCACCATTGCGGACCAGAATATAAGCCCCTGCTTTACCGATCATTATTTTTTTTATATGTCTTACCTGGCCTTCTATCTTTAGGCCATTAATACTTTCGCAATCGAAATTGCCTTTACCTCTATTTATAAGGATATTCCCGTAACTGGCATCGTAACGGCCCAGCCTTATATTGTTATCATAATAATTGCCTGCAAGAAGAAAGTCTGGCAGGTCATCTCCATTTGCATCTATAACGACTGCATCTTTGATTGATGAAAGTTGAGCCTGCCAGGGCAGGGGTACAACTTTAAAATTAAGATCTCCCTGGTTTATGAGCATTGAACTGGAAAAATAATTGGCAATAAATACTTGTGCTTCATCGAGTTTTTCCTTTGTAAAAATTTCGGGTATTGTTGCCTTTGCAAAATCGCCGGCGAGCAGATATTTTTTTCTTATAAACTGCATTTTGTCCTGTAGTTCTGCTTTGTTAGCAAAAGGCACCTGTTTATTATCGAGGTAATAAGTTATTACCTGTTCTTTTGTTCCGTTATTGTCAAAATCGTTATAATACATTTGAACGGGTTCCTTATACGTTGCCTGCATTCGGCTGTTTTGCCCAAGATTGCCGGCCAGAAGATCAATATCCCCATCGTTGTCGACGTCAACAGGCAATACAAAATTCCACCAGCCTTTTCTATCGGTAAGGTATTTTTTTGTAAAATGCCCTTTGTCGTTAATGAATGCGCAAATGCCATCCCATTCGAGTGACAGGATGAGATCTTTATCTCCGTCTTTGTCAATATCGAACCATAATCCCTGTGTAACAAAACCAATTTGGGCAAGGTCTTTCGCAAAAAAATCTGTGACATCTTTAAACTTACCGGTTCCATCATTTTGGAGAAGATAAGATTTGGGTACATCTCCATAATGCCGAGGTACAGCCCTGGCACCAATAAAAAGATCAGTGAAACCATCACCATTGAAATCATATGGCTCTACAAAAGATGCAGTGAGAAAAATATTATTGAATGCCCCGGGCAAATTTTCAAGGTTGCCTTTGCCATTATTTAAATATAAACGTGGTTGCATGTGTGAATCTATGCCATAGTATTCGTTGCCGCCACTTGCCACTACCAAGTCATTAATTTTATCGTTATTTACATCTACCCAGCATGCGCCTACATCTTCGTACATACTGTCTTTATCAAGCGCTGGCTCATTTAACTTTTGAAAGTGCCCCTCTTTATCCTGCAAAAAAACGCTGGGTTTATTTCTCTTTGACGAACCAATAAAAACATCTTCCAGGCCATCACCGTTAATATCTGCAACTGCAAGCGCAGGGCCTTCTGTTGAAAGCATATGCGGTATAAGTGGTTCAATGTCAAATTCGGAAAATAGATTTTCAACATGTTTATAATCCAGTTTTACTACGTGGGTAATATCTGCCATTGCAGTTGCAAGCTGCTTTTGCTGATGCTGCATTATTAAATTATAATCGAACAATGGAAGCCCTTTTGTATGAGTAACTGTAGTAATAATTCCTGTATCGTTCTGCCAGTTTATTTTTTCAAAGGTGTTATCGGGCCATATAATATATACTGAGTCAATTAAAGAAGCAGCTACGCCAATATGCAGAGGTATTTCCATACTTGACATAAAACCATGCACAGGATATTTTTCATAAGTTCGTAAACTGTCGCCTACAAATACAATTACTTTCGATCCGATACCATTTATGTTGCCAGAATCTCCTTTTAGTTTTAATTCCATAAAAGGTTTATCACTTTTATCATTGGCTCTATTTTCATAAATCAGTGCTTGAGCGTCAATGTTGTTCACAACCACATCAAGGTCCCCGTCATTATCCAGATCCGCGTAAATGGCGCCATTGGAATAAGTAGACCGGCTGTTACCAATACTGGCTTCCATATCGGCAAATACGAGTTTACCGTTGTTTTTAAAAAATTTATTGGGAATTTTAATTTGGGGAAACTTATCAATCATCCCCAGGTCTCGGTTACCTGCGCTGTTCATTCTAATTTTCATCTGTATCTCATCATTAGATACATAATTTATATAATCAATGTCGTTAAGACGTTTGGGTATGCCATTCGAAATAAAAAGGTCTTTTATGCCATCATTATCAAAATCTAACCACAAGGGCGACCATGACCAATCTGTAGCGCCGATACCTGAATAAAAAGCAATTTCACTGAATTTATTATTGCCCCTGTTATATTGAAGGTTATTGTGCATGTACTGGTGATCGTACCCATTGGCCAGCTTAATGTTAGCAACATCGAACTGATCTTCTCCTTCAGAACGGTTGAGGATATAGGGGTCATGCGGCAACATATCTGTGCTTATTATCTCGGGCATACCGTCATTGTTAACATCCGCTACATCAACACCCATGGTAAACTGGCTACTATGTTGCATGGCAGAATCCCGCATATCTTTAAAAGTACCATTGTGCTGATTAATATACAGGTAGTCATTTTCATGAAAATCGTTTCCTACATATATATCTGGGAAACCATCCATATTTATGTCTGCAACCACAATACCCAGACCATAGCCTAAAACAGAGCTATGAATACCGGTCTCATCTGTAACATCGGTAAAATGACCTTTATCATTGCGATAGATGCGGTCACCGGAAACTGGGCTTTTTTTATTAAGCATCTCCAGCCTTGGGCCATAGGTGCCGCTCTGATGAAGTGAATGATTAAGCAGATACATATCCAGATCTCCGTCGTTATCATAATCCAGAAACGCGGCCTGCGTGCTAAAGCCGGAAAAATCCAGGCCATAAGCCCCGGCCTCATCTGCGTAAAAAGGAACACCGTTTTTATCAACGCCTTTGCAAATAAGCAATTGGTTATGGCTGTTTAAAACTTCATACTTACCTACGCGGCAAATATAGATATCAAGTAATCCGTCGCTGTTAATATCCACTACAGATACACCTGTGCTCCACCCGCCATCCTGAGGAACTTTTGCCTCAGCGGTAACGTCTTTAAAATGCAACTTCCCTTCGTTCAGAAAAATTTTATCTTCACCCTCATTCGCAGCAAAAAAAAGATCAATCAGGCCGTCGTTATTAAAATCCCCTGCACCCACACCGGCTCCGTTGTAGTAGTACATGTAATGAAATACATTGAAAGAATCTGTTGGCGATAGTTTATTCGTAAAATTTAAGCCTGTTGTGCCACTTTCGAGAACCTGGAAAATTGGTTGCTCTACTTTTTCTGAGTTACATGCCTGAAAAATAAAAATAAGCGCATAAAAATATACGTATACGTTCCAATGAAAACTTAAAGCAGGCTTTGACTTAATATTTTTATTTCTTTCGGTCATTGAGCTATTCATCAGGGCGAAAAATAAATTAATTTTTGGTGCGTTAATATTTTTATTTACAAATCACCGTCAAAGTTTTTTTGATACCAGCATCAGTTTTAATAGCAGCTTCGTTGCGTCGCAAGCACTTCGCCACTTTATCATTATTGAGCTTTAGTGTTTACAGTCATTAAACTAAACTATTGCTAAACCTGTTCAATAACAATAAGCACCGCTGCTACGTGCTGCTTATTGCCACATTTGTACAAGTGTGCGACGCAACAAAGCTAAATAGTAGCAATATTGCCTGGCCCAAAAAATCTATCTTGCAATTTTATACAATCTGGGTCTTAGCCTAAAAATGCTGCCGATATGTTATAATAGCCTATTAAAAAAAAGCAAAGCCTATTATTCTTTATTTTGCAAGTTTAAAACTTAAAAAAGCGATATGCGAAAATTGGTGATTGCTGCTATAATTATTGTTGTTGTATCTCTTGCCTCGGTTTACCTCCTTATTCCTCAAAACATAAATATCCAAAATAGCATCCGTATTAAATGTTCAAAAGACGCAGCCGTAAGAATTATAAAAGATTCTTCTAAATGGCAAAAATGGTGGCCTGGCAAAATATCAACTGCGGGCATGTATACATTTGGGAATGTTTCTTACAATATAAATACTAAGGCTTACAATGGTTTTCCGGTAAATATGACTTATAAAAATGACAGTATCAGCAATATAATCATTGTTCTGCCTTACAGTAAAGATTCAACAACAGTGTCGTGGAATTTGTCTGTTGCTACAGGTATAAACCCACTTCAACGTTTTGCCCGTTATACTTCGGCTAAGGCATGTGCAGAAAATATGGATTCAGTAATTGAACATTTAAAAGATTTTTTAGAGCAACCGGAGAATATTTATAATTTAAATATTGTAAAAGCACGGGTAACAGACACACTGCTGATAAACACAAAACAAATCTTTTCTCAAAAGCCGTCTACAAAAGATATTTATGACCTCATTTATAAATTAAAAAATGAAATCGGGAAACAAGGTTCTTCCGAAACAAACGCACCTATGCTCAATATAACAACTATTGACAGTACACATTTTCTGGTGAATGTTGCTATACCGGTTAATGCCCCGATAAAAGAGGCGAACGGCATAGCAATAAAAAGAATGGTACCTGGCGAAATACTTATTACCAATGAAATAAAAGGAGGGCCGTTTACTATAACGACGGCGTTTAAGCAGATAGAAACTTTTATATCTGACTACCAGAGAACTGTTCCTGCTATACCATTTCAATCGCTTATTACAGACCGGATACTTGAACCCGATACAACAAAATGGATTACGCGGATCTATTATCCCGTAGCATATTAATAATTGAAACTCCATTAACAATATTAGAACCATTTCGCTCTATTTGATGCAATTAAACCGCCAGGGCGAGCCCCTGCTTTACCGGACGGGCATCGAGTAAAGCAACCGCATAAGCCATATATGCATATGCAGGTCTATTAAAAAAACTAAACACCATTTACAACCCAATAATTTCAAAGAGCAATAAGCCAATAATCCTACCTGACGTTCATCTTATATAAAATGGGATAATCGTTATTTCTCAAAAACAATAAACAGCGCGTACCCGATAAATTAATTTGCTGAATATCTCTTGTTACACCCGTTACAGATAATCCCGATTGCTTTGAATTTACCGGGATAAAATTTTCTTTACCATCATTCAATAAAATATTTCCGTAACTGGCATCGAGCCTTTGCAGTTGGGGAATAAAGTCGTAATCGTTGCCGGCGGTAATAATATCCGCAAATCCATCACGATTTATGTCTTCGATACAAATTGCATTTATACATGAAAACTGCAGGGCTACAGGCATTTCTTTAATAGTAAAACTGCCATCGCCGTTGTTAAAAGCGATGCAGGAAGAGGCATAGTCGAATTTTTTTATAAGCGAATTAGCAAGCACAGAGGCCGGAAATAAATCCTGGATTGTTTTTGTTGCATACTCTTCGTGCTTCAGGCTTATTTTTTTTATTGATGGAATTTGCTCTTCAATATCATGTTTTAGAAATACTGGAACATCTTTTCCCCGATACTCATTTGTAATAATTTTATCTTGAAACCCATTATTATCAAAATCATTTATCCAGAGATTAACGGGAGTTTTAATACCTGGCTTCAGGTAAAAATTTTCACCAATATTGCCGAGTACCAAATCTGTTTTTCCATCTCCATTTAAATCTGTTGCGGCTATAGCACGCCACATACCCGAAAGATTATCCAGGTTTGTTTTTAATTTTTCGAAATGATCCGCTTTATTAATAAATATTTGTGGAGCCATCCATTCACCTACAACAATCAAGTCATTTCTGCCATCTCCGTTCATGTCGGCCCAGGTTGCGGCAGTTACCATTCCAGCACTGTCTATACCACCCATTTGCGAATGAGGCATATCTTTAAAATGTCCTTTTCCATCGTTAGTGTAAATATGACTGGCAGGGGTAATACCATAAATTCCCGGAACATTCAATGCACCAACAAACAGATCAATATCTCCATCGGCATCAAAATCATATGCCGTAACAATATTTGTATTATCGCTGTTCAATGGAAACGCATTTACATCGAGCATAAAATTTCCGTTGCCATCATTTTTATATAATCTGTGTTGCAACTCTCTGCCTGCCTGCATAACATTGTTACCGCCAGCGCCAATAAACAGATCTACATCACCATCGCCGTCACTATCAAAAAATAATGCATTTGTTTCCTCAAAATCTGCAAATCTGTCGAAATCTTTTTGTGTTTTTTTCACAAACCCGCCATTTGAGGTTTGAAGATACAGCTGCCCAGCCTGGCCGGAAGCGCCGCAGAGATAAACATCTTGCAAGCCATCTCCGTTTACATCTGCACAAGTCGCTTTAGGGCCTTGCTTTGAAAGCATCTGCGGCAGATTTCTTTCAAAATAAAAATCTACAAAATCATCTTCAGCATGTTTATCGAAAGTATTTGCAGTTGCATTAAATAAAGTGCTGACAATAACATAGCCCGTATCTGCAACCCTGCCTGCATCTGCGGGTTGCTCAAATAGGTGCAGCGTATCTATATGGGGATTTACAAAAGAAGAAATTGTTCTGTTGGGCCAGATAATTACCAGTGAGTCAATTTTTGCACCAGTACCTAAACCAATTATCTGTTTGTAATCTACACTGGATTGAAAACCCCGCGTTGGTATTACTTCGCGTGTTAAAACTTGTCCGCTTTTATACACTTTTATTTTGCTCCCAATTGCAAAAGTATTTTTCCCTGATCCTTTTAACTGTATACTGATGTAATGATTGCCGGTTAATTCATTTGTGTTGTTCTTGTAAACAAAAGCAGGTTCATTTTCATTATTCACCACAAGGTCGAGATCGCCATCGTTATCAAGATCGGCGTAGGCAACTGAGTTTGAAAAGGATGGTTGTGTAATTCCCCATGCGGTTCCTATATCTTCAAATTTCAGGTTGCCGGAATTTTTAAATACCTTATTCTGCAATGGAGTTTTCGGAATTCTTTTCAGCAGTTCGTTTACATTTTCGGGCCTGCCTGTTTGCTTCATTTTATCAAATGCTTCATTCGAAAAGAAATCAAGGAAATCAAGATTACTTAAATCATGATTAATGCCGTTGCAAACATAAATATCATTCCAGCCATCATTGTCTGCATCGAACATGAGGCTGCCCCAACTCCAGTCTGTAGCCGCAATGCCACTGTAATTGGCTATTTCAGAAAATTTGCCGTTACCGTTGTTAAGCTGCAAACAATTTTTTACGTACTGATAATAAAATCCTGCTTTTATCTTGCTGCGGTACAAATCAACGTTATCAAAAACGCCTGTGGTTTTTAACCGGTAGTCGTCAGCTGGCATCATATCTGTTGTGTAAATATCGGGATAGCCATCATTATTAATATCTCCAATATCAGAACTCATAGAAGACATGCTGGTATGCTGAATATAATTCTCCAGCTCATCTTTAAATGTTCCGTTTTTTTGATTGATATATAAATAATCTCTTTCAATAAAATCGTTGCCCACATAAATATCAGGATAGCCATCGTTATTGATATCGCCAACAGAAACGCCTAAACCAAAACTTATAAGGCTTGTATGTATACCTGACTGTTCTGTAACTTCAGAAAAATACATGTTATCGTTCCTAAATAAATGATTACCGCCACCTTTATAATTGCCAGCCACTTTCCAGTTATCCAGAGGCACATCACGCATGCTTGCATAGTTCAACGAACTGAATGGAATAGGGCTATTGCAAATTAAAAAGCAATCGAGATCTCCATCCATATCGTAGTCAAAAAAAGTTGCCTGCGTACAATAGCCGGAATATTCCAAACCATACTGTGCAGCAGCTTCTGTAAAAGTGAGGTTATGATTATTGATGTACAGTTTGTTTTTACGGTTGCCATTACTTATATGCCCTGAACTGCAGATGTAAATATCAAGCCACCCATCGTTGTTAATATCAACCAGCGTTACACCAGTACACCACAGGCCATCCTGGGTCATGCCGCATGTTGACGTAATATCTTCAAATTTGAGATTGCCCTTATTCAGGTACATTGAGTTGTTGCCGGTGTTTGAGGTTAGAATAACATCGGCAAGACCATCATTATTCAAATCGCCAGTTGCTACGCCGCCGCCGTTGTAAAAATTTCTGTATAAAAAACAATTCTCAACGCTGTCATCAACTACTTTGTTTTCAAAATTTATTCCGGTGTTTGGCTGCAATTCAAAAAGTGTTTTTTTATCACGATTCTCATTGCACGAAAAACAAAAGAATGATAATGCAAAACAAATACTTACAAATATTTTCAAATTAATCTTCATAAGAAAATATATACTCCTTTTAGATAATTCTATATTTTGTTACCAGCTATAGTAGTTATGGCATCGCCTGTTGTGTCACTCACTTGTACTTTCGGAACATTGGTGGACAGGGAACCGTCAACCGTCCGCAGTCAACTGCTGACTATAGTTACAACCGTACAAGAGTGCGACGCAACAAAAGCTACATTTATTTCCAAAAGCCGGGTACAAAAAACTTAACATTAAGTGGTCTATTTTTTTACTGAATACAATTGCGGGTAATCATTATTTCTGAGGAACAATAATTGCGTTTTACTTGCGCCTGGCAGAACAGCGATATCTCGCACCACTCCATTTATCATAAGGCCAGATTTATCCTGAGCCACCCACGAAAAATTGCCTTTACCATCGTTTAGCAAAACATCGCCAAAACTTGCATCGAGCCTTTCGAACTGTGGCAGAAATCCGTATTCGTTACCGCCTGCAACCAGGTCTGTAAAGCCATCTGCGTTTACATCAATACATTGAATTGCATTTATAGACGAGAGTTGCGCCATAGCCGGCAGCTTTTGTATTTTAAAATTTCCATTGCCGCTATTTATAGCAACTATTGAACTGCAGTAATTAAATTTACCCACCGTGCAACTATTGATAAGGTCTTGTGAAAACAGCTCCTGTACTGATTTTTTTGCAAACTGTTCATGACGCAGACTTTGCTTTTTTAAAATGGGTAGCTGATCTTCCATATCGTGTTTAAGAAATACCGGCATGTCTCTTCCATTAACGGTGCTGGTAAGTATCCGATCGACTGTGCCGTTTTTATCAAAATCGTTTAGCCAGAGTTTTACTGGGTTCTTTTCGTCTGGATGCAGGTAAAAATTTTCGCCGATATTACCCAAGATGAGGTCTGGTTTACCATCGCCGTTTACATCGGCCAATTTTACATTTTGCCACCAGCCAAATAAATTATCAAGGTTGGTTTTTATTTCTTCGACTTGATTTTTTGTAAATGAAAAGATACGTGGCGTCATCCATTCGCCCACTACAATTAAATCTTTAACGCCATCGCCATTTATATCTGCAAGGCTGGCACTGGTAACCATTCCTAGGTTAGATAGCGCAGGATATTTTGCTTTGGCAACGTCAGTAAAATGGCCTTTGCCATCATTTAGAAATAAATAGCTATTCGGTATTAAACCATACTCGCCGGGAACACTTCTGCCACCTACAAAAATATCCTGGTAGCCATCATGGTTAAAATCCAGTGCTACAGCGGCTCCTGTATTAATGCCATCTTTATTATTACCAAACGCATCTGGCTGCAAGGTGAAATTGCCTTTACCGTCGTTCACGAACAGGCGGTTTTGCATTTGACGGCTGTACGGCGGATTATTGTTGCCGCCGGGACCGATAAAAAGATCAAGATCTGAATCTCCATCAGCATCAAAAAATAAAACTGCTTCGTCTTCAAAATCGGAGAAAGGCTTAAATGCAGGCGTTTCTTTTTTAATAAAACTTCCTTCTTTGGTTTGAAGATATAACTGGCCAACATGCCCCGAAGTTCCTCCGAGGTAGATATCGGCTAAACCATCTTTGTTTACATCGCCCACACATGCTTTTGGACCTTCCTGCGAAAGCATTTTTGGCAGGTTTCTTTCATAATAAAAATCTATAAAATCATCTTCAGTATGTTTTTCAAAAATACTTTTTACCGAGTCCAGCATTGTTTCGCCATTATGTTTTGCAATTAATACCAGTGGCCTTTTTTCAATGCTGGTTTCGCTTATGGAGAGCACTTTATTTATTGCAGGAGAGATGATCGTGGAAACGGTTCTATTGGGCCAGGTGATAACAACAGAGTCAATTTTGTTTACTTTTCCCAAACCTATAATCTGCTTATAATCTACAGAAGATTGAAAACCTCTTGAGGGTATTAATTCCTTAGTGAATATTTCTTTTGCTGCAAATACCTGTATTTTACTTCCGATTGCAAAAAGATTATCTGCAGACCCTTGTAAAATCAGGCCTTCATAATTGTTGTTATTAATTTCCCTCGCATTGTTTTTATACATAAACGCGGGACCATTCTCATTATTAACCACAAGATCCAAATCACCGTCATTATCCAGATCGCCATAGGCGGCACCATTGGAAAAAGAGGGCTGCGTAAAACCCCAGCTTGCGCCAACATCGGTGAACTTAAGGTCACCGTTGTTCCTGAAAACCTTATTAAG
Organism: Chitinophagales bacterium; assembly: GCA_038203525.1. Classification (GTDB taxonomy): domain Bacteria; phylum Bacteroidota; class Bacteroidia; order Chitinophagales; family Chitinophagaceae; genus Limnovirga. The sequence continues at coordinate 22,772 of JBBRDW010000039.1, read as the reverse complement.
AACAGGTGTTTGAGGAATCTTATCTACTACTTTGTCTACCCCTTCTTTTCTGCCGGTAAGAACCATTTTTTGAATGACATCATTGGCAAAAAAATCCATGAAATCGAGATTGGTCACATCTCGGTTTACGCCGTTGCAAACATAGATGTCATTATATCCGTCATTGTCCGCGTCGAACATAAGTTCTCCCCAACTCCAGTCCGAAGCAGAAACCCCTGAATAATTGCCAATTTCAAGAAATTTTCCATTCCGGTTATTTAACTGAAGACAATTTTTTACATATTGATAATACAGGCCTTCTTTTATTTTATTATTAAAGAGATCAATATTATCAAATGCGCCCATTGTTTTCAGTCGGTAATCATCATCTGGCAGCATATCTGTCGTAAACAGGTCGGGATATCCATCATTGTTAATATCGGCGATGTCTGTGCCCATCGACGACATGCTCGTATGTTGAAAATATTGTTCAAATTCGTCTTTAAAAATACCATTCTTTTGGTTAATGTACAGGTAATCCCTTTCGTAGGAGTCGTTAGATACATACACATCGAGCCAGCCATCGCCGTTTATATCTGAAACCGAAACGCCCAAACCAAAACTTATTAAACTCCCGTGAATGCCCGCCTGCTTGGTGATTTCAGTAAAATGACCCCTGTCATTCCTGAAAAGATGGTCTCCCCCTCCTTTTAAAAAGTTACCCACTTTCCACTCATTTTCAGGCTTATCCCGGTCTGCAATAAAATTTAGCTGGTTTACAGGTATGGGACTGTTATTAATCAGGAAGCAATCAAGATCGCCGTCATTGTCAAAATCAAAAAAAGAAACCTGTGTGGAGTAAGCAGAAATATCTAACCCATATTCTTTGGCCGACTCTTTAAAGGTGAGATCGTGGTTATTGATGTAAAGTTTATTTTTTCTGTGCCCGGTGCTCATATGGCCCGAGTTGCATACGTAAATATCGAGCCAGCCGTCGTTATTAATATCAACCAGCGCGACACCAGTGCTCCACATGCTATCCTGCGTGATGCCTGATTTTTGAGTAACATCACTAAACTTAAAATTTCCCTGATTTAAATACAATTTATTATTACCCTGGTTAGATGTAAAAAAAATGTCGGGCAGACTATCATTATTTAAGTCACCAATTGCTACACCACCTCCATTATAAAAATTACGGAAAAGAAAACTGTTATCAAGCTCACCATCTGTTACTTTATTTTCAAAATCTATTCCTGTATCGGTCATTAATGTAAATAAGGTTGCAGCGTCATGCTCTTTGGTATTACATGCAAGGCAGCAGGATAAAGCTATTGTTGAAACCGTAATAAAAAAAAGTGTGGATGTTCTTATCATGAAAAAATTATACATTATTTCAAACAGACTTTATATTTATTTTTTTGAGCCCGGCTTTAGTAAAAATGGCAACCCATTTGCGTCGCACTCTTGTACGTTCATATTAAGCATCTGCAGTTTAAACAGCCCAATTATTGCCCCGAACGATGAACGGATTGCGACGCAACGATGATGCTATAAAAAACTATTGCTGGTATCCCTAAAATTTTCTGCCTGCTTGCAGATTCAATTCTTCGCAAGCTACATTACTTAAAAAACAAAGGTCATTATTTGTGATAATGACCTTTGTAATATAATCTTAAAACTAAACCTATAATTACTATCTGCTAATATCCAGGATTCTGCACCAGATTTGGATTAGCAGCCAAAGCCTGATTTGGTATTGGATAAAAAAGGTTCTTAGGATCATCTGTGGGTTTGTAAGACCAAGGCTTAAGATATACCCCGAAACGGATTAAATCAGTTCTTCTTTGAGATTCCCAATATAACTCCCTGCTTCTTTCAGCCAATAAGGTAGATGGATCTACTACATTGGAAGAATTTACTAAGGTCATGGAACTTACGGTTGCAGCATGCCTTGCAGTTCTTAATTCATTAACGATAGCGAGAGCGTCTGATGTAAGCGTATTGGTATGAGCTAACCTCGTTTGTGCCTCTGCCACCAAAAGCCTAATATCAGCATATCTCAATAACATTAACCAGTTGCCGGAAGGGCCGTTGTAAGAACCCTGACCAGTAGTTAGATCTGGCGGATATTTCTCTACGCGTATACCTGTAACTTCCAAGTTACTACCGGTTTCAATCATATTAGCAGAGATATTAGGATCGAATGACAATGGATTTCCCTTTCTGTCTTTTAAAGCCACTTTATTTTCGTTATACTGTTGACCAATCATTAAGCCGGGTCTTTGTCCGCTTTTATCAGTAACGCCTGGATAAAATCTTCCTCCAAGCCTGCTATCAACTAAGGTGTCGCTTAATTTAGGATTAAATGCATCTATAGTTGTAGTTACGCCAAAGGTGTTATAAAAATCAGCTACAGACGAGAATCCGTTCCAACCAGCATTTGGATTATCAGGGGTATATTGGTTGTAATGAAGCGTCATAAACCACCTATTATTAATTCCGGCATTACCTGCTGATACGCCAGTATAATTCGGATATGCAAAAATAGCTTCGGTAGAATTTTTATTGGTTACAGAAAAATTATCGAAGTATTCGTTCATGTAGGTATAACCTGTAATGGAATTACCTATAGAAATCACTTGCTGCATATCACCATCAGCAAATGTTGGGGCAGCAGGGCTCGCAACTACGCCTTTGATCATATAGCATTTCATCAAGAGGGCTTTTGCAGCATCCGCATTTGCCAGGGTCATATTTGCATTTCCCCCTGGTCCTAAATCCGGTAAAATGGTATTCAGTTCATCTATTATAAACTGAGCCCCATCTGCACCTGCTTTAACAGTAGGAGCATTGAGCAGGTTGTCTCCCGGATTTCTAAAAGGGTACTGACCGTAAAGCGTGAGCAAATGGTACAATGCGAACGCCCTTAAAAAACGCGCCTGTGCCGCCTGCGTTGGCGTGGGGCTGAAAGCAAGTACGTTTGTGGCGTCAAAATTCAGCTTGTTCAAACTGTTAAACGTATTTAGAATACTTGAAAGATCTGCATTCCAGGTATGGTTATGCATAACGCGCCAGGCCCCGTTATCATCCCAGTCACCACCTCTTGTGGGAACCAAAGACTCATCTGAAGCGTTTTCCTCTAAATTGAGTACCTGACCCTGATCACTGTTAAAAATGGTAAGATCTGTGTAAGCTGCCTGTAGTAATAACTGCGTTCCCTGCGGTCCCAGAGAAGAGGATGTTTGCCCATTGGTGAGTGTACTCCCAAGGTTTTCGTCCAATTTTGAACAGCCCGAAAGAACTGCTACAACCAATAAGCTGTATATTGATATTTTTTTGTACTGTATCATAAATTTTTTTTTATAAGAATGATCTATAATGTAAAGCTTAAGCCAAAAATAATGGTTCTTGGTGTTGGGTATGGAATGTACTCAATTGACCTTGAAGGGTAACCTCCACTGCTTTTATCAACGTTCACCTCGGGGTCAAATCCAGAAAACTTGGTAATAACAAACAAATTACTACCACTAACATATACGTTTAGCCCTTTTACCTTACCAACATCGCCCACTTTATAAGATAAAGAAGCATTTCTTAGCTTAAAGTAATTACCACTTTCGAGAAACCTTGCAGATGTTCCAACACCACTACCAGCGCTTTCCCCAGAATTAAATGCTGCCTGATCTACGTTTCTTCCCTGAAGAATACCGGCAAGATTTGAGACACTTGTTCTTGTATTGTTATAGATAAGAAAACCACCGGCACCGCCAGCATTTACTCCAAAAGATAGTTTCTTATAACGCAGCGAAACGCTGCCTCCATAAATAGTATGGGGATTTGGATCGCCAGCAAAAGTGGGATCAGAACCAATTTGCTGGTTTCCATTTGCATCGAATCCATTAAATGGCTTAAGCCAATACTCATTAACAGGCTGGTCATTTGTAATAATCTGAGATAAAGTTCCAGATACACCTTGTCCACTTATTTCACCCGTTAAAATTGACAGGGCTGTTTTGGTTCCAGGGGCATAGAAATTGGTTAATTTATTTTTATTATTTGCAATATTAAAGGTAGCATCTAAACTAAAATCCTTCTTGTCAATGATAGTTGCACCTATTGCAAATTCAAATCCGGTATTTTTTAAATCTCCGGGAATATTGATCCAATAAGTGGATGCAGGCGCAGGTTGTATTGCTGAGCTCTGGAATAAGATGTCGGTTGTAGATTTATCGTAGTAGTCGAAAGAGCCGTAAATCTTACCCCTTAACAAAGAATAATCCAGTCCAAAATCATACGATTTTGTGGTTTCCCATTTCAAATCAGGATTTGCAACGTTGATTTGACCTGCAGTATTAAATGCTGAAAAACCAAATTGTTCCTGAGAAGCACCCGCTGGGAACTCCTGATTTCCGGTCTTTCCCCATGATGCTCTTAGAGCAAGCGTAGAAAACAAATTTCCACCTTTCATGAAGTCTTCATTACTAATTATCCATTTACCAGCAACAGAAGGGAAATATCCATATTTATTATTTGAACCAAATTTACTTGAACCATCTGCCCTGAAAGTTCCGGTGATATAATATTTGTCCTTATAATTTAAAATACCTCTAACAAAATAAGATTGAAGTTCGACTTTTGGATCAACATAAATACCTGGAAGCGGGTGCGTACTACCATTTTGTAAAATACTCGTGTAAGGAATATCGATCAGGGTAGATTGAGTTAAGTTGGTATTAAATCCTGACGCCGTGAAAGTATTGTTTGAATAATTTGATTTCCAATATTCAAAACCACCAGTTGCGTCGAATCTAAGATCTCTGGTTAATTTAGCATTGTAGTTAAGCGTGTGGGTAAATGTTTGTGATGTTAGCACTGCATTTGAAATTGCCCCAAAACCAGAACCAGATAAACCGGAATACCCCTGAAGCCAGCCATACTGATTTGTATTCCTGGAACCCGTACTATTATTGATAGCATATAAAAACTTATATTCAAGATTTGGAAGTATTTTATAAGCTGCTGAAATGTTAGCTAAAACAGTGTTCACATTGGCTTTATCATCAACACCGGCAATTAACGCCAATGGATTACCAGATCCGTTAGTTGGAAAAATATAATACCCGGTAGCAGGATCTTTAAACGCCTGTGTAGGGTTCCACTGGAGTGTAGAACTGATAAGGTTTCCTTGTGATCCGGCATTGTTTGTAACGGCTCCTAAATTTTCAGAAGTATGACCTACAATTACGTCAAAATCCAGTGTAAGTTTTTTGTCCAAAAATTTATAGTTACCACCAAAATTTCCTAAATACCTGTCCAGTGATGTGCTTTTAATGAAGCCCTGTGACCTGGCACCTAAGAACGAGCCACGAAACTTTCCAGCCTCATTACCACCACTGAATGCAAGAGAATAGGTCTGGGATAGGTCATTTTGCGTAATCTCTTTTTGCGGATCAACGTTTTTACCACCATCTATTGTAGCAGCATTAGGAACATTGTATTTTGTAAGTGCAGTTTTAAACTGACCTGCATCCAGTATTTCATATTTTTTCATGAACCCGCCAAAAAGCCCAAAACCAGCATTGAATTCCAGTTTGCTGGCGCCGGAGTTTCCCTTCTTTGTAGAAATTACAATTACTCCATTTGCACCACGTGAGCCATAAATTGCCGTAGCAGACGCATCTTTTAAAACGTCTATTGAAGCTATATCATTGGGGTTTATGAAGAGCAGAGGGTTCGCATCAGGAGATGAACCCAAACCAGCTAAACCTATGGATGGTCTAGCCGACCTTCCATCTAAAATAACTCCATCTATCACGTAGATCGGATTATTACCACCCCGTATGGAGTTATTACCCCGTATTTTAACAGTAGTAGCAGCACCCGGCTGACCACTGTTATTCGTGATTTCCAATCCCGGAACTTTGCTTTGAAGTAATTGGTCAGGAGACGTAATGGCTCCCTTATTAAAGTCTTTTTCTTTCAAAGAAGTAACAGACCCTGTAACGTCTTTTTTTCGAACAGTACCATAACCAATAACAACGACATCATTTAAAGTTGAAGATTCCGGCTTCAACGATACTGCAACGTCATTTGACGAAGGAATAATCGCCTCTTGGGTTGTATACCCAATATATGAAACCAACAAGCGGCTAGCTGAAGCAGGCGCGTTCAGTTTAAATGCACCGGAGGCATCTGTAGCAGTACCAGTAGTAGTACCTTTTACAATAACGGATGCGCCGGCAACCGGCCTTCCATTTTCATCTGTAACTTTTCCGGTTACGGTTTTGTTTTGAGCCCAGGACTGCTGCATAATAAGCAGGAACAGTGGGCATAAGAGAAGTACTCTTAGCAATCGAGTTGTTGTCATAATAACAAGCAGTTTAATATTTGTTAAAAATAGGTAATCTGTGTAATTAATACACATTAATTTAAAAAAATAAAAATCAGTACTTTCTTTTGAAACTGATAATATTCAAAATGACAAACTTTTTTTTATGTCAGCTGCTTTTGATAGATAAAAAAATATTTTTCTATTTGCCATAAAACAAAATTGAAATAATTAAAAGACCGGGGAAGCATCAAAAACTCCGTAAACCATGATAATATTGTATGTCTACCAATTATTCGCCGGGTAAGTTACAAAGATTTATAAACTGAAAATAATTATTACGAAGTACCAAATACCGCAAAGGTTTGCGAAAATGTTTGCGAAAATGTTTGTTGTGGAAATTTATTTTAATTTCATTCCTAATTCAATGCCATATGAAGCACAATACGACATTAAAAAAAATCTCTCATATACTCGATCTAAGCATTTCTACCGTTTCCAGGGCGCTTAAAGACCATCCCGATATTTCCGATAAAACCAAAAAAAAAGTTATAGAGCTTGCAACTACTTTGGAGTACGAACCCAATACCTATGCTATTAACCTGCGAACCAATAACAGTAAAGTGTTTACTTTAATGGTACCATCCCTCACCTATTATTTTTACGATTCATTTATCTCATCAATAGAAGAAGAATGTAGAACAAGTGGCTATGCGCTTATGATACTCCAATCAGGCGATAATACAGAAATCGAAATCAACAATATTAAATTAAGCAGGCAAAACAGAGTTAGTGGCGTATTTGCGTGCATTACTCCTAATACAACCGATATTGGGCCCTTCTTAAAATTAGATGAAGTTGACATACCTGTGATATTTTTCGATAAAGTGCCCGAAAATGAAGCATGCAACAGAGTATGTGTAGCAGATAAACAGGCAGCAAAAATTGCAGCTGAAACAATTTTAAAAAAACAAAAGAAAAAGGTGCTTGGAATATTTGGAAATACCAACCTGTCAATCACAAAGAAAAGGTTAATTGCATTTTCCGATGCTTTTCAACAACCAAATATTAAAACAAAATTAGTTACAGATTTTGCCCTAAGCAATGACGACGCACACAAAAAGACACTAGGCCACCTAACTTCAAAAAATAAGCCTGATACCATTTTTTGCATGAGCGACGAAATTCTTACCGGCGTAATGAAAGCCATTCAGGAGCTAGGGTTAAAAATACCATTTGACATTTCTGTCATTGCCATCAGCAATGGTATAATACCAAAACTATATTATCCCGAAATTACCTTTGTAGAAACAAGTGGTTACAAATTGGGTAAACTCGCATTCACCCGAATGATGGCCTGCGTCTCAGGCAGTACGTTTATTCAGGAGTTAATTGTAGAATCAGTTTTGGTAGAAGGTGGCTCAATATAAAACTCAGTTTTCATTTTCTATTTGCTGTACAAATTTTTTGTACCCGGCACTTTATTCTATTCCGATCGTTCCTTGCGTCGCACTCTTGTACAGTTGTAATTTTATTCACCTTTGCCCACCATTTGCACATCACCATCATATAACGGTGCATTTATTTTTCCACAAGTCTTTCATCTATTAAATAAGCAGCTACTTCACTTAATAAAGGCGGCGCTTTAGCGCTGTTAATGATTATCGTAAAAGAATCGAAACTTTCTGCCGGAAAAGTTATTATCCTTTTTCTTCCAACTGTAGTGCCACCAACCTCGCCAACTTTTTCTTTACCATCGTTAAACAGTATGGTAAATGAACTAATTCGCTGCCCCAACTCAATCGGCTCCTCAAGTACAACACAATTAACCTTAGTTTTCAGTTTGAATGAAAAGCTTAAACTGCTCTCTCTGCCAATAGCTGCTTTTATATAAGTTTTGGTATTGTTATCATTCAAAACAGTGGAATTATTATTTTGTATGCCTGCCAAAGTAAACAATTCATTCCTCAATAAATCATTATTAAAACTTTCATCCCTAAGCTTCCTGAACCCAATTAATGCAACAGAATCATGTTCATTAATCAGCCCCCTTCTGTCTGGTGGTACATTCAATAATAAATTGGCCCCACGCCCAACAGATTTTAAATACAGATCAAACAACGCCTCCGGCGATTTAACCCTATCATCCTCATTTGCATGATAAAACCATCCCGGCCGTATACTTACATCACATTCCGCGGGTATCCAATTCTTCCCATTTATATTACCTGTGTTTAAAGTATCGGTTACAGGCGATCCAGCGCCGCGGCTAAACCCTGCTGTGTCTAATAAATTCCAGTTTGTTTTACCTGCAAAACCATTTTCATTTCCTACCCAGCGAATGTCTGGCCCAATATCACTGAAAACAGGAGTATTAGGTGCAATTCTGCGCAATGTTTGCTCAAACCGCCGCCAGTCGTAAACCTGGTTTTTACCGTTCGTACCTTCTCCATTTGCTCCATCCCACCAGAATTCAAATAAGGGGCCGTAACGGGAAACAACCTCTTTCATCATATTCACAAATACTTCATTGTACGCGTCGGTGCCGTATTTTGGATGGTTGCGATCCCAGGGCGAAAGGTAAATACCAAGTTTTAAATTGTATTCTTTACAGGCAACAGATAATTCTTTTAAAACATCTCCCTTCCCGTCTTTCCATTTGCTTTGCGCAACTGTATGTGTTGAATATTTACTGGGCCATAAACAAAAACCATCGTGGTGCTTGGCGGTAATAATAATACCTTTTGCACCAGCAGCCTTTGCAATACGGCACCACTGCCTGCAATCTAATTGTGTTGGAGCAAAAACCTCTTCGTGCTCGGTGCCTTTACCCCATTCCAGATCTGTAAACGTATTAGGACCAAAATGGGTGAATAAATAAAACTCTATCTCCTGCTGCTTAAGCTGCCTTGCCGATGGAACCGGCCCAAAGGGTTTTTCAACCTGCGCATGTACGCCAAAAAAAAAGCCAATGGCACAAACTAAAATGAGAAAGCGTTTCATAATTTTAAAAGTACAGCTTTATCTAAAGAAATTTATAAAATTTATATTCAAAAAACTTTCGGCTGAAATGAAATAAAAGTTACCTGGCAACCCACACCGAAGCTTCATGTATAGATAGCAGATGAAAGAATTGCGACCACCGCCTTTGGCGGGGTAGGCTGCAACGAAGATGCCATGAAAAGATTACCTGGTATCAATGGTACTAATATTAAAAAATGGCTTAATAGATTTTAGTGCTTAAAAATACCCGCAAGCGGGTAGCAAATAGTTATTTTTAATGCGCATATTGCACATCATTATACAAACCATCTAATAAGAACAAATGAAGAAAAAAACTCTGTTTATTGTACTGCTTGCCTTTGCTGGTTTATGGACAGCGGCACAGCCTAAATACAGTACCGGCGCTAATTTCAATCCGGCTACTATTGCCAAAACACCAAGAAAAGTAGAACTCTCTTTTCGCAGCTTTCGTGCACTGCCGCCCAGTTTTTCGCTGGAGGAATATTGCCCTACACCTGGCGACCAGGGAAATCACGGAACTTGTGTAGCCTTTGCAAACGGATATGCCATTGCTACTATACTTTATGCAAAAACACATAAACTAACCGACAAAGCGCTTATTGACAAATATGTGTTTTCGCCAACTTTTTTGTATGAACAGATTAAAAGTGCCGACGATGTTGATTGCCAAAACGGAAGCGACCCGATAACTGCATTGTCTACCATGATAAAAGGCGGCGACGCCCTTATTACTACCGTTCCCTACAGTTGCGGCAGTTATTTATCCGATGCTGCAAAGGCCGAGGCCGTAAATTATAAAATCCAGGATGCAGCAATATTATTTGCCAGCGCCGATCTGATGGGCGAAGCTACCTGGGAAAAAACTGACCAGGAAAAAATTGAGTCAACCAAAAAAGCGATAAGCGAAGGGTCGCCTATATCTACCGGGTTTTATTTGCCTATAAGCTTCTCTTCGGTTAAAGGTGATTTGTGGGATTATAAAGATGGAGAAGATGCAGGCGACTGGAAGCATCGCGGCCATGCTCTTGCTGTTGTTGGTTACGACGATACCAAATATGGCGGATCGTTCCGCATTATGAATAGCTGGGGCAAAGACTGGGCCGATCATGGTTTTGTTTGGGTGCGTTACAAAGACTATGCAAAATGGTGCGCCATGGCATTACAGGTTTTTGCAGATCCCTTTACACTGGAGCCAGCAGAAAAACATCACATAGAGCCAAAGCCAGAACCTAAACCAGATCCGACCCCAGAACCAAAACCAGAACCCGAGCCAAAGCCTGAACCTGAAAACACTTATGCGTTAGGCGGCAACGTTGAGTTTAGATTAAATACCGGCGATAAGATGGATGTAAACAAAATATCTACCCGAAACCTTGTAGTAGATGATGACATTCCAGAAGCCGATAAAAAGGAAGACCTAGTTGCTTACAGAATGAACAATACTTACCATTCAGGAACCAAATTCAGATTCTATATAACAACGGACGAAGAATCGTATATATATGCGTTTGCCACAGACCTTACCGGCAAAGTAAACCTGCTACTGCCGTTTGATGATCTCATTTCTACACATGTAGGCGCTAATAGTATCGTTGCATTTCCCTCAGACAAGAAAGTTATAAAAATGGATGATCAAAAAGGTAGCGATTACCTGCTTATTCTTTATTCGAAAGAAAAACTTAACGCAGCGGGCATTGCATCAACCATGAGTAACATGAGCGGCAGCTTGAGTAAAAAAATTAAAACGGCACTTGGCAATAAACTTATAGATAAAGACAAAATAAAATACGATGCAGAGCAACCCGGTTTCAAGGTTCCAGGCAAAAAAGGAACACGCAATTTAAATGTTGCCGATGATGATGACAATAACACTCCCGGCGGTACTGTTGTTCCTTTAATGATTGAAATAAGTCACGATTAATTTTTTGGGCCGGGCATAAGTTTTTCATAGCAACGGTGCTTGCGTCGCACTCTTGTACTGTATAACATAAGGCATCAGGGTAGCGGACTCTAAATCAACAACGTTTATTTAGAGTCCGGCGTTAAGATATGCTTACCGTATTATTGAGCGGTCCACATTCACTTGATGTTGTGTTGTTATTATAGATGGGGTAATTCAGCAATCGGGCACTATTTCTTTATTATCGTTATTGTTTTGAACTTTACCTGAGTTTGTTTTGGTAATTATTCCCGGTATCTTTTCATCAACCAATATATATTCAAGGGTCGATGGGTTCTTATTTCTGCTAATAAACTTGCATTAAAAGGACCATTATCGGTGAAGCTTTTATAACCAATGAAATAATGCCTATACCGTTTTTGGTGTGTCAGCAGAATTGTTTCTCAACCACTAATTGCTTCGCCTTACTTTATAACCCAAGCGACTGTTCAAAACCTTGCATTGATATTGTTTGCTCCTGTAAACTTAATGCCCGGCAGACCATTAGAAGCACATGCCAATGCATCCGATGGTATGCTACCGGACAGCACGTTACCCAACGTTCGGCCAATAGAAATTTATCTCTAAACGGCGATTAAAAGCAAGCCGGAATTACCCGTTGGAGACTTAAATAATCTGGCCTTAATGCGCGGATTTTCTTTCTCTTGCGACATATACCTGTACTTGAGTCCTGTCAAAGTCAACGAATACCAAATACCAGTGTAAATCAGGCCTTAAACAATGGAAAGCAGGCATGCAAATGGAGTGTGCTAAATTTGCGATATAGCAGGCTGCATGTCTAAAGCTTGATATTGCCCAAAAAAGATTTGTCTACAAAGTGGCTTTTCAATGTATAATATTTTGTACCAAACTCGAAGTGCTCTTTTGTCGTTCATTAAAATTGGTAAGCTATTTGATTTACTATGCAGTTGAAATCAAACATAAAAAAATGAAAAATCAGCAAACCTCCCTCCTGTTCTGCATTATGATGGATATTATCGGGTACTTCACTTATGCTGTACCAGGTATAGGTGAATTTGCCGATATTATTTGGGCACCCATATCCGCCCTTACCTTTTACATAACTTTTGGCGGCTGGAAAGGTGCTCTCGGCAGTATTTTTAATTTTACAGAGGAGTTGCTGCCGGGTACTGATTTTATTCCCAGCTTTACAATTATGTGGGTTATGCAGTATATCAGTCAACGGAAAGCCTCTATAGCTTCAATGAAGAAATAACTCACCTTTTTGTTGTATAAACAATTTAACATTTCCGAAACTTTTCGTATATCAAAAAACTCCCTACATTTGATCTACTAAATATTTCGTACAACATAAATAAAACAAGATGAACACATTCGTAAAACCAGTTGCTTTTGCCCTTGCGCTTTTAGTATTAGGGGGTAGTAAATTATTTGCGCAGAATAAACCAAAAACTGCCCCGAAAGAGCAAAAAACAGAAAATATTATCATACGCAAAACTGGAGAGGCTTCGGAAAAAGTAACCATTGTAGTTGATGGCGATAAAGTAACCATAAATGGCAAACCCGCTGATCAATATAAAGGGAAAAACATCGATATCATGCGGGAGGATTTCGACATCGCGATGCCGCCGATGGCTCCAATGCCCGAAGAAGGCGGATGGAAAATGATGAACGATGATTTTATGCGGGAAATACACAGTAACAAAGCTTTCCTTGGCGTAATGACAAAAGAAGACGCCAACGGAGCAAAAATTACCGAGGTAACAAACGAGAGCGCAGCAGAAAAAGCCGGGCTTAAAGAAGGCGATATTATTACAAAAATAAATGAGGATAAAATTACCAATGCGGATGATCTTTATAAGGCTGTCGGAAAATACAAACCCGAAGACAAAATAACTATAACCTATAAACGTGAAGGAAAAGAAAATACAGCTATAGCTTCATTAAGTGAAAACAAACAGGTAAGGGCATTTAGCTGGAAAAATGGCGATAAAAATTTTGATTTCAGAATGGCTCCTCCTGCCCCCCGCGGATTTCGTGGCTGGAATGGAGAGGATAATTTTTTGAATAACGATAAGCCACGCTTAGGCATACAGGTACAGGACACAGAAGATGGTAAAGGTGTAAAAGTTCTTGATGCCGACAAAGGCGAGCCTGCAGGAAAAGCTGGCATTGACGAAGATGATATTATAACCCAGGTAAATGGAAAAGCCATTGTATCTGTAGATGACTTTAAAGAAAAAATGAAAGAGGTAAAAAAAGGAGAAACTGTCAAACTTACATTCTTACACAATGGCAAAGAGCAAACTGTCGAGGTTAAATTTCCGAAAGATTTAAAAACATCCGAATTATAGAGTGCAAAAATGTTCTCATGTGCATACGCCGCTGTTTTTCAACAGCGGCTTTTTTTGTTATACGTTCGGGAACTGCTGCAAAATTTCTGCACGTTGACGAATAAATAGTAAAGCGCACAAGAGTGCGACGCAATCGGGCTTAATAGTATTACCTAAGCCGGGTCCAAAAAAATTTCTTAAATATAAAAGGTACATACTGTATCTGCGGGTAAAGTGCCCCCTTTGAAAAAGCGAGATTGTAACATACACCCAAAAATAAATTTAATAACTTAAATCTTTACTTTTGCCCAACAAGAAATATTTGTAGTACGGATATGAAGAAGATCGAACTGGAAATAGTTGCCCTTTCGCACAGCATTACACAAACCCACTCGTACGCAGTAGTGCTGGGCGAAGTAAATGGGCTGCGCCGCCTGCCCATTGTTATTGGAGGTTTTGAAGCTCAGGCAATTGCCGTAGCATTAGAGCACATGCAGCCGAGCCGGCCACTAACACACGACCTCATGAAAAATTTTATGAATGCTTTTAATGTGGAGCTGATGGAAATTGTAATAAATGACCTGCAGGAAGGCATTTTTTATTCAAAACTGGTGTGTGTAAGCGAGCATGATACCGTAGAAATTGATAGCCGCACCAGCGATGCCCTTGCCCTTGCTGTAAGGTTTGGCTGCCCAATTTATACTTATGACAATATTCTTGAAAGTGCCGGTATATTAATGGAAGATACCAATAAAAATAAAAAGCAGGAGATACCGGTAAGCGAAACTCAAACTGGCAGCCGAGAGGAATTAGGCAAATTAACACTGGAAGAATTGCAGAACCTTTTAACCGAAGTACTGGAGCACGAAGATTACATAAGGGCTATAGCCATCCGCGATGAAATGAATAAAAGAAAATAATTCGTAAGGGCTACCTTTTGGCCTTTATTTACACAATACAAACATGGTTCTTTTTCCCAATTGTAAAATAAACCTGGGCCTGCATATAACTGGCAAAAGAAACGATGGCTTTCATAACCTGCAAACTGTTTTTTACCCGCTCAATATTACCGATGCACTGGAAATAATTCCGAATCCAAATCCAGGCGATGAAGTAGATTTTTCAATTAGTGGTATTAGTATTGACAGCACCGCACAAAACAATATCTGCGTAAAAGCATACCTGCTTTTGAAAAAAAAAATTCCACAGCTTCCGGCTGTTAAAATACATTTATTAAAAGCTATCCCCACCGGCGCCGGGCTTGGAGGCGGCAGTGCAGATGGTGCATACACATTGCTTTTGTTGAATAAAAAATTCAACCTCAACTTATCAAATAACCAGCTTGTAAACTATGCGTTGGAACTTGGCAGCGATTGCCCCTTTTTTATTATTGGCAAGGCATGCTTTGCCGAGGGAAGAGGAGAACTACTCACAGAAATAAGCCTAAGTCTTTCGGGTTTTAAATTTTGTATTGTAAACCCCCATATTCATATAAATACGGGTTGGGCCTTTACTCAAATAAAGCCGGCAATTCCGGTTGAAAGCATCCACTCATTTATTCAGCAGCCCATAGAAACCTGGAAATCGAAACTAAAAAACGACTTTGAACAACCGGTTCTGGCTCATTACCCCCAGTTGGGCCCTATAAAAGAGGAACTTTATAAACAAGGGGCAATATATGCAGCCATGAGCGGCAGCGGAAGTACTTTCTTTGGCATTTTTCATCAACACCAAATAATTTCAACAGGTCATTGGCCTAAAAACTATTTTGTAAAAGAGGTCCCTGCAACTTAATTTTTTGTTGCCCTTCAGCAAAACATATCTCAGCGCCGGTTGTGTCACTCACTTGTACGTTCTGAACGATATTGGGCAAAATACCTAACAACCGCTATACTTGCCTGATATTTCAGTTTCATTGGCGCTTTTACAATAAGGTTGTTTAATACTTACCGCATTATATTAACGCTTGTAATTTACCATCCTTCAAAAGACATAAAATCCTAACTATCGTTCGCACGGTTAAGCTGCACAAGCTCGATGTTTTATCAATAATTTTCAATGATTAGATGTAATATTTGAAAAGCATCAATAAAATTTGCAATTTCCTTCGTAATTTTAACCGATTGCCTGCCAAAAATTAATAACCATTAAGTGAACTGTGTATGAACGAAAAAAACAGTAAGGCAGGGTTGTACGATCCCGCCTTCGAACATGATGCCTGCGGAATAGGTTTCGTTGCAAATATAAAAGGTAACAAAAGCCACAAAAACATCTCCGATGCACTTACCGTTCTGGAGAATATGGAACATCGTGGCGCCTGCGGCTGCGAAAATAATTCCGGCGATGGGGCGGGCATCATGATACAAACTCCGCACGAATTCTTTTTCGATGAATGCGTTAAACTGGGTGTACATCTCCCTGCGTTTGGAAAGTACGGCGTTGGTATGGTTTTTTTCCCCCGCGAAATACGTTTGCGCGAAGAATGCCGCGAAATTTTTAACCGGTGCGCCGAGAAATTAGGGCTCGAAATACTGGCTTACAGAAAAGTGCCGGTAAATCCATCAGACATAGGTCCAACAGCACTTTCAGTAGAACCGGAAATTGAGCAGGTATTTATTGTTTGCCCCGACCATATCAATAACCCAGTCGAATTTGAGCGGAAATTATTCATACTTCGCAATTATGCGACACATACAGTGAATAACACTGTACGAAAGGATGCAATAGGCTTTTACCTCGCCTCGCTTTCTTATAAAACAGTAATATATAAAGGTCAGTTAACCAGTACGCAGGTTAGGGGATTCTTTCCAGATCTTGAAAACAAAAGAGTAGTATCTGCGTTTGGTTTAGTACACTCCCGTTTTGCAACCAATACTTTCCCTTCTTGGAAACTCGCACAGCCATTCCGTTTTATAGCACACAATGGCGAGATCAATACTTTGCAGGGCAATCTTAACTGGCTAAAATCAGGAGAGCATGGGTTTACAACTCCTTTCTTTAGCAAAGACGAAATGGAAATGATTTTACCGGTTGCTGTTGGCGGACAAAGCGATTCAGCATGCCTTGATAATGTAGTTGAATTGCTTTCACTTACCGGCCGTTCATTACCACATGTAATGATGATGCTAATACCGGAAGCATGGGATGGTAATGAGCAAATGAATCCGGTGAAAAAAGCATTTTATGAATACCATGCTTCTTTGATGGAACCGTGGGACGGGCCAGCTTCAATATCCTTTACCGATGGAAAAATAATAGGGGCAACCCTTGACAGAAATGGGCTTCGCCCATCGCGGTATTGCGTAACCACTGATGACCGTGTAATTATGGCTTCCGAAACAGGTGTTCTTCCCGTCGAGCCATCAATGATTGTGGAGAAAGGCAGGTTACAACCCGGCAAAATGTTTGTGGTTGATATGGAACAGGGGCGTATAATCAGTGACGATGAATTAAAGCAAACGATATGCTCCCAAAAACCTTATGGGGAGTGGCTCAATAAATATAAGATCCGTTTAGAAGAATTGCCTGAGCCGAGAGTAATGTTCACACATCTTGAAACCGAGCAGATATTTAAATATCATAAGGCTTTTGGTTACAGTACAGAAGATCTTGAAAACATAATTGCTCCAATGGCAACCGATGGCAAAGAACCAATCGGCTCCATGGGCACAGATGTACCACTTGCAATTCTCAGTGATCAACCACAACACTTAAGTGCTTATTTTAAGCAACTCTTTGCACAGGTAACCAATCCACCAATCGATCCTATTCGTGAAAAAATGGTTATGTCATTGGCAAACTTTGTTGGTAACAATAGTAACATATTACTCGAAGACCCGCTTGCCTGCCATTCAGTAGCTTTGAAGCAACCAGTGCTAAATAATCATGAACTGGAAAAAATACGGAGTATAGATACAGGAATATTCCAGGCAAAAACACTACAAACTTATTTCAGAGCAAATGGACAACCTGGCTCTCTTAAAAAAGGCCTTGACCGGTTATGCCGTTATGCAGAAGATGCGGCCAATGATGGGTTTGAAGTGATCATATTATGTGACCGTGCAGTAGACAGCGACCATGCTGCTATGCCTTCTTTGCTGGCTACAGCCGCAGTACATCATCATCTTATAAGAAAAGGTTTGCGCGGGCAGGTTGGCATTATTGTAGAAGCCGGAGATGTTTGGGAAGTACATCATTTTGCCTGTTTAATTGCCTTCGGAGCTACCGCAATTAATCCGTACCTGGCCCTGTCTTCAATAAGAGACATGAAAATAACCGGCAGATTAGAAACAGAACTCGATGCCGAGTACCTGAAAAAAAATTATGTAAAAGCTGTTTGTGATGGATTGCTGAAAGTATTTTCTAAAATGGGAATCTCCACTTTACAATCTTATCAGGGCGCACAAATCATGGAGATCATTGGCTTAAATAAAGACGTTGTTGCAAAATATTTTACAGGTGCTACCTCACGTATAGAAGGTATGGGACTTGATGAAATTGCCCGCGAAACGTTGATCAAACATTATTTCGCATTCAGCCGTAAAGAAATACCAATTGAAAGATTACCTGTTGGCGGACTTTATCAATGGAAACGTAAAGGTGAATTCCATCTATTTAATCCGCAGACCATCCACCTGTTGCAGCATGCAACCAAAATGAATGACTATATAACTTTTAAAAAATACTCAAAACTGGTTAATGAGCAAAGCGAAAAAGCCTGCACATTAAGAAGCCTTTTTAAGTTTAAACGTAACCGTGAACCAATCTCTATCAATGAAGTTGAACCGGCTGAAAATATTTACAAACGTTTTGCTACGGGTGCAATGAGTTTTGGCTCAATTTCATGGGAAGCACATACAACACTGGCAATTGCAATGAACCGTCTTGGTGGCAAAAGCAATACAGGTGAGGGCGGCGAAGATGAAATACGCTACAAGCCTCTTGCAAATGGCGACAGTATGCGTTCTGCTATTAAGCAAGTTGCCTCTGCACGCTTTGGGGTAACGAGCTATTACTTATCCGAAGCTGATGAGCTTCAGATAAAAATGGCACAGGGCGCAAAGCCCGGTGAAGGTGGGCAATTGCCCGGTTATAAAGTGGATGACTGGATTGGTAAAACACGGCACTCAACGCCAGGTGTTGGCTTAATCTCACCGCCGCCGCACCATGATATATATTCTATCGAAGATCTTGCGCAGTTAATATTCGATCTAAAAAATGCCAACCGTGCAGCACGTATTAATGTAAAATTAGTTTCCAAAGCCGGGGTGGGAACAATTGCAGCAGGGGTTGCTAAAGCAAAGGCCGATGTAATTCTTATTGCAGGTCATGATGGTGGTACCGGTGCATCACCTATCAGTTCCATTAAACATGCAGGATTACCCTGGGAGCTTGGCCTTGCAGAAACTCATCAAACCCTCGTAAAGAATAAATTACGCAGCCGTGTAGTGGTGCAAACAGACGGGCAGTTAAAAACAGGCCGCGATGTGGCTATTGCAGCATTGCTCGGTGCCGAAGAATGGGGCGTTGCAACCGCTGCATTGATAGTGGAAGGTTGTATTATGATGCGCAAGTGCCATTTAAATACATGCCCTGTTGGTGTTGCTACACAGGATCCTGAACTGCGCAAGCGTTTCGCCGGCGATCCTGATCACGTAATTAACTTCTTTAAATTCATTACACAGGAATTAAGGGAAATTATGGCGGAGTTAGGCTTTAAAACGATCAATGAAATGATTGGCCAGGTAGATTGCCTTGAACGTAGAGATGATATTCATCACTGGAAATACAGCAAGATAGACCTTTCGCCCATCCTTTATAAAGAACAGGCATCAGAACATGTTGGCTTGTTCAATACCGAAGAACAGGATCATAGTATAGACGACGTGCTCGACAAGAAATTATTAATAGCTGCACAACCTGCATTACAGTTTCTGGAAAAAGTAGAAGCCTCTTTCAATATTAAGAATACCGACAGAACTGCCGGCACTATGCTCAGCAACGAGATTTCAAAAATTTACAAAGGCGAAGGCTTACCGAACGATACCATTCATTTTAAATTCAGTGGAACTGCTGGCCAGAGCTTTGGGGCATTTAATACCAAAGGTATTACACTGGAACTGGAAGGTGATGCCAACGATTATTTTGGCAAAGGCTTAAGCGGTGCAAGGCTTATCATTTATCCATTTAAACAATCAACGTTTGTACCCGAAGAAAATATCATTATTGGTAACGTAGCGTTCTACGGGGCTACCAGCGGCGAGGCATTTATACGCGGAAAAGCCGGGGAACGTTTTTGCGTACGCAATTCAGGCGCCGATGTAGTGGTAGAAGGTGTAGGCGATCATGGTTGCGAATATATGACTGGCGGAATTGCCGTAATTCTTGGTGCAACGGGTAGAAATTTTGCAGCTGGTATGAGTGGCGGCATAGCTTATGTGTACGATACACAAAATAGCTTTGCATCCCTCTGCAACCCCGAAATGATAGACCTTGATCCGCTGGATTGCCAGGACGCAGACACCTTGCATGCTTTGGTGCAAAAACATTTTGATTATACCGGAAGTTCGGTTGCACAATTTGTACTCGCCGATTTTGAGAACCAGCTAAAGAATTTCATTAAAGTGTTTCCTAAAGATTACAAAAAAGCATTGCAGCAAAAGAAGATTTCAGTGAAAGCTAGCAAGTAAATAGCTGCAAGCTAAATACATTAAATAAACGCCAAAATAATTTCTTACAATTTTAATAATAAAGAAATTTTTTGGGGCTGAACAGCAGTTCTTTTGGCATCGTCTGTTGTGTCACTCACTTGTACGTTCGGAACAATGAGAAGCAATCAGCGGTCAGGTTTCAGGTTTCAGTAAATACAATTTAATATTTCCATTTTTTTAACTGAAAGCTGATGGCTGAGTGCCGATTACCGTCCCTTAGTACAAGAGTGCGACGCAAGGAACGATCATAAAAGTACCCCAAGCTGGGTATATAAAAAACTACAAACTGAAAACTACAAACTGATATGGGTAAACCAACGGGTTTTTTAGAGTTTACAAGAGCGTTGCCGGCCAAACGCCCGGTACAGGAACGTTTACACGATTACAAAGAATTTGTTGAAAGATACAGCGACGAACAACTGAATCAACAGTCTGCCCGCTGCATGGATTGTGGTATTCCTTTTTGCCACAATGGTTGCCCGCTGGGTAATGTAATTCCGGAATTTAATGACGCAGTTTATCGCAAAAGCTGGAAAGAAGCTTACGATATTTTAAACTCGACCAATAACTTTCCTGAGTTTACCGGGCGCATTTGTCCGGCGCCTTGCGAGAGTGCCTGTGTGTTGGGCATAAATCAGCCGGCCATTACCATAGAAGAAATTGAAAAGCATATTATTGAAATTGCCTTTGACAAGGGTTTTGTAAAAGCCCGTAAACCCAATATGCGAAGCGGTAAAAAAATTGCTGTTGTTGGCTCGGGCCCTGCAGGCCTTGCTGCTGCTGCCCAGTTGAATTACGCCGGCCACACAGTTACCGTATTTGAACGAGACGATGCACCCGGTGGTTTGCTGCGTTATGGAATACCGGATTTTAAAATGGAGAAATGGGTAATTGACCGGCGCATTGCTTTAATGGAAGAAGAAGGTGTGGCATTTAAATGCAATGCAAATGTTGGCGTAAATGTTAGTGTAAATGATCTGCTGAGGGAATACCATGCGATTATTTTAGCAGGTGGTTCCACTACTGCAAGAGATTTGTATATACCCGGCCGGGCGTTGAATGGCGTTTATTTTGCAATGGAGTTTTTAAAACAGCAGAATAAACGTGTTGCCGGTAAAAACCCATTGGCCAACGCACCTATTGAAAGTAATATTCTTGAAAAAGAAATTAGTGCTTCAAAAAGGAATGTGGTGGTAATAGGCGGTGGAGATACAGGTAGCGACTGTGTAGGTACTTCGAACCGGCAGGGGGCAGCATCAGTTACGCAATTTGAATTATTGCCACAGCCACCGGCAGCACGCACATCATTTATGCCATGGCCTACTTACCCTATGACCCTGAAGGTAACTTCATCGCACGAAGAAGGTTGTGAGAGAAACTGGGCCATTGCAACCAAAGCTTTTATTGGAGATAATGACGGCAATTTAAAAGCTGTAAAGATCATAGACCTTGAATGGAAAATTATGGAAGACGGAAAACCCGCAAGCTTTGTTGAGAGACCAGGAAGTGAAAGAGAATTACCCTGCGAATTTGCATTACTTGCAATGGGTTTTGTACATGCGCAGCATGTAGGTATGATTGAAGAACTGGGTGTTGAACTGGATGAACGCGGTAACGTAAAAGCAAGCGAAAAAGCCTACCAGACAAACATATCAAAAATATTTGCCTGCGGAGATATGCGACGTGGTCAATCACTTGTTGTTTGGGCAATAAGCGAAGGCAGGGAGTGTGCAAGAAAAGCCGATGAGTTTTTAATGGGCTACTCTTTACTGGAAAGTAAAGACGAATCTTTTGCATCGCATCAGCCACTGCAGCCAATAGGTTTTCAATAATTATTATAAATTTATTCAGGCGCGTAAATCAGTTTCCATTAAATCAAATAAACTTTTCTAAAGAGAGTTACCCGAAGAAGCAATGTTTAATTTAGGTTGTTGTAAATTCAAACCAAATGTAGCTTTCATTTTGTCAACAAGATAAACCGTTAGCTAAGGTGAAGTACCTTCATCGTGCAACTGCATGAAAAAGTAAAATTCTTCCAAACCCTTACTCAGTCAGTATTTCATGCGGTTAACCCAAATATTTGTTCTGCTATAAACTGAAGGATAAAGACTGGTATCAACATATCGGAAGAATGCTTTTGGATTGGTAAGTTTCAAGTGTGCGCAAGTTCTTCGGCATGTCGTGCAGGTGATAAAGACAGTTATCTTCATTTCCTTTAGTGTATTCAATAAATCATTCAACATAGCTTCCGATGCAAACCAATCCAGATGGTGCACCTCAACATAAAATGGTAAGTCTGTTGTTAAAATTTTAAGTTATTAAACCATTCATCCTTTCATTTTGCACTAAACGCTTCACTTACCTTCACGGCTATTGGGTAAGGATATTGCTCAAATGCAACCAACCCCCGATAGAATTCGCTGGTAATAAAATCCTTTCCGTTTAAATCCCTTAAATGGTTAACAACCTGGTAG
>JBBRDW010000038.1:0-35001 GCA_038203525.1 Chitinophagales bacterium | reverse complement strand
GGACCACCTGATTATGAGTCAGGTGCTCTAACCAACTGAGCTATAGGCCCGGAATTTAGGCACTGCCTGAATTCGTAAGGAGCGCAAAAATAGAAAAAACCAGCAATTTTCCAAGAAGAATCATAAAAGGCTTTATTAGTTTTGCCTATGCAGCATATTAAAAATATTATTTTCGACCTGGGCGGTGTTTTTCTAAACATAGACTTTGCTAAAACCGAAGCAGCTTTTGCCCAACTTGGGGTAACCAATTTTAACAGCTATATTACACAACACTCCATAACCGACCTTTTTGAATCGCTGGAAACAGGTAAAATTTCGCCATCGCAATTTCACGAAAGCTTTAGAAAAAAATCAGGTACCAGCCTTACCGATGCGCAGATAGCCAATGCCTGGAATGCGCTGTTGCTTGATTTTCCGCCTGAAAGAATTGAATGGCTTAATAAAATACGAAGCAGATACGGGGTGTATCTTTTCTCTAATACCAACAAAATACATTACGATGCTTTTATAGAATTTTTTAACAAGCAAACGGGTTTTGGTGATTTCAACAGCTACTTTATTAAAGCCTGGTATTCACACGAACTGGGCATGCGAAAGCCTTACCCATCCGCTTATCTGCACATACTTAACGAGCAGCATTTAATTGCCGCGGAAACCTTATTTATTGACGATACCTTAAAAAATATTGAAGGTGCTAGAGAAGCAGGTTTGCAAACCATTCATCTGGTGCACCCCCAAACGGTTTTAGATCTAGACCTATAACATTAGGAGAGCAAATTTTTTTATACCGGCAAAACATTTCATGGCATCCTGGTTGCGTCGCAATCCCTTCATCGGTTGATCAATAATTGAGCTTTAGTGCCTACTTTTTTATAGCTGCCTGTTTTTAGTCTTGAATAAAATTTATCAACATAGTCGCTATCTGTTGTCATTACTGATCAATAGCGCATCAACTGTACAAGAGTGCGACGCAACGGAAGCTTAGTTGAAATACAAATGACCGGCTCAAAAAAAATCCCTATTTATTGTTAACCCTTTTGCAATTTCTTTTACGCGGCACGATATATGGTTATTTGTAAATGACCGAATTAAACTAATGACTGTTAATATTGGTCAGACATAAGATTAGCCGGATTGAAAACAATGATCGAAGGCGGTATAGCTAAACAAGCGTTTCAGAATTTTAATAAACAGTTTATATGATACACTTAATTAGAACAGCATTTATTTCGGCCTGTAGCTGCTTTATTTTGCAAAGCACTTTTGCCCAAAATGACTTTTGGCCCAAAGAAATCTCAACAAATGATGGGGGTAAAATAACCATTTACCAGCCGCAGCCTGAAAATTTGACGGGCAATAAGCTCTCTGCCCGTTCCGCAGTATCAGTTCGCAAATCCAGCAATGATGAGCCTGTTTTTGGTGCCGTTTGGTACGATGCCAACCTGCTTACAGATAAGGACAGCCGTACGGCTACCATAGAAAGCGTAACCGTAAAGCAAACGAAAATCAATGGCATTACCAACAACGAAGACTTGCGAAACTTTGCTCAGCTACTGGAAAATGAAATGCCCAAATGGAATTACGAAATGTCTGTGGACCAGCTGCTCACTTCCCTACAACAGGAGCAGCAGATAAATGGCTCGGATATTAACAACGATGCACCAAAAATTATTTACACAACCACGCCTTCAACGCTTATAACAATTGACGGGGCGCCAAGGGTACAAATGGATGATAACCTTAATATAGAACGGGTTATTAATTCCCCTTTCTTAATTGTAAAAAATCCGGACGATCAAAAGTATTATTTATATGGTGGAGGTTTTTGGTATTCCTCGCCATCGGTTACATCTGGCTACATTTCTGTAAAAAGGTTGCCTTCAAAAATAAAAAATATTGATGGGCAGATGAAAGAACAGGAGAAAGAAGCAGCAAAGGAACAAGAGCAGGTTAACCAACCTACTTCCCCCACAGAAATTATTGTAAGTACAGAACCCGCAGAACTTTTGCAGACAGAAGGAGAAGCAACTTTTAAAAGTATACAGGGCACTTCGTTGTTGTATGCTGATAATTCGTTAGACGAGATTTTTAAAGATATTAATACACAGAAAAATTATATACTGATAGCAGGGCGCTGGTATAGCTCACCCTCTTTAAACGGTCCGTGGACTTACGTGCCGAGCGACCAACTCCCTCAGGATTTTAGCAGCATACCGCCGGGATCAGAAAAAGACGGGGTACTTGCAAGTGTAGCTGGTACCAATGCTGCACAGGAAGCAGTAATGGATGCGCAAATACCGCAGACAGCCAAAGTTGACAGAAAAACGGCAACCTGCGATGTTTACTACGACGGTGAACCAAAGTTTTCTGCCATTGAAAATACCAGCTTATATGTAGCCGAAAACAGCAACATCACAGTTATAAAAGCAAACAACAAATATTATGCTGTTGATAATGGTGTTTGGTTTGTAAGCAACCAGGCAACCGGTCCCTGGCAGGTAAGTACAGAAAGGCCTGCCGATATTGAAAACATACCGCCACAAAGCAACGCCTACAATACCAAATATGTGTATATCTATGATGTTACACCAGACTATATTTATACGGGTTACACGCCTGGCTACCTGGGTTCGTATACTTATGGGCCAACTGTAGTTTGGGGAACGGGCTGGAATTACAGCCCCTGGTATGGTCATTACTACTATCCACGCCCTGTTACATGGGGGTTTGGCATGAACTACAATCCATGGACTGGTTGGAACATGGGCTTTAATTTTGGATTTAATGTAGGTTGGTTTCACTATGGCTATAATAATTACGGCCGTCAGCGCTATGGTAGTGGCTGGTTTGGACCGCCGGCATTTCGCCCTTCATACAGACCCTGGGGATACAACGGTGGCTATTACGGCCGCAGGCAAAACAATTATGTGGGCAGGCCCAACGTAACCATCAACCGCCCGGTAGTAATTAAGAACAACATTACCATTAACAATTACAATACAACCAATAACCTTTATAAACATAGAAAAGACGTACAAACCAGAGATGTAGTGCGCCAACCAGGCAATAATGGCCTGGTTACTAACCCGGCTTCAAACAACAGAATATCCGAAAACAATAAACCAATGGCAAGGCCTGTTCCAAAAATGCCTAATAACGTTTTTGCAGACAAGGACGGAAACGTATTTAAGAAAGACAATGATGGCTGGAAGCAAACCAATAATAAAAATTGGAACCCTGCACCACAAAACAGGCTCCCCGATCTTAATAAAGATAAAGCAGTAAGAGACAGGGGTGTAAACCGGGAAAGAAATTTTCAGCAGGCAACTATTCAAAGGCCGGTAAACCAACCGTCACCAAGACCTGAAAATAAACCGGCAGCAAGGCCAGCTCCCAAACCGGTGCAAAAACCTGCGGCAAAACCAGGCAGGGGCAATTAATACATTTATTAGCCCGGCAATTGCACTGTTGTTAAGCTTTTCTTGCGTCGCACCCTTGTACGTTCTGATAGTCTATTGAGCTTTTACCTTAGCGTAGATCGAAGCTATGGTTTCGCTAATGCAATCTATTCATTACGTTGGCTTTGCGAAAGTTTTTATTTTACATTCGCAAATAGGGGCGTTCGCTGCGATGCCTATTTATATTGTATGAAATATCTAATACTCATTCTGGGTTCAGTATCATTTTATTCTTGCCCACTAAATTAAAAATTTAAAACCTATTCTAAAATTATTGATAGGGCAGATCAATTCAAATACTACATACGAAATAATGACACTTTCGCATTAACTAGGAAAGTGCTTGTCCCTGAACATTTGCAAAGCTCAAAAAATATTTTCGAGAGAAATATTGAACCTGAATTACAAAAAATATTTACAACTGATCGCAAAATTGAAGTTTACAAACAGGGAAATTTAATAGGAGGTATTATCATTAAATTCTTCAAAGGAATATCCTCTTGTCAATTTCACAAATGAAAATTTTGGATTTGGCTTTAGATTGACTTGTGGAATTGGAATGAGTTTATAGATGGCACTTCGGCTAACATCGCTTGGAATGTTCGATGGTGCTTGCCCTGTATCTTTCAAACCGCTTCGATAAAAGCCCAATAAAAATTACCTCAGTACAAGAGTGCGACGCAAGAAAAGCCTCATCGATAAACCAAAGCCGGGCTCAAAAAAAACTTATTTTCTCATATACTCATTCAGGCTTACTGATGGAACAAGCGAGGGTTTTTCGCTAAGGGTAAAAAAGGAGCTGTTGTCTTTTTTAAAGCAAATGGCTTCGCCCTGCGGTTCGGGAATATAGCCGAGGGTTAGCGGCGGCTTTTGCAATAAAACTTCAATTGTTTCGCCTGCCTGCCGTTTCCAGTAAAATACATTTAAATAGGTTTTAATAAGAATTTCTGTTCCGTCGGTAGAGATTGCTGCGCCTGTAGCACCTGTAAACGATAACTCGCCTGTGGCATTTGCCATGTTTACGGCTGAAGTACTTTGCGGGTAAGGGAGTTTATAAATTTTTGATTTAGCGTCCCGCTTGGTAACGATGTAAATATCTTTTGTTGCATTATCGGTAAAAATAGCTTCAGCATCGTGAGAGCCATCGGGGTACTGAAAACTTATCTTGTCGAAGTTGAAGACGGTATCTGCACTGGCAAGTGGTTCTTCAAAACGATAGATGGTATAGTCAGTGTATTGTTGACTGTTATCGCCTGTTTCGGCAATATATATATAATCCTTGCCTGCTATGGGGCCGGCACCTATGGCTAAATCTTCCCAATCGCGGTTTTGAGCGCCTTTGATGTGTACCTGTTTTTGAACAGCACCAGTATAGGATAACAAATATAAATCGGCTGGGTGGCCTTTGTCCTGCTCAACCCATAAGCTGCCAAGGTTGGTTTTACTGTCGGCTATGCCGGAAGCTTCGTTAATTGCTCCGGGAGTAATGGCAACCGATACGGGTGTTTCATTAAAAGGTAAAACAGGTGGCGGTGGCGGCGGGGGTGGGTCTGGAAGTTTATCTACAGATTTCTGACAACCTGAGAAGATAAATACACACAACAGCAGCCTAAAGATTATTTTCACCTCGTATTATTAAATATGATAAAACAAATATCTGCTTTAAATAGCCTTTGTAAAATTATAGAAATAATATCTGCCATAAAGAGCTGAGATTAGTTGCGGCGTAAGGAGTGATTTTTTTATTATATTCGGTAGCAAAACATACGGGTATTTATTATGAACAGAAAAAAACCAGGCGTAGATGTAATTGATGATGTGCTTAAAGAAGCGCTGGAGGCTTACCCATCGTCTGTTTTTTTAAACAGTTTATATAACCAATACCAGGAACGGGGAAGCCTAAGCAAAAAACAACTGGAAGGATTGTACGGCAAAGCCTCCAAAATAGCAACAGTTTCAACAGCCAAGCTGGCCACACTGGAAGCTGAAATATTGAAACGCCCCAACAGGTATAAATCGCCGCTGCCGCCAAATACTCCGCTATATCAAACCGATACAGCATCGGGAAAACTGATAGGGGAGATATTGGAGAAATATCCCCAGCACAAAAGGGTTTTATATTTTAAAAACAGGTGCGATAATAATGAAATATTAACACCCGCTGATAAAGCTGAATTAGAGAAATTTTACAAACTGCTTTTGAAGAAAACTTAATTGAAAGTTTTGCGTACCAGCGAACTTGTGGCGACGGAAAGAAGGGTCACTATTTTAGATAATTATTTTCGGCCCGAAAAATGCGGAATAAAATTTGGTAAGTAGAAGAGTCCGCATGCGTTGGAACAAAAGATTCGTTCGATAATTGAAGCCGGGCTAAAAAATATATGGCGATTGAGTTAATTAAACGTTGGCAGGAGATAAAATTTTTCACAGAAGTATTTTAAACATTTTCATTAAAATTAATTTTATGCAAAACTGGCTTAGAACTTTGATTGCAGGCTACGGATCCTACAAATTGGGCGGTGGCTGCCTCGGTACGATTGTGGTTTTTGTATTAATATATTATGCACTTGGTCATTGTTAGATTTGATTTTTCGTCAAAAAGAAAATGCTACACTTAGTCCAGATTTTCATAAAAATAACCAGCCCGCAGGAAAGCCGCCGCCATACAAAATATGCTGTTGGGTTACCTTTTGCGGTTTTTGGTATTAAACCAGTAGAAAAATAAAACAAATTAAAATGGTACAGAAAACATATTTTAAGACCAAAGATTATTGCAAAGTAAAATTCACATTCAGCGTTGAAAATGCAGAAACAATTGAAATACTTGGTTTAAACAGCGATTGGGAAAATTCAGTCGTAATGAGCAAGAAAAAAGACGGTTCTTTTACCTGCGATGTTTCTCTTTTAAAAAATACACAGCACGAATTTAAATACCTCGTTAACGAAACACAATGGCTCAACGAGCCAGAGGCTGACGCCCAAAATCCAAATGAATTTGGTGGAATAAACAGTGTTATAACACTCTAAGAATTTACCGGGTAAATTAGTATATACCTGAGATTTTCCGTGCCCTTAAAAGTTGCGGAAAATCTTAGGAATCACTTATATTCTACTGCAGATAAAATGCATTTAGCTTTACTGTATTTTGTGGTTAATAGCCACGTCATTCAATAAAGATATTTAAACAACAGGCTGCATTACGCATGCTATGCCCGTACCACTACCCTGGCTTTAAATATCAGCACTTGCCCTGTTTAACTACGTTAACAGCGTTTTTTTTGCTGGATTAATGCTTCTTTATCCACTTCCTCACTTGTCTTTACCATACGCCTTAGCAGCGAAGGAGGGTTATACTTTTCGCATTCACCAGCAGCTCCTCAATATTCCAAAACCACCAGAATAATTTCTCAGAGATATCGCTCCCGCTAATCCTACTAAACAGTTGGGGTATTTTATTAGCCGGATAAATGATTATAATACCTGCCATCCATAGCCGTTGGGTTTTTGTTATTATTTACATTCGAAAACATACTTTCGCAGGGTAAAAATTACAAATAATCATTTTTTATGAAAGCAATTATCCGTTATTCGTTTTTTCTGGCTGCTGTTATTTTACTGGCCACTTCCTGTAAAAAATCAGTTCCTGTACAAACAAAATATATCCCTAAAGATGCCATGTTTGTACTCGATATGAACTGGAAAAGCCTCTCCGAAAAAGCTGCGAAAGCAAATATAAAATGGGATTCCCTTTTTAGTTCCTTATCATCGAATGATGCAGATTCAACAATCAGCGAAGGTAAAAAACGCCTCGAAGATTTTATGCATTCCGGTGTAGACCTGGAAAGTAACGTTTTTGTGTATGCAAAAACAGGCGGCTCCATGATGAACGGTCAAAGCGTTTCGGGAGGCGTTATTGCCGGTATAAAAGATGCAGCTGTATTTGAATCATACATAAAAAAGCA
Organism: Chitinophagales bacterium; assembly: GCA_038203525.1. Classification (GTDB taxonomy): domain Bacteria; phylum Bacteroidota; class Bacteroidia; order Chitinophagales; family Chitinophagaceae; genus Limnovirga. The sequence goes on along the minus strand of JBBRDW010000038.1, from coordinate 27,581 downwards.
GCCGGGTGCAAGCGAAATAAAAAAGGAAAGCAACTATTCTTATACTGCCATAGACGATAACCTTTTTATAGGCTGGAATAAAGATGTGGTAATTGTTTCCGGAGATGGCAACCAATCTGCCGATAAGACCAATACCAGCACACCTTCCCAAATACTTGCCCCTATGTTCAGTCTAAAAGAAGATGAATCTGTTGCATCCATACCAGAATTTGCAGACCTTGTTCAGGAGAAGGGAGATATGATTGTATGGACAAATTCCAGCAACGCACTAAACTCCGTTCCTTTGCTCGGCCTTACAAAAGCAGCTGACCTGCTTAAAGATTCTTATGGCGGCGGTACAGTTAATTTTGAAGACGGAAAATTAGTAGCAGATTTTAAATCGTACAGCGGCAAAGATCTGGAAGCAATATGGAAAAAATATGCAGGCCCCACTGTAAACATGGATATGGTAAACCATTACCCATCACCGGTTTCCGGTTTTGCGGTTTTCTCTTTCAATCCAGAAATCATTACAGAGATGATCAAATTCGCAGGAATGGAAAGTACCGCCAACCAGTTTTTAGAAAAAGCCGGATTTAGTTTAGCTGATATAACAAAAGCATTCAAAGGCGATTTCGCAATCGTGTTTTCAGATCTTGGAGTAAAAGAAACTGAAACCGATTATGATGGCGTAAAAATTAAAGGCTCAGTTCCCCAAGCCAAACTGCTTTTTAATGCAACCATTGGCGATAAAGACGCTTACGAAAAAATAGTTGCCAGCCTTGCAAAAAGCGGTGATATGATTGAAGAAAATGGCCAGTATGTACCGCCAGGTTTTGATGGTATTTCCTGGAACATGAATGGCAAAAATCTTATCATAGCAACAGACAGCAGTCTGGTTCAGCCCTATCTTGCCGGCAAGGGAAATGCAGCTGTACCTGCAGATATTGCAGAAAAAGCGAAAGGAAAATCCATGGCTGTTTATATCAATATCAATCAGGTGCTTGGATCAATAAGCGGCGATTCTTCTTTAAATAAATCCACCGCCATCGCCAAAGAAACCTTCAAAGATATTATGGTAACCAGCGATAATTATAATGGTAAATATGTTGGCAGCAACTTCCAGCTTACTACTGCAAACGATAAAGAAAATAGTCTTGCCACATTAATTAAATTCTTCGCAGCGTTTTCAAAACAGATACAACACCAGGAAAGAAAATTTATGCAAAAGGATAGGGGCGGTATGCAGGATGATATGGGAGATATGGAAATGGATTCAACCGGGGCTATCAAAGCAATGCCTGGCGAAAAGCAACAATAAAATTACAGGCTGCAAATGCAGCCTTTTTTATTAAAGATATTTTTGTTTTGGGCCACAGTTCCGTACTACTATTAAGCATTGTTGCGTCGCACTCTTGTACTTTATATCAATGGGCAGCGCGTAACTATATAAAACATCATACTACTACAAAGGGCAAAAAAAGTTTATGCAAATCCAGTTACAACAAATTGTACCCATCCCACTTAAAGATAAGTTTGCCAAACGCGGCTCCGCTATATGGAACCAGCAACTGCAGTTTAACAACGGCGAATGGATAAAAATAAAAGCACCCAGCGGCACCGGCAAAACTACGTTTACCCATCTCATTTATAAATTGCGAAACGACTACGAGGGTACCATCAGCTGGAACAATAAAGACCTGAGAACAATTACCGGCAACGATCTTGCTCAAATGCGGCAGCAAAATGTAAGTGTAATATTCCAGGATCTGCGTTTGTTTACCAATCTTACCGCAAGGGAAAACATAGACCTAAACCGCGTATTACAACAGCCCTGTTACGAAAGCAGTATGATAGACACAATGGCCGAAAGACTTGGCATTACACATATTCTTGAGCAACGCGCAGGCTTATGCAGTTATGGAGAACAACAACGCGTAGCAATCATCCGCTCGGTAATACAACCTTTTGACTGGTTGATTATGGACGAGCCATTCAGCCATCTGGACCAGGAAAATATTGTAAAAGCATCCGTATTAATTGCTGAGGAGTGCTCCAAACGCGGCGCAGGATTAATACTGACAGATCTTGAAGACGATATGCATTTTAATTATACCCGTATCTTGAATTTATAAGGCCGCTGAAAAGAATACCTACTTTGCCATTGCCGAAACATAAATGAAAAGTACAAGAGTGCGACGCAACCGAAGCCCAATAGTAGCAATACAGATTGGCTCAAAAAAAAATTATACTAATCATTTGAAGCAGTTATAAAATGTTGAACCAGCTTTTAAAGAAATTAATAAAAACAAGCACAGGCCGTACCAGGTTTGTACTCGCTGTGGTTGGCTTATCCGTTGCATTGTTACTGATACTTTCTGCCGTGCAGATACAGGCCAATTACAACGACCTTTTGTACAGTAAAACAAACCAGGACAGTATTGCAAACTTTCTGGCAATAAACAAAATTGTAAACGATAAAACCGTTGGCGCCACCAACCTTAGTGATGAAGAAATTGCTGATCTTAAAAAGCAACCTTTTGTAGATGCACTGGGTGTACTAACGCCCAGTCGTTTTAAAGTTGCGGCCCAAAGCGTAAGCGACCGGATACCTTTTTATTCAGATATTTTTTTTGAAAGTGTACCAGACGAATTTATAGATGTTCAAAGCGCGGACTGGAAGTGGGACAGCAGTTCCAGTTTTATACCGATGATTGTACCCAATCAGTTTTTAGATATGTACAATTTTGGTTTTGCCACATCGCAGGGTTTGCCGCAGCTTACACAGGAACTGGTTAAAAGCCTGCCTATAGAAATTAAAATAAAAACTGGAGATGGCAAAGAGCGTTATTATGGAAAAGTAGTAGGTTTTAGCGACCGTATTTCATCGGTGCTGGTGCCAAAACCTTTTATGGATTGGGCCAATACAACCTTTGGAACAAATGAAAATAGTAAGCCTTCGCGCATTGTAATAAGAACAAAAGATCCCGGCAACCCACAACTGGTAAGCTACCTTGCAGACCATGGTCTTACTACAGATGCAGATAAAACAAGGTTTAGCAAATACCGCCAGATAGTAGATGCAGTGGTTAGTATTTCCTGGTTAACTGGTGCACTAATGCTGCTTTTTGCATTATTGATATTCACTTTATTTATTGAACTTACTGTTGCTTCCTGTAAAGAAGAAATTAATCTGCTTATTACGCTGGGTGCTGCTCCCAAGCAACTCCAGCAATTTTTAATGAAGCAGTTTTTCCCTCCCAATATTGTTATTACTGTTATCGTGCTGATTGTATTATCGGTTTTGCAGTTTATGTTAAAGGGTTTTCTTGACGCTCAGCACATGAGCGTAAGCAGCCTGCTTTCCTATACAACAGTTATAGCGGGTGTGCTTATTCTTGGTGTTCTGTGGTTTGTAAACCGGTGGAGTATAAAAAAGTATATCAGCCTTAATCAGTAAATATTGTAAAAGGTTGCAAATGCCTACCTGAGATTCTTTTAAAGCAATACAAGGTGCGTAAAAAGCGTTAGTTTGCAAACCGAAAAAACACATTAATGCTTTTGCGCCGATTAATAATTTATACGCTAATAACATTTATCTTTTTCGGTTACCCGTTTACCAGCAGTGCGCAGGGTGGTGAAAGTTGGCTGCAGGGAAACTGGCGTGGCAAAGCTTATTTACTCGGCAACGACCCTGACCAGAACTACGATCTTACCCTGAATATTACCAGCATAAAAGCAAAGAAATTTGAGGGCACGCTAAAAGCGGCCAAAAGCGCCGATACTTCGGTTAAGTTTGAATCGAAGGTTTCCGGTATTATTAATGATTTATACCTGTTTATAAACATCGCTACCTGGAAGGTAACCTGCGCCAACTGCAAGCCCCAAAACCTTGCATTTTCTATTGAGAGTGGAAAGTTTGTTTTTAAAGGCGAGGCAAAAGGCTGTTCCATTGAGTGCACCTGGATAACAGAATTTTCAAAAAGCATGGCTGAATTTGATGAAGGCGAGCAGGAATCACTGCATACTTTGGCTAAAGAAGAAATTACACCTGATCCTGAATCCGAACCACCGATTGAAGACAAAAAGGAAGAGCCTGTAGCAATTGTACCGCCACCCGTAGAAATAAAAAAAGAAGATCCGCCAGTTGTAGCCCCACCACCTGCAGTTAGAATACCTATACTTGCAGCCGGAGACATTGTGGTAAAGCCCCGCAATACAGCTGTGCTGCAGCCCAAAAGACCGGTGGGTCCATTAGCCAAAAGAACTTCATTAAAATTAAAGGAAAACAATCCGCCACCGCCGCCTGAAAGAATACCCGTTTTAGAAGCAGGAACCATTGTTTTAACAGAGAAGCGCAATGCATTGCCGGGGATTAAACAGGTAGCAGTCTCTTTAACTAAGGTTCCATCAATAGCAATCAGGCAAAACAATCCGTCACCGCCGCCTGAAAGAATACCTATTTTGAATGCAGGTTCTGTTGTTTTAAAACCAGAAAATAAAACAGTGCTTTTACCCCAAAAGCCAACGCACTTATTACAGTCAGGCCGCACTTCGTTGGTTTTAGTTGAAACCAGTTTCCCCATACCAGAGCGTAAAGTTCCAGCAACGGTTGATACCATTGTTGCAGCCCCGGTTGTAGTAAAGGTTGTTCCTCCTGCGGCACAAAAGCCGCCACCTGTGCTGCGTCCCGATCCTGTTTCTTTACTGCCTGCGGGTTATGCTGAAAGAAAGATAAATGTGGTACGCACACTAACTGTAGATACCGATTCCATTACCCTTAGGGTTTACGATAATGGTGTGGTTGACGGCGACATTGTTTCTGTTGTTTATAACGATAAAGTAATTGTAGATAAGCTTTCTCTAAAGTCCCGTGCCCTGGAAATAAAAATCCCAGTTAATAAAGAGGGCGCCAATAAACTGGTTTTCTATGCACATAACCTTGGCGAGTTCCCACCAAATACGGCCAAGCTTGAGATACTTTACGGTGGCAAGATGGAAGAGCTTACACTGTCTTCAGACTTTACGGTGAGCAGCGCTATTGATATTTTTTATAAGCCATAAATGCAGCTATCTGTCTTTTAAATGCAATTCATTTTGCTCCATTCTTCCATGGTCATTTCAAATCTTATTTCGCCGTTTGGCTGTTTGCCGGTTTCCTTCCACCCGCATTTTTTATAAAATTGTACTGCCTTTGTATTGGCGCCGGTGCCAAGCCAAACCGTTGCAGGCGTATTGCTGAAATACCAGTTGAGCATTGTATCGTGCAGTTTTTTACCAATGCCTTTTCCTTCGAATTCCGGGTGTATAAAAAGCGCCCAAATATTATTTTTAACCAGGTCGGCTATTGCAAAACCCACAATGCGGTTGCCTGTTTGGCAAACCCAGCCTTTGCCGCGAACAAACATAAATTCTTCGCAGTCTTTATCGGTTACCAATGCCGGATTTGATAGCTTGTTTTCTTTTACCGCCAGTCTCACTTCCATAATTTGTGGTATATCAGCGAGTGCACCTTCTCTTATGATCATCGTTTTGTTTTACATTTTTGCAAGGCAAAACTATCCTTAATTCAGCAATTTGGATTCATGCTTATGGTACTTTTGGAATTGATTTTATTGGCCCAGCATTATTTCTTCGTGGGGTCGCCTGTTGCGTCGCACTCTTGTACTGTAAATGTATATTCAGCTTTATTGAAGTGAAATTAAAATTTGGTGTTACTGATCTTGTTACCCTTACCAGATACTCTAATATACGCTACTGTAAAAGCCCATTAAAGTATCTGAAAGTACAAGAGTGCGACGCAACGGAAGATGCATAGAAATGCTGCAGCCGGGCTAAAAAAAATACTACAGGAGAAATAAGAAACCCGTTTGAATGATCAAACGGGCTGGAGTAATTATTTGAGCAAATACATTTAGTTGCCGTACTCGCTTAAGAACCGGATGCGCATTATTTTTAACTGCTCCCAATCGTAACCGCTGTCGGCCAGTTCTTCGCGGGCTACATCTAAAGACGATGTTTCGCAGCTTTTAAAATAATCCATAATTTCTTCCTGCTCATCTTCGTCGAGCATATCGTCTATGGCGTAACTGAGATTTAGTTTGGTGCCACTGCCTACAATGGTTTCCATTTCTTCGAGTAGTGCATCTAAACGCAAGTCTTTGTTACGGGCAATGGTTTCGAGCGGTATTTTTTTATCTACGTTTTGAATAATGTAAATCTTGTTGCTGCTTTTATTGGCTACGCTTCGCATTACAAAGTCATCGGGTTTTTCTATTTCGTTTTCGTCTACATATTTTGCAATCATATCAACGAAAGGCCTGCCAAATTTGAGGGCTTTACCCTTGCTTACGCCCTGACATTTTTCGAGTTCCTGCATAGTTGTTGGATACATGGTGGCCATATCCTGCAGGGAAGATTCAAGGAAAAGAACGAACGGCGGCAAACCTTTTTTCTTTGCTTCCCTATGCCGAAGGTCTTTGAGTGCTTCGAAAAGTTTATCGTCGGCCGCAGAGCCAGCACTTACTGCAGATTCATCGTCATCGTCTTCTGCATTTGCCTCTTCAAAGAGGTTGTTCAATACTATTTTAAACGAGGTTGGTTTCTTTAAAAATTTACTTCCGAGTTCTGTAAGTTTGAGCAGGCCATACTCTTCAATGTCTTTACGAATAAGGTTTTCTAGTAGCAGTTGCCTAATAAGGCTGTTCCAGAAATGCTCGTCTTTATCTTTTCCAACGCCAAACTCTGCCAGTTTTTCGTGGCGGTACATGGCAACCTGCGGCGTCAGTTTGCCCAGAATAACTTTTACCACATACTCGGCTGTAAAACCTTCATTTAAAGCTTTAACGGCTTTTATGATTTTAACGGCATCTTCTTTTGCTTCAATTTTTTCTCTCGGGTGCAGGCAGTTATCGCAATTGCCACAGTTTTTATCTTCGCTCTGCTCGCCGAAATAATGTAACAGAATTTTACGTCGGCAAACAGAGCTTTCGGCAAATGCCACTGTTTCATTAATGAGCTGAGCGCCTACTTCCCTTTCGCTGAGTGGCTTATCCCGCATAAGGTGCTCTAATTTGGAAACATCTTTGTGCGAGTAATATAGAATACATTTTCCTTCGAGACCGTCGCGGCCACCGCGGCCTGTTTCCTGGTAATAATTTTCGATTGACTTCGGTATATTGTAATGGATCACGAACCTGATGTCGGGTTTGTCTATACCCATTCCAAATGCAATGGTTGCTACAATTACCTGTACATCTTCATTGAGAAACTGGTCTTGCCTGTCTGCCCGCAATTTGCTGTCAAGGCCTGCATGATAGGCTACTGCCTTAATATTATTGGCAACTAATACCTCTGCGATTTCCTCCGTTGTTTTACGGTTAAGCGTGTAAATAATACCGCTCTTTCCCATGTTCTGGGATATAAAGCGGACAATATTTTTTACTGTCTGGTCTTTCTTTATTTTAGGTTGTATCTCGTAATAAAGGTTAGGCCTGTTAAATGATGAAATGAATATATTTGGATTACGCAGTACCAGGTTTTTAACGATATCGCTCTGTACTTTTGGGGTAGCTGTTGCAGTGAGCGCAACTACGGGTACATCGGGATTGATAATATCCATCATTTCACGTAATCGTCTGTACTCGGGCCTGAAATCGTGCCCCCACTCTGAGATGCAATGCGCCTCATCTACGGCAAAAAACGAAATTTTGAGGTCACTGAAAAAATCAAGGTTTTCCTGTTTGGTCAGGGTTTCAGGCGCTACATAGAGCAATTTGGTTTTGCCGGTAGTAAGGTCATCTTTTACTTCTTTAATTTGCCCCTTGTTAAGTGATGAATTTAAGAAGTGCGCAACATCGTCTTTCTCGCTGTAGCCTCTTACCAGGTCAACCTGGTTTTTCATCAAAGCAATTAGGGGACTTACAACTATTGCACAACCTTCCAGTATAAGTGCTGGTAACTGGTAACATAAACTTTTGCCGCCGCCCGTAGGCATAATCACGAATGTGTCGCGGCCATCAAGCAAACTGTTAATTGCCTGTTCCTGGCTGTCTTTAAATTTTTCAAAGCCAAAATGAAGGCGCAAACCTTCGTATATATCCAGTTTATGTTTAATCTTTCCCGGCGGTTGATTTACTTCGGCTTTTTTTGCTTTTTCTCCGTTCGTACCTGTCGCTTTTTTGGTTGCTGACTTAGTGGCTGTTGCCCTTTTAGAAGTGGATTCCATTGTTCACGTTAATTTCGCTCCCAGCGATATGCGGGGTATTAAATAATCTTAAAAGATACTGCGTTTAATCCGGTTGAGATAATTAAAATTGCCTTAGATAAACCGATGCCCAAAACATACTGCAAAGACGCCATTGTTAATTTAAAGGCTTTTAGCGAAGTTAACCACCAAATCTTTTAATAAAAAATCCATTGTTGTTAAAGTTTAACTTTGCCGCAATGTATAAAAATATAAAAAAATCAGCACTGCACACCATCGAACTGGAGGCGCAATCCATTGCAGGATTGAAGCATTTCATCAATGATGATTTTGAAAAAACGGTAGAAACCATCCACCAGTCAAAAGGCAGAGTTGTAATTACAGGCATCGGGAAAAGTGCGATAGTAGGGCAAAAAATTGTGGCCACACTTAACTCAACAGGAACCCCCGCATTATTTATGCATGCGGCAGATGCCATCCATGGAGATCTTGGTATGGTGCAAAATGACGATGTGGTAATTATCATAAGTAAAAGCGGCGAGAGCCCTGAAATTAAAGTACTCGTTCCATTGATAAAAAATTTTGGTAACCTGCTTATTGGAATAGTGGGAAATAAAAATTCATTTCTCGCTGGGCAATCCGATTTTATACTTGATACAACTGTTGCAAAAGAAGCTTGCCCGAATAACCTTGCACCTACCAGCAGCACCACTGCTCAAATGGTGATGGGAGATGCACTTGCTGTTTGCCTGATGGAGTTAAATCAATTTACCGGAAAAGACTTTGCACGCTATCATCCCGGGGGTAACCTGGGAAAAAAACTTTACCTTAAAGTAGATGATATTTACAAATTCAATGCAAAGCCTCAGGTTTTAGCTGAAGCAACTTTAAAGGAAGCAATAATTGAAATAAGTAAAGGCAGGCTAGGGGCAGCTGCTGTAGTGGACGCCGGCGGTAGGTTATCCGGGATTATTACAGATGGCGATGTGCGCCGCATGCTCGAAAAAACAAATGACCTGGGTACAATAACAGCAGCAGATATATCGGGCACAAATCCAAAAACAGTTGCACCTGGTTTACTTGCAGCAGAGGCCTTCGAAATTTTAAAACAACATGATATTAACCAGTTAATTGTTTGTGATGTCACTGGTAATTATCTTGGAATGTTACATTTGCACGATTTAATAAGGGAAGGCATCATCTAACGATTGAAATTTTTTAAATGAACAAACACTCTTACGCAGCTATTCTTGCGGGTGGTATTGGAAGCAGGTTTTGGCCAAAAAGCAGAACAGGCTATCCAAAGCAATTTCTGGATTTACTCAATACAGGCAAAACACTTATCCAATCTACTTATGAAAGATATCAGTCATTTCTTCCCAAAGAAAATATATTCATCATAACCGTAGAAGAATATGTAAACATTGTAAAAGAACAGTTGCCGGATGTAAATCACGCCAATATTCTTGCCGAGCCAAGCCGTAAAAATACTGCTCCATGCATCGCCTATATGGCCTTTAAATTAATGCAGTTAGATCCCGATGCTTCACTCATTGTGGCCCCCAGCGATCACCTTATTCTCGATATACCCGAATTTGTAAGGGTAACAACTGAGGCATTAGAATTTGTGCAGCACTTTAAAGCATTTGTAACGCTTGGTATTAAACCAACTTACCCAAACACTGGCTATGGTTACATACAGCACGAAACCCTTGCCGTAGCCGACAATATCTATAAAGTGAAGACCTTCACCGAAAAACCAAATATAGACCTTGCCCGCACTTTTATTGAAAGCGGCGATTTTTTGTGGAATGCAGGTATATTTGTCTGGCAGGTAAAACATATCATAAAAGCTTTTGAACAATACCACCCCGAAATTTACGATGTGTTTGCAGCCGAAGACTCACATTTCAATACACCTGAAGAACAAAATGCGTTACAGCGCATCTATCCACTATGCACAAATATTTCCATCGATTATGCAATAATGGAGCATGCGAAAAACGTTTATGTAATCCCCTCATCCTTTGGCTGGAGCGACCTGGGAACTTGGAACAGCGCTTACGATGTTCTCGAAAAAGACTACCTCGGCAATGCCGTTTCAGGCAATAACGTAATGGTGATAGATGCAACGAAATGTATGGTTTCTGCACCGCACGAAAAACTCTTGCTGCTGCAGGGTTTAGACGATTTTATTATTGTAGATACGCCAGATGTTTTACTCATTTGTAAAAAAGAAAAGGAGCAGCAGGTAAAAGAATATGTTGCAGAAGTAAAAAGAAATAAAGGCGATAAATTTTTGTAAGATTTTTTTGGTACCAAACTACCTATCACTTTTCCGGCTTTCGTTGCGTCGCACTCTTGTACTGTAGTAATACTTTGCACCGTATCCTGTGCAACACGCTTCCTGCCTGTATTTTGGGGCTTACCCATTTTTGTTTAGCAACCAGCAGCTAAAAGTAATATTCTAAATATTTATCAGCAGCAAAAAAATTCAGAGAATCTTTTCCATCTATGTTTCTATTTAAAAATACTGTTATCCACACCTTTATTTATCGTGTATGATGTATAAGTAATCTCAACTTTCCCTTTTTTATTTTTCAACTTTCCCGCATCAGATTGCTTTTGTGCATCTTCAAATTCAAGTGTAATCCCTTTAGGTAGTTTGTAATCTTTTGTGTTGAAGCTGAAAATCACTTTATCCGGCAACCCGAAATTGCTGTACTTGCCGTAACTCATGCCCATTTCGTAAGTGCCATTTTCTTTGGTGGTAGTTACGGCTTTGCGCACGAGAAGGTTAACTTCATCGATGTATAGTGTTGACAAAACAATTTCGCTGCTTTCGTCTGTTGGCAGCAACTTTACAATTTTTGTTTTATAGCCATCAATGGTTGTTTCGCCTGCAGCAAGCGCAACATAATCTGTTGTCATTACCATCGAATTCATATTAATACTTACCCCGCCTTTGGGTAATATTGAAATGCCACCATCTTTTTTCAGCTTGAACATATTAGGCTTTTTGTAATAGACTTTTACTTTACCTGAAGGTGCTTTTATAAAACTTACATCGGTTTTTAAACCGCCTTCGGCTACATAATCGTTTACCTGGTTTAGTTTATCGCTTACCTTTTTTACGAGTGCTGTCATATCCTGCGAAAAGCCTGCGACCGTAAACGAAGTACAAAAAAACAAAACCAATATTTTTTTTATCATGTTATTTTCTTTCTTTTTTATAAGAACTGATTCACTTAATCCTGCAAATAATTTGTGCCGCTAAAGTTGAACAGCGATACAACCGATGAACGGATTGCGACGCAACGAGGATGCCATGAAAAGATTTGCCGGTATCATAATTTTATGTCTTAAGTAAGCACATCTCTTTTTTTAAATATATATATAGATGCACTTACCAGGCCAATTATGTGTAAAACCAGTACCAGTGCAGAATCTATGATGCGCTGGGGGTTTTGTAAGCTGCCTCTGATAACCACATTTTGATCGTCTACTTTTTCATCGAAAAATTCTTTCCAGTTAACCATGTGTGTTGTAAAAAGGTAAGGTTGTATTTTTTGAAAAAGAGGGATCGTCATGGTGCTTAGTATGGTGCAGATGATAATGATGCTCATGGTTGTAACGATGGGGCCAATAGAGTTTTCAGCAAAAATAGACAGGAAAAACCCGAGTGCTGTAACGGTTAACATTGCCAACAATGCAAAACCAAAGGCGCCAATATAACGCCAGAAAACATCGCTCTCGGCAATTTGCACAACATAGGTTGATTTTTGTATTAACAGATCATCAGTTCCAAACAGCCAAATACTGCCTGCCAGTGCAAATATGGCAATCCAAACCAACAAAATAAATGTGTAAATACTCGCTGCAAAAAATTTTGCAAGCATAAATTTTGTTTTGCTTATGGGCTTGGTAAGCAAAAGCCTCAGTGTTCCCATATTGGCCTCGCCGGAGATCATATCTGCGGCAATTAATGCGATCAATAACGGAACATGTATCAGCAAAAGCTGCAGTATGATAAAACATACCAGGTATGCGTTGAGTATTTGTCCATCAAACTCAAAAGTATCTTTAAGGCTGCTCATGAGAAAATCCACATAAGCCTGTCCGTCCATTTTAAGACCGAGCTGTATTACGCCTATCAATGCAGTAATGGCCGCAAACGAAATATAAGTGCGGGGCCTGCGAAAAATTTTATATAGTTCAATCTGTAAAAGCTTCCACATATTGTTTGCCTGATGTTACCTGTAAAAAGAAATCTTCCAGTGTATGTCTTGGTTGAAGAGAAATAAGTTCCACATGCTGCTGCACCAGCCACTTGTGTAGTTGAGGCAGTTGGGCCCGGTTAAGTTTGAGCAAAATTGTATGGCTACGTTTGGGCTGTAGATACTGTTGCCACTGGCTTTGCTGCAACTGCACCAGGCATGCCGTGTTATTTAACGTGTCTAATTCCACGATTGTCTTTGCCGGATCGAACAGTTCTGAGGATGCACCTTCTACAATTTTCTTTCCTTTGTCAATAATTAAAACTCTTGTAGCAACCTGTTCAATTTCATTTAGCAAATGCGAGGAAACGAAAACTGTCTTCTTCATCTCGCGGCTAAGGTGTAGAATAAGGTTGCGTATATCTGCAATACCCTGCGGGTCCAGCCCATTTGTTGGCTCATCCAGTATTATTAATTTGGGATCGTGCACCAAAGCAATAGCAATGCCAAGCCTCTGCTTCATTCCCTGAGAGAATGTTTTTACTTTGTGGTGTTCCCTGCCCACCAACCCAACCGTTTCCAGTTGATGCATTAATGACTTTTCTGTAAATTTTATATCACTCAGTTTTGCAAAAAGCTTTAGGTTTTCGTAAGCCGATAAATATTTGTACAGGTCAGGCTTTTCAACCACTGCTCCAATCTGCCTTAGAATCGCAATTCTGTTGTGCCGCAGGTCGAGGCCAAATAATTCAATATCGCCGGCTGTGGGCGATATAAGTGTAAGCAGCATGCGGATAGTAGTAGACTTACCGGCGCCATTCTGCCCCAGAAAACCATATACATCTCCTTCCTGCACAGAAAAAGAAAGGTTATCTACTGCGGTTATATCCCTGAATTGTTTGCTAAGCCCCATAACTTTAATGATGTCCTTCATTCGCGTAGTATAACAGCAAAGGTAGATAAGTGTTGCCTAGATAAAATAAAAACAGGTCTTATCAACAGTCAAATTACCTTAAGCTTTTGTTAGATTTTTTTTGAACCCAGGCATGCGCAGCATATGGTTTTTCCTGGCATCGTACCTTTCGTTTAGCCCTGCCACGGCGGTGGTCTCAAGTCTGGGCATTTGCAAATCAATCGGCAGGCTATTGAGTATTTGCAATGCTTTTCAATTTGAAATCTGATCCCTTACATTTTTTGGCAGCGACTGCACAATCAAATCATACGAGTCATCGATCATTTCTTTTAGCAAAGCATTTGACAGGCTTCCATCGGCAACAACGGTATTCCAGTGTTTTTTATTCATGTGGTAACCGGGCTGCACGGCACTGTATTGTTCCCGTAATTCAAGCGCTTTTTCAGGATCGCACTTTACATTAAACTGCAGCGGATTACTTTCGAGCCCGGTAAGTAAAAATATTTTACCTCCAGCTTTAAATACCAGCGTATCCTCACCAAAAGGAAAACCTTCTTCTACTGCTTTCTTTAACAAACAATATTCGCGCAGTGTTTCTATATCCATAGTTAAAAATAAAAAATGTGCCGGATAAAATTACCAGGCACATTGTAATTAATCCAAATAATATCAGCCCAATAAATCCTGCGCCATTAAATACTCTGCAATTTGTATAGCATTGGTGGCGGCACCTTTGCGCAGGTTGTCGCTTACGATCCACATATTTAAAGTATTGGGTTGGGTTTCATCGCGACGCAGCCTTCCTACAAAAACTTCGTCTTTTTCATGCGCCCACAAAGGCATGGGGTATTGCTGATTTGCAGGATCGTCCTGTACAATAACACCGGGTGAATTACTTAAAATATTTTTTACTTCATCCAGATCAAAATCATTTTCAAATTCCACGTTCACGCTTTCGCTGTGACCGCCTACAACGGGGATGCGTACCGTAGTTGCTGTTACGCGAATCGTATCATCCCTCATGATCTTACAGGTTTCTTTTACCATTTTCATTTCTTCTTTGGTATAACCGTTATCCAGAAATACGTCGATCTGCGGAATCACATTTAGGTCAATCGGATATTTGTAAGCCATATCGCCTTCAATACCTTTTCTTTCATTCATCAACTGATCAACTGCTTTTACTCCGGTACCCGTTACGCTCTGGTAAGTGCTTACCACAATTCTCTTAATGCCGTATTTTTTATATAGTGGATTAAGCGCAACTACCATTTGAATAGTAGAACAATTTGGGTTGGCAATAATTTTATCTGCTGCTGTCAATGCGTCTGCATTTATTTCCGGCACCACTAATTTTTTGGTAGGGTCCATACGCCATGCACTGCTGTTATCAATTACTGTAATACCTGCTTCAGCAAACTTTGGCGCCCACTCCAATGAGGTGCTTCCACCGGCTGAAAATATTGCTACGGCTGGTTTTGCGGCTATGGCGTCCGTCATACTTACTACCTTATATTTGGTGCCTTTAAATTCAACTTCCTTACCAACTGATCTTTCTGAAGCCACCGGAACCAGTTCTGTAACGGGGAAATTTCTTTCGGCCAAAACCTGCAACATTTTTGTGCCTACAAGGCCAGTTGCGCCAACTACTGCTACTTTCATTTTGATGGAATTTTTATTTGTTGTCTATGGTTATGCATTTCATCTTTCGTCTAAAATCTTTTTGAGCCCAGCTGCATTACTACTATTATTCTTCTCTTGCGTCGCACTCTTGTTCGTTCTTTAATTCTATTCTGCAATGTGCAAGTTCCCGCTTGTTTGCATAACCCCGCTTTAAGGGATTGGATATAAAAAAACCTTCCTGTTTAGAGGAAGGCTTTCGTTATGTTGCATCATACATAAACGTTAAACAACTTCCTTTTTTAAGAACTGTTTCTTTGTGCGTTTTGTATGTTTCATTGTTTTATACATTGCGTTGCGAAAGTAACTACGAAAAAAAATATTCCAAAATTAATTTTAGCAAAGGCGCAGTCATTAAACTTACACTTATTTGCGATTGGCCCCTTAATTAAACTTTTACGGAGGATATGCTGAGTTATATTATAACTGTACAAGTGTGCGACGCAAGAAAAGCTTCATTCCTATTCCGCTGCCGGGCCCAAAAAAAACACCAGTCGTTTTGCCAATGGTTTATAAAAATTTTTTGAACAGATAAACTTATACCAGTGTAATATCAAAGTTCACCAGCTCTACGAACTCTGCCATCCTTGCATCAATATCGTGTTTATTAATTTCTTTCAAACGGGCGGCACCAAATTTTTCCACACAAAAACTTGCCATAGCACTGCCCACGATTATTGCTGTTTTCATATTTTCAAAAGAGATGTCTTTTGTTTTGGCAATATGGCCTATAAAGCCACCGGCAAAAGTATCGCCCGCACCGGTTGGGTCAAACACATCTTCCAATGGCAGTGCCGGTGCAAAAAATACATTCTTTCCATGGAACAGTAATGCGCCATGTTCGCCTTTCTTAATAATCAGGTATTTGGGGCCCATCTTTAAAATCTTGTTCGCTGCTTTTACAAGCGAATATTCGCCCGTTAATTGGCGGGCTTCACTATCGTTCACCATTAGCACATCAACCATCGTTAATACTTCTAACAAATCATCTAAAGCTACCTCCATCCAGAAATTCATCGTGTCGAGTACAATTAGCTTTGGCCTTACTTTCAATTGTTCAATTACTGCCTTTTGAAGTTTAGGCATCAGGTTACCCAGCATCAAAAACTCGGTGCCCTGGTAGCTTTCGGGAATAACGGGATTAAAATCGGCGAGTACATTCAAGTCTGTTACCAATGTATCGCGGGTGTTCATATCCAGGTGATATTTACCGCTCCAGAAAAATGATTTTTTATCGGGAACAATTTCTACGCCTTCCAGCACCACCCCGCGGCTTGTAAGTTGGTTCATCTCTTCTTTTGGAAAATCGTACCCAACAATTGAAACCTGCAGTACAGGCTTTACAAAGTTGCTGGCCGCATAAGCGACATAGGTGGCAGAGCCGCCAACAATTTTATCTGACTTTCCAAACGGTGTTTCAATATTATCAAAAGCCATGGTGCCAACTACAAGTAACGACATAATTTGTTATTTTAAACGGCGGCAAACCTATTGCATTTGCGGGAAAGGAGCAAGTTTGTAGGTTCTCTACGTTTACAAGTTCACGGGTTCACGAGTTATTAAAAGCAAACAGTCTTATTATATTAGCCCGCTCGAACCCTTTAACCCGTGAATGTTTAAACCTTGTAATATTTGCACTTTAATGTTTCCCAAATTACAAGAGTCCCGCAGCGGTGAGAATAAAAGTTTAATAGTAACCGGCAAGCCCGGCCCCTAAAAACTTAACTTATTTGAATTAGTTGCATAAACAACTTTTTATTAATTTTGAATTTTCAAAAATTAAATTTTTATGCAGGAAGCATATATCGTTTCGGGGTACCGTACAGCAGTTGGAAAAAGCAAAAGAGGGTTCTTCCGTTTTTACAGGCCTGATGACCTGGCAGTAGAAGTAATTAAAGGTTTAGTGGCATCGGTACCGGAACTGGATCCTCACCGGATTGATGACGTTATTGTTGGTAACGCTGTACCGGAAGCAGAACAGGGCTTACAATTTGGCCGCATCATTGCAGCAAGGGCGCTGGGTATTGAAGTGGCAGGTATAACTATCAACCGCTACTGCGCCAGCGGACTGGAGAGTATTGCGATGGCTACTGCAAAGATTCGCGCAGGCATGGCCGATTGTATCATTGCAGGTGGCACAGAGAGTATGAGCCTTGTGCCAACAACAGGCTGGAAAACAGTTCCTTCCTACGCCATAGCTAAAGATGAACCAGATTATTATTTAAGCATGGGTTTAACCGCAGAAGCAGTTTCAAAAGAATTTAATGTAAACCGCGAAGATCAGGATGCATTTGCCTATAACTCGCACCGCAAGGCAATGAATGCCATCACCAGTGGTTACTTTAAGGGGGGCATTTTACCTATTAATGTGGAACAGGTATACCTGAACGAAAAAAACAAAAAAGCAACCCGGAATTATACGGTAGATACTGATGAGGGAGTGCGTGCTGATACCAGCATAGAAGCACTAGCAAAATTAAAACCAGCCTTTGCATTGGGCGGTACAGTTACGGCAGGTAATTCCTCACAAACCAGTGATGGTGCTGCTTTCGTAATTGTAATGGGCGAAAAGATGATGAATGAACTGGGTTTAAAACCCATTGGCCGGCTGGTTAATTGTGCTGTAGCGGGTGTGCATCCACGCATTATGGGCGTAGGCCCTGTAGCTGCCGTTCCTAAAGTCTTAAAACAAGCCGGCATGTCATTAAATGACATAGACTTGATTGAGTTGAACGAGGCGTTTGCATCACAGTCACTGGCAGTTATACGGGAACTTGGCCTTAACCCCGATATTGTAAATATTAATGGCGGTGCCATTGCATTAGGCCATCCGCTGGGTTGCACCGGTTGTAAGCTGACGGTGCAAATTTTACAGGATCTGAAAAGGCTCAACAAGAAATACGGCATCGTTACCGCATGCGTAGGTGGTGGACAAGGCATTGCTGGTATTATTGAAAACATGTAGCACCTATTTTTAAGTGAATAATTGAAAAGCTTCGCAGTTATTGCGGGGCTTTTTTTAATTCATAAGCCGGTTTAAACGCGTAATGCTAATATTTTTCTGAGTCCGGCTGCATCATATGAATTATGCTTTGCTTCCGCCTGAGGCGGACTCTTATACCTACAGTAACACAGTTTGGGCCCTGATCTGCGATTTGGCGTCTAAAACGGTTTTGCATTTTTATATTCCTGCTCTTCTGTCTGCAGCAAATTTTTTAGTTTCTGCTTCACTTTCTAACTTAAATTCGCAGTACAATAATTAAATCTTGTGAAATGAAAACGGCTATCCTGTTAATTGCAGCAATTGCGCTAATTACGCTGCCCAAACATGCTGATGCACAACTGCTGAAAAAGCTCAAAGACAAAGTGAATAAGGCGATTGCCCCTGCTTCTACCACAACCACCGATCAAACAAACAGTACAGATAACCAGGTAGATGCCACCGGTAAACCCACAAATAAAGGTGGCGGAGGATTAAAAAATACACCACCACCTGACGTTAACGAACAAATTAGCGACGCAGAAAAATCGCACCAGGCTGCGCAGTACAGCGATGCAAGGTATTCGCTGCAGCAGGCACTTATTGGTATAGAATTACAGTTGGGTCGGCAAATGCTCAAATCGCTCCCCGATCCTGTTGCGGGCCTTGCAAAAGATACCATACAGGATAAAGTAGTGAGTGCACAATGGGGCTGGAGCAATCTTACAATTCAGCGTGTTTATACTGATAAAAAAGAAAAGCAGTTAACCGTAACAATTGGCAATAATGGCTTGTATTCAGGTTTTGTAACCATGTATTTTAATAATGCCTACGGCATGCAGGCAAATGCGGATAACCAAAACATGAAACAGGTAAAAGTAAAAGGCAATAAGGCGATTATTCAATATGATGACAGCAAGGGATATACTTTGATTGTACCAATCGGGCAGGCATCTATGATTGTTTGGGAAGCAATTAATTTTGCCGATGAAACAGAAGTAATGAATGCCGCAAATGCATTCGACATTGACGGCATGAAGAAACAAATGGGTGAACAATAATTAATAACCAGTCACTAATAAAATATTATGAAAAAGCTTATTGTAATTGCTGTGATTTTATTTGTTACGCAACCATCTTTTTCGCAGGATTTTAAAGCGGATATTGCAACAGCAAAAACCGCTTATGCGGGGGGTAAATTAGCCGATGCTCATTTTGCACTGGAGCAGGCTATGCAGGAAATTGACATGATTGTAGGGCAGGAAGTTTTAAAATTGCTTCCAACAAAAATTGATACGTTAAACTCGAATCCGAAAGAAGATCATGTTATGGCTAACAGTGGTTTTATCGGGGCCACTATACACCGTAGCTATGGCTTACACGGCGGTAGCGAGATTGAGATCATCAGCAATTCACCAATGCTCGCAGGGCTAAACGCATTTCTCAATATGCCCATGCTCGGTGGTATGATGCGTGACGAAAATACCAAAGTGGTTAAAGTGCAGGGCTATAAATCGAGGCTTGAAAAACAGGGCGACAACGAGAATGGCAAACCCAATTACAGCCTGCAAATACCTTTCACCAGTGCTTTGTTGACGCTTACGGTTAAAGGCAAATCTGAAAGTGAAGTTTTAACACTTGCCAACAGCATTCCAATGGAACAGATTGCGAAGTTGATTCAATAAAATTTATTTAAAGAAGCTATAACCACAGCATTTAGCTGTGGTTTTTTTATAGGTATACTTTTTTAGCTTAAAGTCTCAGACAATATAATTTCCACAAGCTGAATACAATTACCGGACGTACAAGAGTGCGACGCAAGTGAAGTATCATAGCTTTCCTGAAGCCCGGCCCCTAAAAATCTCTTCGAATATTTTTAAGTACAGCAAATAAAAACATACCTTAACAGGCGCTCATTTTTATTCCTCCATTTCAAAAAATTATCATGAGAAAATATCTTGCCATTGCCGTTTTAGTTGTTTTATCGCTTGCGTCAAAAGCTGATATCCGCTTGCCGAATGTAATTAACAGCAATATGGTTTTGCAGCAACAGTCAACTGTAAAATTGTGGGGTTGGGCCGGGCCTTCTGAAAAAATTTATGTAACTACTTCATGGAATAACAAACTTGATTCAACGGTTGCTACAAGAGATGCCAACTGGATGCTAAACGTGCAAACGCCCACTGCTGGCGGACCTTACACGATTACACTAAAAGGTGCCAACATCATTATACTAGATAATGTGTTGATTGGCGAAGTGTGGGTTTGCGGCGGCCAATCGAACATGGAAATGAATTATGGCTGGGGTCTACCCGATGTAAAAGCTGAACTGCCCACCTGTGCCAATAAAAATATCAGGTTCTTTTATATACCCAAAACAACATCTAAAACGCCGCAGGATAATTGCGGTGGCCAATGGGTAACCTGCGATTCTAACAGCCTAAAAAGTTTTAGCGCCGTGGGTTATTTCTTTGGCAAAAAGCTAAATACATCTTTGAAAGTTCCCATTGGTTTAATCAATGCAAACTGGGGCGGCACACCGGCAGAAACATGGACAGAAGCTGATGCGGTAAACAACGATGGAGCATTAAAAGAAGCAGCTTCAAAACAACAACCTTCCGATTGGTGGCCTTATTCACCCGGCGCAGCATTCAATGGAATGATCGCTCCAATAAGCAACTATAACATCGCAGGCACTATCTGGTACCAGGGCGAAAGCAACACGATTGCTCCCGATACTTACAGCAAACTATTAACCACTATGATTAGTACATGGCGCAAAGCATGGAACAAAGAATTGCCATTTTATTTTGTGCAGATTGCGCCTTACACTTATGGCAATAAATATATTTCATCGATTATAAGAGAGCAGCAAACAAAGGCAATGAGTTTCGCAAACACAGGTATGGTAGTGGTTACAGATCTTGTAGATAACATTAAAGACATTCACCCGAAAGATAAACACGACGTAGGTTACAGGCTTGCAAACTGGGCGCTTGCAGAAACTTACAACAAGGAAACTGGTGCATATAAAAGCCCCATCTATAAAAGCTTGGAAGTGCAGAAAGATAAGGCCATTATAAGTTTTGATAATGCACCCAATGGACTTATGGCAAAGGGCAAAGACATCACTGAAGTTTATATTGCGGGAGCCGATAAAATATTTTTTGCCGCCACTGTAAAAATTGAAAATAATAAACTAATCGTCTCAAGCCCCGAAGTGACGAACCCTCTGGCAGTACGTTTTGGTTTTAGCAATACAGCCATGCCAAATTTATTTAGTAAGGAAGGCCTGCCTGTAAACCCATTTAGAACAGATGATTGGGAATTGGATAGAAGTAAGGAATAATAAGTTTTTTTTGAGCCCAGCAGAAGAATTACTACGAAGCTTCTATGCATCGCACTTTTAAATGGCAGGCATGTCTTTTCAGCAAATAAACAGCCTCACTTAAAGTTGCAGCATGTAACAAAATGATGGTTTTTAAAATATCAAAATTTACCCTTTATGAGGCTTGCTGACGAAAGAATAAATTTAACATGGCCGCTTTGGCAAAAATTACTTTTCCGTTTTTTCTTTATTTATTTATTGCTTCAAACGCAACCGTGGACCTGGCTTGATGCAATACCCGGCGTTGGCTATGTTACCCAGTATTACTATAACTTTTTATATTGGATAACGGATTATAGTAACCGCTTATTTTTTCATTTGCCCGGCGATGTAATGGCGCCACCAAACGGCAGCGGCGATACTTCCGGCGGTTGGGCTTCACTTGATTTTTCAATTGCGCTTGCTTTTATTGTTTGTATCATCTGGAGCCTTGCCGACCGTAAAAGAAAAAATTATGAAGTGCTCAGTTATTGGCTGCGCACCATAGTGCGGTATTTCATTTGCCTAAATGCATTTTCGTACGGCATTATAAAATTGTTTGGCCTGCAAATGGCATTTCCCAATTACAGTCAGCTTGCAACACCGTTAGGCGATTTTCTTCCAATGCGTTTGTCCTGGATGTTCATTGGTTATTCTGCGCCGTATCAATTTTTTTCCGGGTTAATGGAAGCATCTGCAGGCGTGTTTTTATTATTTAGAAAAACCACCACCTTGGGTTTAATTATTGCAACATCTGTTTTCATTAATGTAGCGATGCTTAACCTTGCCTACGATATTCCGGTAAAAATATTTTCTATAAACCTTGTGCTGATGTGCCTGTTTCTGTTGAGTTTTGATTACAAAAGGCTCGTGGCATTTTTCTTTCGCAACAAAGCCATAGAAAGTTGTAACCTGTACACCATATCTTTTGTAAAACGCTGGCAACGCATTATGAGAATTGTATTAAAAACACTCTTTATATTAATTGCAGTGGGTTTCACTTTTTATAATGCCATAGACTGGTATAATTCTCAAAATCAGGGAATAAATCAGCAACCTATAACGCCCGGCGTATATGATGTTACCGTGTACTGTATTAATCATGACACCATTCCTTTGCTGGCTACTGATACACTTCGCTGGCAGGATATTATTTTTGAAGAAAGCGGCATGGGCAGCATCAATACAAAGGATACTATTTTTCGTAAAAGGTACAACCGTGCTTATTTTAATTACGAACCCGATACTGCGAAAGGTATTATTGGGTTTAAAAAATTTTCTGCTGATACCAGTAATCTTTTTTCAATGAAATATTACCTGCCCGATTCAAATACGCTTCAGTTGCGTGGGCTTTATAAATCTGATTCTTTGTATGTGGAGTTAAAGAAAAGCAGTCGCCATTTTCAATTGGCGGAGCGACAGTTTCACTGGCTAAGTGAGCAGAACAGGTAGGGGTTATTGGCCCGGCTTTTATCCTTTGATGGAGCTTACGTTGCGTCGCACTCTTGTACTTTCAGTAATTCTATTCAGCAAATAAACAGCCTCCACGCAAAGCTGCAAAGAGAAATACGAAGCAAAGTTTTTTCCATTGTGGTTAGGAGCCTAAGCACTTTTACGTACAAATTGCTGAGTTTTGATCAAACAGTACAAGAGTGCGACGCAACGAAGTTTAATAGATATTTATTTGCCGGGCCCATAAAGCTAAATAACATAAGCATCTTCAACGGTTGACATATAAAACGAGAACTGTTCTTTAAAAGCCCGAAGCTCATACTCAAGGCTGCTATCGGCAAGTGTTACATATTTAAGCAAGGCAGAATCGGCATCTATTAGCAAATCGTGACCAACATAATTTTGGTTAATGAAGAAAGATTCCAGACCCGGGTAAATTGCATTAAGCGCTTCGCTAATTGCGAGTATGCTTAAATTTTTGTCGCTCAGGTTATAGGTGCCACTGGGTATACTCTTTTGTAACAACTGCATTAGAATATTGGTAACCTTACTTATATGTATAAACGGACGGTGTTGATTGCCTGTGCCGTTAATAGTAACACGGCCGGTATAATGTGCATCGAACATAAGGCGGTTAATAGCTGCATCGAAACGCATTGATTTAGTGTAACCATAAACATTACCCAGCCTTAATATCAGCGTATTTGTTTTGCTGAAAAGCCTTTCCACATGCTTTTCTCCACGGTATTTTGAAATAGCATAAAAGCTGTCCGGATTTGGCTGGGTTAATTCTGTTGCCGGTTGTGGGGCATTGCCATAAATTGAGGCGCTGCTTACAAAAATAAACTGCTTAACCGGGTTTTCTTCCAATGCGTAAACCAGTTCTGCCGTACCCCAGTGGTTAATCTGTTCAAAAACATGGCCATCTAAATTTGCAAAAGGGGTAGTAACCTTAGCTGCCAGATGATAAACAACATCTATATTTTTCAATACCTGGCGCAACTTGCGTGAATCGAGCAGTTCGCCATGTACAAACTGTATTTTTGAACCCTCAATCTTGCGGCCAAGAAAAAGGTTATAGTTACCCCGGCTAAGGTTATCGTAAATGGTTATGCTTTCAATTTCTGGTTTTATCGATAAACCGTAAACCAGTTCGGTTCCAATATATCCGGCTCCACCTGTTATTAGAATTCGCATGTAAGTTGGCTGTTAAGTTTTGTGAATACGATAATTGTAAAGTTGGGTATTTACAATTTGGTTGTATGGCAAATTTATTTGGTAACCAGTTCGGTATTTAAACCACATTCGGTTTTCTTTAAACCAAACCAGCGCCCTTCTCTGTTTTCACCTTCCAGGTCAAATTTGCGGGTACAGGGTTCGCACCCTATGCTGGTATACCCTTTTTCTTCCAGAGGATGTTTGGGAATTTTGAACTCGTTAAGATATTGGTAGATCATCTTACCGTTCCAGTCGAGCATGGGATGAAAACGGGTTACGCCAAATTTTGCTTTCTGCTCAATGGCAAAACTTTTACGAACATCGCTTTGGTCGGCGCGTACGCCGTTGATCCATATATCATGTTCTGCAAGTATTGGTTCAAGTGGCGCTACTTTATTAAGATAGCAGCAGTAATCGGGATCGCTTGCAAAAAGCAGTTTACCGGTTGTATCCCGCTGATTAATCTTGGCTGTGGTGGAAAAAACATTGCGGAGGTTTAAACTTAGCAACGCTGTTATTTCGTCCCTGTACCGGAGTGTTTCAGGAAAATGGTAACCTGTATGTATGAAATAAACAGGGATCGATTTGTCTATGCGGCTTAGCATATGCAATAAAACAATGCTGTGTGTTTGAAAAGAAGAAGTAGTAAATAATTGTAACCCCTGCTCTTTGTAGCCGTTAATTTTTTTTGCGGTTTCTTCAAAATTCATATCGGCAAAGGTAAAGGCGGGAAGAATAGTACTCTACTAATATTGTAGAGAACTAACAAATTTTCTTATTTCACAATTTAGAAGTAGCTGCCATTGTGCTCTTTTAAATATAAAAAGGATTGAAACGGCGCAAGCGCCTGATGCAATTTATTATAAAAGTAAAAGAGTGCGACGCAAGGAACGATGCAAAATGAACCTTTGCCCGGCCCAAAAAAATTAGTGATTACAATCCTCCTTATGGGCATGGTTATGAACCCTGCAAAAACGATAATTGGTATAATGTGCGCTTACAATTAAGATAACTGCTGGCGGCAGCAACCAGTACTGGTAATCGTGCCAAATCTGTTTGCTTAAAAGTAAAAGCATGCCTGCAGTGAATATTAGCATAGGTAATGCATTATGGTGATGTTTCTTCCAGCCGTGGTATAAAGAATAAGCGCCAATACCAAATGCAAGTGCGATCATGAAGATTTCAAAAGAAAAATTGTCAATTATATTAATGCCGAATATAGGTAATGACGAGAGCACCAGCGGAAGTAAAGCGCAATGTATTGCGCAAGCTACCGAAGTGGTAATTCCTAATGCGTCCCAATTAATTTTTGTGTTCATCTAAAGCTATTCAGTCTGCGAAGTTATCTGTTTGCAACTTTGTTGCAAAATAAACTTTAGCATTTTTGCACTTTGCATTTGGCAAATTAGAGATGTAACTTTGCACTGGTTTTTTTGTTATCTACAGATTATAGGCGAACACACTTTTCTATGAAAAAAAAATTAATAGGCTACAGTATTTTTTTTGTTATACTTTTTGCAGGGTTCCTTCTTTTAGTTTTTTGGGGAACAGATAACTGGAAAGCCAAGTCTCCATCTATAAGTTTTGTAAAGCCTTTTAGTTTTACTGCCCAAAACGGAAACTTATTTACAGAGAAAGATATGGCTGGCAAAGTATGTGTGGTTAATTATTTTTTTACTACCTGCAAAGGTATTTGCCCGCGCATGAACAACAATATGCGCACTATTTACGATGCTTTTAAAGACGAACCCGATTTTATGATCGTATCCCACACCTGCGATCCGGAGCGGGATTCAGCCTCCGTTCTAAAACATTATGCAGATTCATTAAAGGCAGACCCGAAAAAATGGGTCTTTCTAACCGGGCGCAAAGACAGTCTTTACAACCAGGCAAGGGTAAGTTATCTTTTAGACGATCCTAAAAACAATGTTGTAGACATTAACGACCAGTTTTTACATACCCAGTTTTTTGCACTGGTAGATAAGAATGGCGATGTGCGCGGCGGCATTTACGATGGTTTAAAACAGGAAGACCTCGACAAATTAAAAGCCGATATTAAAACCCTGCTGCAGGAGAAAGTGGGTAAAAGCAGCTTCTCCACTACGTTTGCCAATTAATAAGATGATTATGAAAAACGAAGTAGCAGAAATATTAAAGCGCAACCAGCTTAGCGTTACCGGCAGCCGGCAGAAGATTCTGGAATTATTCCGCCACAGCGATGGCGCACTGGCCCATGCCGATATTGAAAAGAACACCACCGAACAGTTTGACCGGGTTACTATTTACCGCACGCTGCAAACTTTTGTAGAAAAAGGCATTGTGCACACCATACCAACTGCCGATAATTCAGTGCTCTACGCATTGTGCAAAGATGATTGCAGCGAAGGACACCACCACGATAATCATGTGCATTTTATATGCGATAATTGCAGCACTACCTATTGCCTCGAGCACACTGCTACACCCAAGGTTGAAGTGCCGCTGGGTTTTCAAACAAAGCAGACCGACGTAATAATGAGCGGTACCTGTAATAAATGCAATTAGTTAAAATACAGTTTTTGGAGCCCTGCAAAAGTTTTGTCTAGCGTCTTCGTTGCAGATAGCCCCGCCAGGGAGGTGGTCGCACACTTATACGGTTCAATGCTACATAAAGCTTTTCCCTGCGCGAAGATTAGCGCGAAGGTTGCTGCTAACAGCGATAGTCTTTGCAGACCCTTCCAAATAACACCTGCGAATAGTTTATGAGCCGCGCAAAATCTTATCCATCTTTCTGCCCTTTGCCAACTCGTCCACCAACTTATCCAAATACCTAACACGCTGGGTCAAAGCATCCTCTATTTCTTCCACGCGATAACCACAGATTGTCCCCGTTATGAGGTGAGCATTGGGGTTAAGCAACGCACGCTGGAAGAATGTTTCAAAAGTTACTTTTTCTTTTATTAGTTGTTGCAGCTCGCTTTTACCGAAGCCTGTTAACCACTCTATTACCTGGTGCAGTTCTTCTTTTGTTCTGCCCTTCTTTTCAACTTTTGTTAGATACAAAGGATAGACCAGCGCAAAAGTCATTTTTGCGAAACGCTGGTTGTGCATGATAGACGTGTTCAAGTTATTATTTTATGGTTATATCTTGCTTAGTTCAACTTCAAAAGTCCCCATTTTTTTTGTGGTCCAAAAATATACTTAGATTTTTAGTGGCTGTTCTGTTTGTCTGAATCTGCTAACTTTTTGTTGACTGGTGCAATAAAGTTTGAACGTGCATTTGGAGGGATTGTAAAAGATTGATTGGAAATAGAACCAATGCCATTCAATTTGAGAGCCTTCCTAATCTAAGTTTAGATAATTGTGTACTCAGCTGCAATGCTACTATTAAGCTTCTGTTGTGTCACTCACTTGTACAATTGAACATGTTTCAGCATATGCAAAACGTTTGGGTGCATTTCAAATTTTCGCGACTAAGCAGCAGCACTATGCCCATACTTAGACAGTTCAATTATTTTATTCCATTGCAGGTTTTTTCTGACCACCCTCAGATTCAACATATTTTGTGCACCCTTCAAACTCCATCTTTG
>JBBRDW010000037.1:0-35712 GCA_038203525.1 Chitinophagales bacterium | reverse complement strand
TGCTTCATGTATTGCGCCGCCTTGATATACCATGCGGTTACATAATCCAATACACCTGCACCATTAACCCCTGCAAATACCTTTGCCATATCAACTTTTTGTTCTTCGTTTTGATATTGCTTTCCTGAGAATGGCGGATTGCCTAAAATATAATGATACTTTGGCTCTTCTTTCTCCCAGGGCAATGGCTCAATAAGGCTTTGCCAGTCTGTGTGCAAAGCATTGCCATGTACAATGGTGGCAGTCTTTTTTAGCGGTATGCGTTTATAATATTCACCAAAGTTTACACTGGCCTGTTCATTCATCTGATGGTCCATCAGCCACATGGCTACCTGTGCTATCTGGCTGGGGAATTCTTCGTATTCTATTCCATAAAACCTGTCTACATCTACCAGGAAATAATCGTTTATGCTCGTTATCTGCTGGCCTTTCAGCAAAGCCTTTACAAGCCCCAGTTCAAGTAAACGCAGTTCCCTGTAAGCAATGATTAAGAAGTTGCCGCAACCACAGGCGGGGTCTAAGAAACGCAGCTTACTGATTTTATCGTGCAGCTTTTTTAGTTTGCCTTTATCGTTCTTTACCTTTTCAAATTCTGCCCACAATTCATCAAGGAATAAAGGCTTTATCAGTTTGAGTATATTCTTTTCGCTGGTGTAATGGGCACCAAGGTTTCTTCTGGCTTTTTCATCCATTACACTCTGAAACAAGGAGCCAAAAATGGCCGGTGAAATTTTACCCCAATCGAGTAAGCAACTATCCAGTAAGATGCGGCGCATTTCACCGTCAAAGTGTGCCATGGGCAATTGTTCTTCAAACAACTTACCATTCACATACGGAAAGGCTGCTAATGATTCGTCTAAGTTTTTAAAGCGTTTATCTTCTGCCGTATTCAATACCTGGAACAACTGGCTGATATGGGCTGCAAGGTCGCTGCCATCTTCATTTGTTTTCAGGTCAAGGTATTCACTTAATATTCCTTTTTCAAAAATGCTGGTATCATCGGCAAACAAACAAAACAGTAAACGCACCAAATACAATTCCAAATGATGCCCGGTGTAACCAATGGCTTTTAGTTTATCGTGCAGCTTACCCATTAACTCCGCCGCTTCAATATTTACCGGGTCTTGTTCTTTGTAAGTGCGTTTTTGATAGCCTGCTATAAAACCAAAGAGGTTAACATGATTAATAAGTTCAGTGAGTTTAAATTCATTCGATGCGTTTTCATCAAGGTCATATAAACGGAAGCGTTCAAAATCACTTACTAAAATATAACGGGGAAGTTCTTTGTCTTTAAGTCCGGGGAAATAATCTTTGGCTTGCTGATATGCACGGTCTAAATCTTTGCCACGGCTTTTATGTTCTATGAGTATTACACCTTTCCAAAGCAGGTCAATAAAACCTGACCTCACCCCCAACCCCTCTCCAAAGGAGAGGGGAGATTTTACCGCATGTTCAAATGTGGCTACACGGCGGCGGCTGATGCCGAATATATTAAAGAATCCATCCCAGAAAGATTTTGCTTCTGCATCTTCGCTGCTTTCATTTTCCCATTCTTTGCTGAATGCAGTTGCTCTTGATTTTATTTCGTTCCAGCTTAAGGGCATTTGGTGTATTTATTATCTGTAAATATAAAAGGATTGATAAGTATTTTTTAAAAAATACTTTTTCACTGTGCATAACTTGAAAAAGATTTCAGAATATAATTATAATCGGGTATTTGTATGGCTGCATACAGAGGAAATGTACAAGAGTGCGACGCAACAGGCGATGCTATAATAACTGCTGCCGGGTTCCATAAAATGTATTTGAAAAAATAAATCAATTAAACGGAAGGCTCTTCGGCAAGGCTGTAAAACGCTGCGTTTAGATTTTCAATAATATCGCTGGCAATCATGGTTTCCTGAGATTGATTAAGCAAAGCATGATCGGCCGCCAGCCCATGCAGGTAAACCCCCAGAATTGTTGCCTGCAAAGGATTGTAGCCCTGTGCGAGCATTGCGGTAAGTATGCCCGTAAGTGCATCGCCGCTGCCGCCCTTCGCCATGCCGGGATTGCCGGTGGTATTAAAATATCCGCGGCCGTTAAAGGCAGTTAGGGTATAGCGCCCTTTTAAAACAACTACAAAAGGGTGTTCAATGGAAAGCTTTATGGCAAGCTCTATTCGTTCAAAATCATTTTGGGCAGGGCCAAATAAACGTTCAAATTCTTTTGGGTGCGGGGTAAGTACAGAACCCGCCGGAACCTGCGCAAGCATTTCTTTGTTGGAGGCTAAAATGTTTAAAGCATCAGCATCCAGAACCATTGGCTTATGGTAATTTGAAAGTATTTTTTTTAACAATTCTTGAGAGTCTTCGGCAGTGCCTAAGCCAGGCCCAATGCCAACGGCTGAAAATTTTGAATAGTCAATTTCCTGATTTCTAATTGCGCACATTGCTTCGGGCACACTTGCTTGCAGAATGTTCAATTCGTTTTCGGGAACGTTAACGGTGAGCAAGCCGGTTCCGCTTCTCAGGCAGGCACGGGCAGCCAAAACGGCCGCACCCATTTTTCCTTTATTACCAGCAATAAGCAAAGAATGGCCATAAGTTCCCTTGTGTGAAAATGGTTTTCGTGGGTTTAAAAAACCGCCTGCCTGCTCTTTAGTTACGAGCTGAAAAACATTGGTAATAGTTTGAAGAAAGCCAGGATGCAAACCAATTTCGAGTACATAAACCTCACCAAAAAACGGCGCATTTTCGGCAACGATAAAACACAGCTTTAAAGACTGGAAAGTAAGGGTGTAATTGGCCCGAATCAACGTATTTCCTTTTGAGCTTTTATCGGTAAACATTCCGCTGGGAAGATCAATGGAAATTATGGTTGCCTGTGATTGGTTTATATGCAACACCAATTGTTCATTCAATTCTTTTAGGGGCCTGTTTAAGCCGCTGCCATACAACGCATCTATCACAGCATCGCTGGCGTCCAGATAAGGAAAAAATTCCTGCGATTGAATAAAATGTATATCGGTTGTAAGCTGGTGCAGCCGGTGCAGATTTTCCTGAAAATCATCGGTTCCTTTGGCGCCAAATTCAACTATATATACAATAGGTGTGCAGCCGTATTCTATTAACTGCCTTGCAATAGCAAGTCCGTCACCGCCATTGTTTCCTTTACCACAGAAAATTTTTATTCCGGATTTTGTGAGCTTTTTTTCTGTTATAAAATCAGCGCATTTCCGTGCTGCACGTTCCATCAGGTCGATAGAAGCAATGGGTTCAGTGGCAATTGTATAAGCATCCCAGTAATGTATCTGTTGTGCCGTTAAAATTTTCATAGCTTATAAAATTACGAAAATGTAGTAATAGTTATTTAAATGAACAACGCTAAAGTCAGTTTGCGCAAGAGCATCAACTGGAAGAAATTTGAAGGGGCTGAGTTTATTTTGATAATATTTACCAGTCGTTGGGTTATACATTAATTATCGTTGGGGCTTGCCCCGCCAGGACGGCCGTCGTACTCCTGCACTTTTCTAGCAAATTGCATTTCTGTTCTGTATTGTTTTTCCGGGTTGATCTGTAATATAAATGAATGGGATGCTGCACGAATTTTTGGTATTTTTTACGACCATTTATTTTTCTGCTTTTCTGCGTTAATCTGAATACCCATATTTTTGTGCTACCTTTTTGCTACCCACATAAGCTGTACACCGTTTAATTCAGTGATAATTGGAATTGGCTAATTATTTTGCTAACAATAAAAGAGAGTAAGAATATGTATGCATACGCACTGTTAGAACCGGAATGTTATTACCTGATACAGGAAAAAGAAAATGAAGAACTTATCCTGCTGCAGGTGAAAGTAGTTGCAGACAATTGTATGTTTGTTATGAAGTATAAAGAAGATATTGTAACGGAATGGAAAAGAAAAACAGATACAATTCATGATATTATCGAATTACTAAGCGATAAATCTGTAACAGACTGGAAGCGGGTTTACTACAGCAATGAAGATGCATTTTTCGAGGAAGATGATGATTAAGTGATGTAAAAACGCATATAGAAATTCTTTTCAAAAAAATTTGGCAGTAAACGATGCAAACCTATCTTTGCACTCCCAAATAAATAAGGGAGTTTAGCTCAGCTGGTTCAGAGCATCTGCCTTACAAGCAGAGGGTCGGCGGTTCGAACCCGTCAACTCCCACTTAATAATTAAGCAGTTATGGATATTTCATAGCTGCTTTTTTCTTTTTATGATCACAAATGTGACCATAAAAAAGGGTGCGATGAATTTGAAGATTTCTGATGAAAGCTAGAATAAAAATATCTGAGAAAATAAACTTTGCTGCTGTGATTTTGCATCAAAGTATAGCTCCTGAAATTATGCTGATGCTTCACAATAATATTTGCTGAAAAGCTTCGCATAACCTTTGCTAATCATTAACTCATTTAAGCAAGTGGCGTCGGCAAGAAAAACATAGGTCAGTGTTCTGCCATAAGCATCGATACCATTTCGTTTTTCCATTTATATTGTTGCAGAAGTTCCAACTGGTGCTATTGAATTTTAAAAAGTTTTTGATTGGTGACCTAAAAATAAAAATGATTGACCAGGCAAGTGTGTTTCTCTTTCATCCTGTTTCAGTTTTTCAACCGCTTTATTTCAGGTGCACTAATACCTAAAAATCTTATTTCCTTTCTAGTTATTAAAAATATTTATTACAAAAATGCCATCCCCATCAACCACTTTAGTGATTTTAAGGTGTGGTTTTATTATTGCCTGTCCGTATCGCTATAATGCCTAAGGGGGGCGTATTTTGCATCGCAACTATGGTAGGATTTGTAACCTTAGCCGGTATTTCCAGACTCCAAGGTATTTCGCGTATTTGGCATTTCATACATCCCGTAGAGTTTGAAGGTGAAACCTTCAACGTTAAAATGTTTATACCTGGTTCACTCGAAAGAATAGCACCGGTTTTAATGACTGCGCTGGTTACGGCATCGGTTTGATGCCACTAACCCTCGATGCATCAGCGTGGGGCAAGGAAATATTGTGCTGCGTCGCTGCTGTTATTCCTGGCGGGTTAATCGGTTCAACCTCATTGGATATGATGGTAACACCAGTAGTATTTAAGCAATTTGGAAAGAAGGCGCTGGAAAAATATAAACAAAAAGATAAGAATAAAGATTTCGAAGAATAATTTTATGGGCCTGGCATTTAGGCAAGCATGAGGCTTTCGTTGCGTCGCACTCTTGTACTTTCAGTAAGTCGCTGCTAAATATGCCAACAGGATTCTCATTTCTAAAACCCATTTTGTAAATTTACTTTTCATTTTTTGCAACGAAATATTTAACCAAGCAATTTATGGATTTAGACATTGCCTGCATCTAAGGTATAAGTTATTTTTGTGGGCAAATATAGGCGGTGCAAGGCAAATGCTTTTCTTGTTGACCTGTGCTTTATAGTACAAGAGTGCGACGCAACGAAAGACCAATAGTACTGCTAGCCTATGGCTCCTGAAGTAATTTTTTATATCATAATTTCATGTTTAAATAATTGATATCGGCTAAGGACAATTCGTTTTAATGGGAACAGGTTTTCTCATAAGTTGAAAAAACAAATGCGGCAGAAAGAAGGCACCGGCAATTGGCGGGTTAAATAAAATGTAAAAGGCGGTATTCCAATCTTCAAAAAACCGGATTACAGGAGTTTATTTTAACGAGCCGGCCTTAATCGATGCAGTAGCTTAGTAAAAATTATTATATTGCCATCCCCGAATTAAATTATAAGTATGGAAAATGACTTTAAAGATAAACACCGTCGAAGTTATGTGACGATGCAAAAAATCTATAATATTACTATGGGAGCGCTAATTGCAGGAATAGGTTTAATGATGTTTTTTAATGAAAAAATCGGCCTAAATCTTACAGGAAAATTTGGGGGCGATTCTTTGATGATTAACTTGTTTGGAGGTTTGTGCCTGCTTTATGGTGGTTTCAGGTTGTACCGGGGTATAAAAAATAATCAATAAAGGGAGAAAAGTACAGTATGGAAAAATCTTTTTTGCTTACATTGTTTTTGATAATATTTTTATACAGCTGTGGTGACAAAAAAATGTCTTATGAAGATCAATATGATACTCCTAAAAAGGGTACTATCAATATAAGTGTAGATGAAAGTTTTGAGCCAGTGATTAGTGAACAGATAAAAGTATATGAGTCTACCTATCCTGAAACTAAAATCGTAGCTGATTACAAATCTGAAGCAGAGTGTTTTCGTGATTTGCAAAAGGATAGTACAAGAATGATTATTGTTGCAAAAGGTCTAACAACGCAAGAGAGTGATTTTTATGAATCTAAGTTATCGTACAAGCCTAAGTTTGGTGTATTAGCATATGACGCAGTGAGTGTAATTGTGAATATAAATGCAAAAGATTCAGTTTTTACCCTTCAGCAACTTAAAGAAAAGCTAAGCGGGAATGATACGGTTGGTAATTTAGTAATGGACGGGAAAAGTGCTACAAGTACTGTTCGTTTTTTACTTGATTCAGTTTTAAAAGGAAGTTCTTTTGGCAATAATGTTACGGCTGCGAATGGCAGTAAAGCAGTAGTAGATTATGTTTCAAAGAATGAGGATGCAATCGGTTTTGTTGGGTCAAGCTGGGTGGTTAATGATCAGGATCCTGAGCAGGTTGCCTATTATAAAAAGATACGTTTCGCCTTGCTGGAGTGTACTAAAAATTGTGACCCCGGTAGTTTCGCTAAACCATCGCAGGCTACCATTACCTATGGTCAATACCCTTTGGTACGTCCTTTGTATTACATACTAAAAGAAAATTCAACAGGTCTTGGTACAGGATTTACCAATTATCTAAACTTGGAAAGAGGTCAGTTGGTTTTCCGGAGAAGTTTCCTGGTACCTGGAACAATGTACTTTGGAGTGAGAAAGGGCAACATTCAATAATGCATAATAACTTGTATAAAAAGAAGACAATGAAGAAAACAACTTTAACGATCCTTGCCGTTGCATTAGCAACATCATTCGCTATTTCACAAACAGTTGAGGAAGGAAAAAAATTCCTGTATTATGATCGGGTTAACAGTGCCATAGAGACCCTTGAAAAAGTAGTTGCTTCAAAGCCGAAAGATGCAATATCAATTTATTGGCTGGGTCAGGCATATCTTGCCGACAAAGACGTTGCAAAGGCTAAAAGTTTGTATCAAAAAGCTTTGGCAGATGGAGTAAATGATCCATGGTTATGGGTAGGATCGGGTCATGTAGAGCTGCTCGATAAGGGTGACATAAATTCTGCAAAACAAAAATTTGAGCAAGCCATTACAGCTACAAAAGGTAAAAAGGGAATAGAAAATGCAGACATTTTAAATGCCGTGGGCCGCGCCAATGCAGATGGCAGCAGCACACAGGGCGACCCAACTTATGGAATTGAAAAATTAAAAAGAGCCCAGGAAATAAACAAAACAGATCCGGATATTGACATAAATCTGGGTACCTGTTATTTAAAGCAGGGTAGCGATAAAGGTGGCGATGCAGTAGAGGCTTTCAGGGATGCTATTACACGTAATCCTCAGTTTGCAGAGGCTTATTTTAAAACCGGAAGGATTTATCAAAGCCAGAATAACCTCGAGTTTATGAACGAGTGGTACGGTAAGGCAATTGCCGCAGATCCTGCTTATGCACCTGTTTATCTTGCCTATTTTCTTTACTATAAAGACAGGGATGTTAATGCTGCAAAAGAATACCTGGATAAATATGTAGCAAATGCAGATAAGGATTGTGAAGTGGATTATTTTGTCGCAGATTATTTGTACCGCGCCGGTAAAAATCAGGAGTCTATCGCCAAAACAAAAGAAATGGAAAATGGAGTTTGCAAAGACTATATACGCATCGATATTCTATATGCCTATAATTATGACAAGATGGGTGACTCGGTTACTGCAAAATCTTATATGGACAAATTTTATGCTGCAAATCCGCCAGCAGATAAAATTGAGTCTACCGATTATGTACTCTATGGAAAAATATTATCTAAATTTCCCGGCAGTGAGGTAGCAGCAGCCGAGGCATTTACCAAAGCAATTAATTTTGACACTGTCATGGCTCATAAAATTGACTATATGAACCAAATTGCAGCTATGTACAGCAAGGCAAAAATGTATGATGAGCAACTTACAGTCGCTGTTAAACTTTTTGCTATGAAACCCAAACCTTCTGGAAGAGATTATTACGATATTACAAAAGCCGCTTTAGATGCAAAAAATTGTGTGCTTGCCGATTCTTTGTCCAATCTATATATAGCTGCCTATCCAGACTTACCTCAGGGTTATACTTTTAGTGTCTCGGCTAATAAAATGTGTGATGTTGATACTACCAAAGGTCTTGCCGTAGAGCCGGTAAATAACTATATCAACTTTTTGAAAAAAGACATCGAAAAGAACAGGAAAACTATTTACAACAGCTACTATTATTTGTTAGTTTTTCAGGCTCAATACGCAAAAAACCTGGAGAAAGCAATTGACGTTTGCGATTCGATGATCGTTCTGTATCCTGATCCTACCAGTGAAGAAAACAAGTTTCCTGTAACTACCAAGGATCAGTTGCAAAAAGCGCTGCAAAAGAAATCAGGCACCGGCGGCACACCACCGCCTCCAAAGCCAAATGGCGGAGGTGCTAAACTCAACTCATAGAAAAATATAAAAGAGCCCACTTAAAAAGTGGGTTTTTCTTTTCAGTTACTTGCCCTTATTTTTGCTATGTAATATCAATCTATGATTTTTTTGTACGTTTTACTCAATAGCACAACTTCCGGCACTACGGTTGATTATCTTCCAGTTGCCATTCAGGTAATCTTCGCAATCGGTTTTATTGCAACAATGATGGGGCTGTCGCATATAGTTGGCCCCAAACGCAAGACAGCCGACAAATTAGAGAATTTTGCAAGTGGTATCGAAAGCCACGGAGATGCACGTTCCCCTATGGCCATTAAATATTTTCTGGTGGCTATATTATTCGTGCTGTTCGATGTGGAGGTTATTTTCTTTTACCCGTATGCGGTTAATTTTAAAGAACTTGGCTGGTCAGGTTTCGGCGAAATAATTTTATTTGTAACTTTTTTCCTTGTAGGATTTATTTATATCATTAAGAAAGGGGCTTTAAATTGGGAAGATTAGCCGTTAGAATGTAAATATGTATCAATGTTGAACTATCGCACCTTTGCAGTTGTTCTATATTTCACAGTGCTCATTGTTTATTTTTAATTTAATTGAAATGTCGCGTCCCGTAAGGTTTAATATACATGCCAAAGAAGCCAACATTAACGATAATGTTGCAATTACAGAAATGCCCGAAGGCTTACAAGGCGAAGGTTTTTTTGCAACCAGTTTCGAAAAGGTTGTCGGACTTGCCCGTAAAAATTCCATTTGGCCCCTGCCATTTGCAACCTCATGTTGCGGTATTGAATTCATGGCCACTATGGGTTCGCATTACGACCTTTCCCGTTTCGGTTCAGAGCGTTTAGGATTTACCCCAAGGCAATGTGATCTTTTAATGGTTATGGGTACCATAGCGAAAAAAATGGGCCCGGTCTTAAGGCAGGTTTATCTGCAAATGGCAGAACCACGCTGGGTTTTAGCGGTTGGTGCCTGCGCATCGTCCGGCGGCATATTCGATACGTACAGCGTATTGCAGGGCATCGATCAGATTATTCCGGTAGATGTTTACGTCCCCGGTTGTCCGCCCAGGCCCGAAGCAATTCTGGATGGTTTTATGCGCATACAGGATCTTGTACACAACGAAAGTTTAAGAAGAAGAAATAGCGAACACTATACAAAATTGCTTAACAGCTACGGTATTCAATAGAAATAAAGAATTATTTTGTACCGGGCAATCGAACAATAATGAAGCTTTACTTCCCGCCGGGGCGGGGCTCTTGTATTAAATAACATTATTGAGCAACTTACAATGCAAATGTATCTTTACAAACTTATTAATATTTCTTTCTGTAAAACAGCAAGATAAAATAGCCCATGAGTTTAACAAACGAAACTATTAAACAGCGCTTGCAGGAAAAGTTCGGAGAACAGGTTTCCATGTTCGAAGAGCCCTATGGTATGCTAACATTCGAAGTTCAAAAAGATAATAATCTTAAGGTATTGCAGTTTCTTTTTGATGATGCTGAACTGCGTTTCCAGTTCCTGACAGATCTTTGTGCTGTTCATTATCCAGAACAACCTGGAAGAGAACTTGCAGTGGTTTATCACCTGCACAACTTGGTAGATAATGTGCGCATCCGCTTTAAAGTGTTTACAGATATTGCTGCGCCGGACGTTTACACAGCCACAAGTCTCTATTCTACCGCCAATTGGATGGAAAGAGAGACTTTCGATTTTTATGGTGTAAATTTCGTGGGCCATCCAAACTTAAAGCGCATTTTAAATGTGGACGAAATGGATTATTTTCCATTACGCAAAGAATTTCCATTAGAGGATCAAACCCGCAGAGATAAGGATGATGAGATGTTTGGAAGGGGTGGTACCACAATGTGAGCCATGATCAACAGGATCTAAGGGATTAAAGTGAAATATTTGTAATCTTCACAATCTCTAATATCCTTTTAAATCTGGGTTTAAAAAGTTCAGTTATAGTCCAACCGTACAAGTGAGTGACACAACGAAGCTAAATAGAGAATAAAAGTTAGTAACAAAATAAAAATCCTTTAAAGGAAAACAGGGTTTATGTCTGACATAACGCATCCTCATATAAAATTACCCGAAGGGTCCATTGAAAAGCAAACTTCAACGCTTAATCTTGGTCCCACACACCCGGCCACACACGGTGTGTTTCAAAATATACTGGAACTAGACGGTGAGCGCATCGTCTCTGCAGAGCAAACGGTTGGCTACATTCACCGCGCTTTTGAAAAACTTGCAGAACGCAGACCGCTTTACCAGATTACTACGCTTACTGACAGGTTAAATTACTGTAGCAGCCCTATCAACAACATGGGCTGGCATATGACCTGCGAAAAATTACTCAAGGTAAAAACGCCCAAGCGTGTTGATTACCTCCGCATCATTATCATGGAACTGGCAAGGGTTTCAGATCATCTTATTTGTAACTCGATTGTAGGTGTAGATACCGGTGCGCTTTCGGTATTCCTTTATGTAATGCAGTATCGCGAGCTGATCTATGAAATTTACGAAGAAATTTGTGGCTCACGCCTTACAACAAATATTGGCCGTATCGGCGGTTTCGAGCGCAACTTCAACAATACAGCTTTTACAAAGCTGGAGAAGTTTATGAACGAGTACCCCAAAGTGCTTAAAGAATTTGAAACACTATTAACCCGCAACCGAATTTTCATGGAACGCACGATTGGTGCGGGCCCTATTAGTGCAGAACGGGCTTTAAATTATGGATTTACCGGTCCAAATTTAAGAGCAGCCGGTGTTGATTATGATGTGCGTGTTCACAGCCCATACAGCAGTTACGAAGATTTTGATTTTCAAATACCCATTGGCAAAACAGGAGACTGTTACGACAGATTTTTGGTGCGCAACCTTGAAATGTGGGAGAGCCTGAAAATTATTGACGAAGCATATAAAAAGGTTCAGGAATTTAAAGGAGCAGAAGCGGAAGTGTTTCATGCTGATATTCCCGAGTATTATTTGCCCGAAAAGAAAGATGTGTACACCAAAATGGAAGCGCTTATTTACCATTTCAAAATTGTAATGGGCGAAACAGAAATTCCTGCCGGTGAAGTTTACCACAGTGTGGAAGGAGGCAATGGTGAGTTAGGTTTTTATTTAGTCAGTGATGGGGGCAGAACCCCGTACCGCCTGCATTTCAGAAGGCCATGTTTTATTTATTACCAGGCATATTCTGAAATTACAAAGGGTTCGATGTTAAGCGATGCGATT
This sequence comes from Chitinophagales bacterium, assembly GCA_038203525.1. Taxonomy (GTDB): domain Bacteria; phylum Bacteroidota; class Bacteroidia; order Chitinophagales; family Chitinophagaceae; genus Limnovirga. The sequence continues at coordinate 23,800 of JBBRDW010000037.1, read as the reverse complement.
GTAACATTGAGTAGTCTAAATGTAATTGCAGGAGAAATGGATGCTTAGTGCATTGAATAAATTTTAAAAACTAATAGACCAAAAATGGTTAAGTTTTCAGAAGATAAATTGGCAAAAGTTCAGGAACTCATTTCTCACTATCCCGAAGGAAAGCAGAAAAGCGCTTTGTTGCCTGTGCTGCATTTAGCGCAGGAAAATCTTGGCGGCTGGCTTAGTGCAGAAACCATGGATTATGTTGCTGAATTGTTACATATAGAACCAATCGAAGTATACGAAGTGGCTACTTTTTACAGCATGTACAACCTGCAACCGGTGGGTAAATATATGTTCGAAGTTTGCCATACGGGCCCATGCATGTTGCGCGGCAGCGACGATATTATCGCATACATTTATGAGAAGCTCGGCATTAAGCCCGGTGAAACAACTGCCGATGGATTGTTCACAATTAAAACCGTTGAATGCCTTGGTGCATGCGGTTATGCGCCTATGATGCAGTTAGGCAAACATTACCGCGAGCATCTTACAAAAGAAAAAATTGATGCAATTGTTCAGGAGTGCACCACGAATGCAGCCACTAACAATTAGACTGATTTTAAATAAAGTTCTTTTCTTATTTACCCGGCATTTGATTATTAATTGACCGTTCCTTGCGTCGCACTCTTGTACTGTATAACAGCAGGGAGCAGGGCAGTAACTGTGATTTAATAACATCATTTAGTTTTTTAAATAATGCCGGGTAAAAATTGAAGTTAAGCCGGTTATTTAATGTAGATGAAAAATACAAATCAATGTAGATGCCATCACTTGCTTTCATATTAGAATTTTATTTAAAGGCTTCTAAAGAAGAAGTGATGCAACTGTTAACGGATGAAGAATTGATAGAGGCGTGGAGCAGCGCAAGTTCATTGGTAGAAAAATTTGAAGGTGGTAAATTTATCATGTTCGATGGCTGGGTGGAAGGCAAAGTGATGAAGATTACAGATGATGAACTGGCCTACACATGGAAACCTTCAGATTGGGGGGAAGATACTTCTCCTTCGTCGGTGCATTACAAACTCATTGCTGAAGATGCAGGAACAAAGATCATTTTAGAACATCGCGGTTTTCCGGATAAGAAAGAAATGGAAAACCATAAGAGCGGATGGACTGAACATTTTTTCGGGCTAATAGAAGCATATCTTGCAAGTAAAAAAGTGTAATATTAGTTTTGGTCTTCGCAGTTTGCTGAAAAGAATTAATACAGTACAAGAGTGCGACGCAAGAGAAGCTTAATAGTAAAGAGAAAGATGGGCAACAAAAAATAAATAAGCGAATGGCGAAAAGCCTTTAGCGAAAAAGTAATAATCAATGGGCGTTAAAATACTTTTAGAAAAAGATCATATAACAGGCATTCGTAATTACGATGTTTACCGCCGCGAAGGTGGTTACAGAAGTGTGGAAAAAGCCATGAAAATGTCGCCAGCCGATATCGTGGAAGAAGTAAAGAGAAGCGGGCTGAGAGGCCGTGGTGGTGCGGGTTTTCCTACGGGTTTAAAATGGAGTTTTATTGCAAAACCGGAAGGCGTTCCACGCCATTTGGTGTGCAATGCAGATGAAAGTGAACCTGGTACTTTTAAAGACAGGTACCTGATGGAATTTTTACCCCATCTTTTGATAGAAGGATTGATTGTTTCTTCTTTTGCATTAGGCAGTAATGTTACTTACATTTATATCCGTGGCGAATATGCCTGGATTGTTGATATTCTGGAGCAGGCCATTGCAGAAGCAAAGCTTAACGGGTGGCTTGGCAAAAATATTTTAGGCACTGGTTTCGATTGTGAAATTTATGTGCAGCGCGGCGCAGGTGCTTACATTTGTGGCGAAGAAACTGCACTGATAGAAAGCCTTGAAGGCAAACGTGGCAACCCAAGAATTAAGCCACCATTTCCTGCGATTAAAGGAGTGTGGGACAGGCCAACAGTAGTGAATAATGTTGAAACCCTTGCGGCGGTTGTTCCCATTATTAATATGGGTGGCGACGAGTATGCAAAGATTGGTATTGGCAAATCAACCGGTACAAAATTGTTGAGTGCATGTGGTAACATAAATAAGCCGGGTGTTTATGAAATTGATATGACCATTTCAGTTGAAGAGTTTATTTACAGCAATGAATATTGTGGTGGTATAGCAAACGGCAAAAAATTGAAAGCCTGCATTCCCGGTGGTTCTTCGGTTCCCATACTCCCGGCTAACTTACTATTGAAAACAGCCAAAGGCGAAACCCGTTACATGAACTATGAAAGTTTAAGTGATGGCGGTTTTGCAACCGGCAGTATGATGGGTTCGGGTGGTTTTATTGTGCTTGACGAAGATCAGTGCGTGGTAAAACATACTTATACACTTGCAAGATTTTACCGTCATGAAAGTTGCGGACAATGTTCGCCCTGCCGGGAAGGCACAGGCTGGATGGAAAAGATTTTGAAAACTATTGACAGCGGGAAAGGAAAGATGAGCGATATAAATTTGTTGTGGGATATACAAAGCAAAATTGAAGGCAATACCATTTGCCCGCTTGGCGATGCCGCTGCATGGCCTGTGGCTGCAGCAATTCGCCATTTCCGTGATGAGTTTGAATGGCATGTTTTAAATCCCGATGAATGTTTAAAAAGAAATTATGGATTGGCGCATTATGCAGATGAAATTCATGTGCCAGTAATAGCGTAGAAATATTTTGGGCCAGGCATTAGAATATAAATTAAGCATCGTTGCGTCGCACTCTTGTGCTATAGAATATATTTGAACTTTAAAGCGGTTAAATAACAAATTGGCTGACTACAAAAATTATAGGAAAAAAATTATCAGATAGATATCAACGAATTAAAAAATGTCTGAACCACAACAATTATTCAAAGTAACAATCGATAACATCACTATTGATGTAGCCCCGGGTACAAGCATCCTGCAGGCCGCACGCAGTATTGGTGGCGATGTGGCTCCGCCTGCCATGTGCTTTTATTCAAAGCTAGAGGGCAGCGGTGGTAAATGCCGCACTTGTTTGGTAGAAGTTTCTAAAGGCAGTGAAAAGGATCCCCGCCCAATGCCTAAATTGGTAGCAAGTTGTAGAACCACGGTAATGGATGGTATGGAAGTTAAAAATATTACCAGCAATAAAGTTAAAGAGGCAAGGGCTGGTGTGGTGGAATTTTTACTCATCAATCATCCGCTGGATTGCCCTATCTGCGACCAGGCAGGCGAATGTTATTTACAGGATTTAAGTTACGAACATGGCAAGGCGGGAACCCGTTACGAGTTTCAACGCAGAACCTTCGAGAAGCACGATATTGGTCCCTACATACAACTGCATATGACACGTTGTATCCTTTGCTACCGTTGTGTTTATGTAGCCGATCAGCTAACCAATAAACGTGAACACGGGGTATTAAGCAGGGGAGATCATTCTGAGATAGCAACTTATATTGAAAAAGCATTGGATAATGATTTCATTGGGAATGTAATTGATGTTTGTCCTGTTGGCGCATTAACGGATAAAACATTCCGGTTTAAAAATCGTGTATGGTTTACTAAGCCGGTTGATGCGCACAGAGATTGCCCAACCTGTGCCGGTAAAGTGCAGCTATGGATGCGTGGTGATGAAGTATTTCGTGTTACTGCAAGAAAAGATGAGTGGGGCGAAATAAAAGATACGGCAGATGGTAAAACCGGATGGATCTGCAACGAATGCCGTTTTGAAAAAAAGCATTTAAGCGACTGGACTATTGAAGGCCCTTCTGTAATTAACCGCCATTCAGTTATTGCTCAGGGGCATTATTTGGGTTTAAAGAAACCAGAAGAAACGATTGTAACGGTAATGAACGGCCAGCAGCCAAGGTTTTTTATGGATATACATGATGTGAGTGAAGTAAACAGACCTAGTATTGATTTAAGCCTTATTGAAGGCCCGGCTACAAGCGATACTTTTGACATCCCCCACCAATAAAGGGGCTTGAGATAAACGTAAATAATATTTTTTAATTTCTTAAAAGTCCCTTTTGGGATTTAGGGTATATGATACTACTTACTTTAGACTGGGCCTTTATTCTTGAAAAATTTATTCTTATTGCCATAGTGGTATCTGCATCTTTGGTTATAGCTATGTATGCTACTTATGCAGAACGTAAAGTAGCGGCCGTAATGCAGGACAGGCGCGGCCCAAACCGTGCTGGCCCATTTGGAATTTTACAACCCTTGGCCGATGGTATGAAACTCTTTTTTAAAGAAGAAATTATTCCAAATACTTCTAATAAAGTGCTATTTATACTTGGCCCATCACTGGCGATGCTTACCGCAATGATGACAAGCGCAGTAATACCCTGGGGCGACCATTTAGAAATATTTGGCCGAAATATTAATCTGCAGATTGCTGATATCAACATCGGGATCCTCTTTGTTTTTGGTGTAGTGAGCCTGGGCGTATATGGTATTATGATTGGGGGCTGGGCATCAAACAACAAGTTTTCCTTGCTGGCAGCACTACGTGGCGCAAGCCAGGTAATAAGTTATGAACTGGCAATGGGTTTGTCACTTATCGCGTTGCTTATGTTGACTGGCTCTTTAAGTTTAAAAACAATTGTGGAACAGCAGATAAATGATAAATATCATTTGTGGAATATTGTTTACCAGCCACTCGGTTTCCTCATATTTTTTGTTTGTGCAATGGCGGAATGCAATCGAGCGCCATTTGATTTGCCGGAAGCTGAAAGCGAACTCAATATGGGTTATCATCAGGAGTATTCTTCCATGAAACTTGGCTTTTATCTTTTTAGCGAGTACATCAATATGTTTATCAGCAGCGCTATAATGGTTACTTTGTTTTTTGGAGGTTACGATATGCCATTTGTAAACGAAGCATCTTTATCGCCCAACATTGCGGCAATCGTTGGTATTGTGGCTTTAATGGCTAAAATATTTGCATTCATATTTTTATTTATGTGGATACGCTGGACATTGCCGCGTTTCCGTTACGATCAGTTAATGAATCTTGGCTGGAAAGGCTTGATACCATTGGCTTTGGCGAATATGCTTGTAACTGGTGCGGTTATATTGTACTTTAAGTGATACTGTAAGTAATAATTAAAAATTATTTGTTACCGGGCAAAAGAATATGAATGAAGGTTTTCTTGCGTCGCACTCTTGTACCGAAGAATAGCTATGAGCTTTTAGCTACAAGCTTCAAGCTATAAAAGGAAAGTGAATTCAGTTTAATTGGTTCTTGTTTTGCTTGCGGCTAACTGCTTATAGCTTACAGCCTGTATTTTTCAGATCATAAATGTTCCGAACGTACAAGTGAGTGACACAACAGGCGATGAGGGAAGAACAAATGCTTGTACCCAAAAAAAGTTCTTAAAGTATTATTGATAATAACAGAGATAAAGTTGGTAACAACAGATTAGAAAAATATTTTTGCAATCATTCTAAATTGAAAGTTTAAAATGCAGTCATTAACCAACAGGGTAAAAGATGTGGACCGCAGGCCAATGACCTTCGGGGAAAAGATTTATTTACCCGCAGTGTTTAAAGGCATGTCTATAACTTTCAGTCACATGTTCAGGAAGAAACCTACGATTAATTTTCCTGAAGAAACGCGGAGCTTTAGCCCCGTTTTCAGAGGTTTGCATGTACTCAACCGCGATGAAGAAGGCCGTGAACGCTGCACTGCATGCGGGTTGTGTGCCGTTGCTTGTCCGGCAGAAGCTATTACGATGGAAGCCGCAGAGCGCAAAGCAGGTGAGGAGAACTTATACCGCGAAGAAAAATATGCAGCCCGGTACGAAATAAATATGTTGCGTTGTATTTTTTGCGGTCTTTGCGAAGAAGCATGCCCCAAAGATGCAATTTATTTAACCGAAACATTTACACCATCGAACTACGACCGTAAAGGACTTATATACGACAAAGAAGCATTGCTGATACCAAACCCCTTAACGGAAAAGGCAGACTATGCAAAAGCGAAAGGGGAAACGATTTAAAATTAAATATTTGAAGTTTAAAAAATGGAGCAATTGCAATATTTTTCAGCTTTCAAATTCACTAACTATAAATGAGTACTTCTGAAATTCTATTCTGGTCTTTAAGTGTTCTTGCGCTATTTGGTGCCATTATGGTAGTAATAAGCAAGAACCCAGTGCACAGTGTGTTGTGGCTCATTGTTGTATTCTTTGCTATATCAGGACATTATCTTTTGCTTAATGCGCAATTCCTCGCCATTGTAAATATAATTGTATATGCAGGTGCCATTATGGTATTGTTTCTTTTTGTTATTATGTTAATGAATCTGAATAAGGAAACAGAACCCCAGAAGAATGTTTGGATGAAAATTTCTGGTGTGGTATCGGGTGGCTTATTATTATGCGTTTTTATTTCCTCGGTAATATCTGCTTTTGATATTAATGGAAAAACAGCATTGACCGGTGGAGGTGATATTGGTTTGATACAGAATTTAGGCAAAGTGTTGTTTAATGTATACGCCGTGCCGTTTGAAATAAGCAGTGTATTGTTTTTGAGTGCAATGGTGGGTGCCGTAGTTATTGGGAAGAAAGATTAAAGGTTCTAAGCCCTGAGAAGGGATTTGATAAATTTTTTTATTAAAAATTAAAAACCCTGTGAGGGTTTGGTACTATGCCGATTCAATATTATATAATTCTTGCGGCTTGTTTGTTTTGTATTGGTGTGGCCGGTGTTTTAACACGGCGCAATGCAATTATAGTCTTCATGTGCATAGAACTGATGTTGAATGCTGTAAACCTTTTATTGGTTGCTTTTTCTAAAATGCACTATGCAGCGGCTGTAGCAAAAGATGCAGGTACAGCTGCGGGAACTGATGCGCAGCTTTTTGTTTTTTTTATTATGGTGGTGGCTGCCGCGGAAGTAAGTGTAGGGTTGGCTATTATTGTAATGATGTACAGGAATATACATTCTGTTGATATAAATTTTTTGAACAGGTTGAAAAATTAATATCATTGCCAAAGCAGCAGGATTAGTAATCGTTTATTTAATTTAAATTCCCCTTTTGGGGATAGGTTCATGAATAATTTAGTTTACTTAGTACCATTGTTCCCGTTACTGGGTTTTTTGATAAACGGACTTTTTAGAAAGTCGTTATCAAAGCGTACCATAGGTATTATAGGCAGTGGTACAATACTCCTTTCATTTATAGTAAGTCTCGTCCTTTTTTTTGATGTGAAAGCAAATGGAGGATCAGTTGTAACCTATTTTAATTTTATTGATGTTGTTAGTTTTCAAATTCCTTTTGCATTTCAGGTAGATCAGTTATCAGTTATATTTTTACTCATTATCACAGGAATTGGTTTTCTAATTCATGTTTACTCCACTTCGTACATGTACGAAGAATCCAGCGATCATTTAGGAAGGTATTTTGCATATCTTAACCTTTTTGTTTTTTCCATGCTGCTGTTGGTACTGGGTGCCAACTATGTTATTATGTTTATTGGCTGGGAGGGAGTGGGGCTTTGCTCTTACCTGCTGATTGGTTTTTGGTTCAAAAACGACAATTATAATTACGCAGCGAAGAAAGCATTTATAATGAACCGTATTGGTGACCTTGGTTTTTTACTAGCCGTATTCTTACTCTTAAACAAACTTGGAACTGCAACGTATAGTGAGGTTTTTGAAAAGGCAAGTACATCTTTGTCAACAATGGACGTAACGGCCATTACATTGTTATTGTTTGTAGGTGCCATGGGCAAAAGCGCACAGATTCCGCTCTATACCTGGTTGCCAGATGCAATGGCTGGCCCCACGCCGGTATCAGCATTGATACATGCTGCTACCATGGTAACTGCGGGTATTTATATGATAGCGAGGAGTAATGTTTTATATTCACTGAGCCCCTTTACACAGGATGTAGTGGCTGTTGTAGGTTTATGCACTGCAATACTTTCTGCCACGATTGCTCTATATCAGAACGATATTAAAAAAGTGCTGGCTTATTCAACGGTAAGTCAGTTAGGCTTTATGTTTTTAGCACTTGGAGTTGGTGCGTACACAACAGGTGTTTTTCATGTAATGACGCATGCATTTTTTAAAGCGTTAATGTTCCTTGGTGCAGGCTCTGTTATTCATGCCATGAATGGACAACAGGATATTACAAAAATGGGTGGTCTGGTTAAAAAGCTACCAGTAACTACTTGGACATTTGTAATAGGTGTTCTTGCTATTTCGGGTTTCCCTTTTACGTCTGGTTTTGTGTCTAAAGATGAAATACTGATAGCAGTTTATGCCCATAGTCCGGTACTATTCTGGTTCGCTGCATTTGCTGCCATACTTACCGCTGTTTATATGTTCAGACTAATGTTTCTGGTTTTTTTTGGTGGATTTAGAGGTACACATGAGCAGGAACATCATCTGCATGAGTCACCATCTGCTATCACTATTCCTTTAATTATTCTTGCAATTTTATCCCTTGTTGGTGGATTTGTTCAATTACCCAAGATATTTGGAGGAACAGATTTTTTTAACCAGTTCCTTGCACCAGTTGTACCTGCCATAAACCACGAAAGTGCCGCGACCACTACGGCAGAGTATTATCTTTTTGGGGGAACAATAGTTGGGCTTGTTATCATATTTGCCGCAACGCGTAAACTTTTTGCTGTTAACCAATTTGAAGATTCTTATAAAGGGATTCGAAAAATACTTGCAGATAAATGGTATATAGATGAACTGTACGATGCGGTTATAGTAAAACCGTTGAACAGTTTTTCAGGGTTCCTTAAGTCTGTGATAGAGAAGTCTGGTATAGATGGTTTAGTAAATAGTGTAGGACGCTTTGTAAACTATGCTTCAAGGCAATTGCGGTTATTGCAGAGCGGGCAGGTGAGTAGTTATATTCTGTTCATGGTGTTATCCATCACCGTCTTATTTTTAGTATTCTGGAATCAGGAATATATAATACAATTCCTGCAAAAAACATTTTAAAGGCACCCGGAAAAATCAGAAAATGATCGCATTATTACTCATATTAATTCCATTGATCAGCGGGTTAGTTACTTTTTTTACAAAGAGTGAGCGGGATGCAAAAAGTTGGTCATTATTCGCTTCGATACTGGTCTTAATGGTAGCATTTGCTGGTGTGTCTGGTTATTTTGACAGCCAGCTTTTCTTTGATACAGCTTGGGTGCCGTCTTTGGGCGCCAGGTTCAGCATTGGTCTTGATGGCATGGGAAAAATGCTCTGCCTTTTGAATGCGATAGCATTCTCTGTTGTGTTTGCTTCTGCTTATCAGAATCATTATAAAAAGCCTGCCGAATTTTACGCTTTGATGTTATTGATGCAAACAGGTTTAATGGGTGTTTTTCTTTCCACAGACGCTCTTTTATTTTATTTCTTTTGGGAACTCGCTTTAATACCTGCTTATTTTTTGTGTTCTTCATGGGGTGGCGAAAAGAGAATAGCTGTTACTTTCAAATTTTTTATATACACGTTTATCGGCTCCTTATTGATGCTTGTGGGTATTCTGTATGTTTATTTCAAAACACCCGGTCATTCATTTGCACTGGAATCATTTTATCAGGCTAAGCTGTCAATAAGTGAGGAGAATTTTGCTTTTTGGCTATTTTTTATTGCTTTCGCCATTAAAATGCCAATATTTCCATTTCATACGTGGCAACCTGATGCTTATGAACAAGCTCCCACTTCGGTAACCATGATTCTCAGTGGTGTAATGGTAAAGATGGGGTTGTTCGCTGTTATCCGCTGGCTTTTTCCGGTTTTTCCACACGCAGCCTTAAATTATAGTCACGTTATAATTATTCTATGCGTAACAGGAATGTTATATGCGTCATTTATTGCTATACGTCAAGATGATATAAAGCGGTTAATTGCCTATTCGTCTATTGCCCATATTGGATTGATGTGTGCCGCTTTTTTTACAAGTGAACAAGTGGGAATGCAAGGAGTAATGATTCAGATGTTCAACCATGGAATCAATGTTATTGGCCTCTGGATTGTTGCAGACTTAATTGAAAATCAGCTTGGCACAAGGAAGTTGAGCGAACTGGGTGGTCTTGCAACAAAAGCTCCTACGCTTGCAATACTTTTAGTAATAATGGCGCTTGCTAATATTGCATTGCCATTAACCAATTCATTTGTTGGCGAGTTTATGATGTTCAATGGGCTTTTTAATTATAATGTATGGGTTGCCGCTGTTGCCGGAATCAGCATCATACTTGCAGCGGTTTATACATTAAATATGATCCAAAAAGTTCTCTATGGTATAACTTCATTGGCAACTGATGATGCCGGTGATATTACTACAGGGCCGAAAATTATGATGATTGTACTGGTTATAGTTGTTATTGTTTTGGGTGTATACCCTCAGCCCATGTTGCAACTAACCAATGATACCGTACAAACGGCTTTAAATAAATTTCATCTGTAATTAACGAACAGTACAGTACAATATGAACGCAATTATTCTTTCTGCTTCTCTGGGTGTTCTAATGATGTTTTGTAGTTTCCTCGTGAAAAACAAAAACACTTTCAGGCATATTGCATCTGTTGGTTTACTGGTATTACTTATAGCAAATATTGCCGACACATATGGTTACACAATGTTTTCTATTAATACTTATGGCATGCTTAGCTTTAACAGGTTTGGTATGCTTTTTAATTCTATTGCCATTGCCTCAACTCTAATATACGTGTTGCTTACCGGCAGAGAAATAGAAAAAACAGGAAGCTATGTTGCTGAATACTTTACTTTAATATTCTTTGTCTTATGTGGTATCGCACTTCTTTCATCTTATAGTAATCTGCTTACTCTGTTTCTGGGTATTGAAATTATGTCGATTCCTTTATATATACTTACCGGCAGCGATAAGCGAAATATGAAAAGTAATGAAGCTGCGCTTAAATACTTTTTAATGGGTGCCTTTTCCACAGGGCTAATGCTTATGGGTATTGCGCTCACTTACGGAGGTACCGGAACTTTTAATTTGGAAGCTGCACCACGCACATTTCTATATATCTATAAAGGCGTAGCATCTTTCTTGGAAATTTTGGGTTTATTATTCCTGCTGGTTTCAATGGCATTTAAAGTTTCTGCAGCACCTTTTCACTTCTGGACACCCGATGTTTACGACGGTGCCCCAAGTGTATTTACTTCTTTTATGGCAACTGTTGTAAAAGCTGCCGGTTTTATTGCTTTTATTAAACTTTGTGCAGTGCGTATGCATGAGACGGGCGGAGCTGTAGACTGGAATATGATTTTCGCAATTCTCATTGTTTCAACCTTGCTTGTGGGTAATATTACCGCGGTTTTTCAGCAAAGTGTAAAACGGATGCTCGCCTATTCAAGTATTGCACAGGCTGGTTTCATGTTGTTGGCCCTTATAAGTCTTAATGATATTGCTTATGAAGGAATCCTGCTTTATTCTGCAGCTTACAGCCTTGCAACCATTGGTATTTTTGCAGTACTTGTTAAGATGAAAGATTATACTTTTGAAGGTTACAATGGCCTCTCAAAAACCCAACCTGCCTTAGCTGCCGCAAATACTATTTTTCTACTTTCACTGTCAGGTATACCATTAACTGCCGGATTTTTTGCAAAGTATTACATGCTGGCCGCAGTTGTTAAAACAGGATCCTATTTATGGCTTGTTATTGTAGCTGTTTTATTTGCTGCTGTAAGTGTTTATTATTATTTCCGGTTGATACAATCCATGTATTTTAAGGAAGGGACTCCTGAAACTGAAGAAATAACTCCCTCCTTCAAATATGGTATTATTGCCCTGGCGGCCGTCATTATAATATTAGGTATTTTTCCTTCTCTCATAACTTACTGGTTATATTTCTAACCATTTAAAACATCAGTTACCCACCTATCTGTTTTTTCTATTTTCGTAGCCTAATGCTTTTATCTTTATAACAGATTTATTTTGGCCATGGGTCAGGTAGTACTATTAAACATCGTTGCGTCGCACTCTTGTACAGTGTAGTTATTATGGGCAGTGTGAATTTTGTTGACTAGAGGTTTGTTGTACTTGTTACCAGTTAAAAAAAATATCGCGCCTGTGTGTTTTTGCTGAATAATGAGAAGGAAGTAAAAGTGAGTGACACAACCAAAGCTGAAAAACGATATGCGGCTGGTTACAAAAAAATTATTTAATTAATTATGACGCTTACAGATTCATTTTCTCTCGCATTTCGTACTGTTAAAAGTAATAAGCTTAGAACTGGTATTACTGTTGCAATTATAGCATTGGGTATAATGGCCCTTATTGCTATTATTACGGCCATTGATGCTATGAGTACAAACCTTAGGGATAGTTTTTCTACCATGGGTGCCAATGGTTTTACTATTGCCTATAAAGAACGGTTCAGGTTTGGCAATGATAACCAAACGGAGAAAGTGGACAAAACCAAAAAACAAAAGAAATCTAACCTGGATAAGCCTATCCTATTGCGGGAAGCAGAGCAGTTTAAAGCAGCATTTAACTATCCGGCTACTGTTTGCATTTCGTTATCGGGACCGGGTAATAATGAAATAAGATATAAGAGTTTAAAAACAAACCCGAATGTAAGCATACGCGGCGGAGACGAAAACTATTTGCGCGTAAATGGATTTACTGTTGAAGGTGGGAGGGATTTTAACCATCTTGATGTGCAAACAGGTCGTAACGTGTGCCTTTTGGGGAGTGATGTAGTTGCAAAATTATTTGGTGAATCAAACAAAGCAAAAGCAGTAGATAAAATTGTAAGTATTGGAGGGATCCCTTATCGTGTAATAGGGATATTAAAAAGCAAAGGTTCCAGTGCTTTGCTTAGGGCTGATAATGTTGTAATAACTACTTATAACAATGTAAGGAGGATGAGTAATATTTCGCCGTCGTTCTTAATTGGTGTAATGGCGGATGATGTGCAACAGATTGGCGGAGCTGTGGATGAGGCTACTTCTGTATTTCGTGGCATAAGAAAATTAACTCCGCGGGATGATGAAAATTTTGCAATTGAAAAGAGCGATAAGCTTGCGGAAACATTTTTAGGGTTACTGAGCAGTATTTTGGGAGCAGCTAACGCTATCGGTTTTATTACTTTGATTAGTGCTGCAATTGGTTTAATGAATATTATGCTGGTTTCCGTGAATGAACGAACAAGAGAAGTGGGATTAATAAAAGCACTTGGTGGAAAGAAAAAGAACATAAGGCAACAATTTCTGTTTGAATCCACAATTATTAGTTTAATGGGCGCTGTTTTTGGAATTATACTTGGCGTGTTGCTGGGTAATATGTTTTCATTATTTCTTCACACAGGGTTTGTAGTTCCTTGGGGTTGGGTATTAACTGGTATTATTATATGTACAGTGGTAGGTTTGCTGGCTGGTCTTTGGCCTGCAATAAAAGCATCCAGATTAAACCCAATAGCTGCACTGCGTTATGAGTAGAATATTTTTTCATAGTTGAAATAAAATATTCACTCAACAGTACGCTTTGAAACCTGTTCAACTTTTACTTTTGCCAGGCCTATCTTACTTGTGATGCCAATTTTTTTTGCAGCTGTAGTTGTGAGATCTGCAACTCTTCCTTTTTTCGCCATTGAAGGATGCATTCTATCGGTGATTCGTACAATCACAGATTCACCATTTTTTAGGTTAGTAACACGCAGCCATGTATTTAATTTGAAATTATTGCTTGCACAAGTAAGGTTGCGCTGGTGAAACACTTCGCCAGTTGCAGTTTTTTTACCTTCAAATTTAGCACTGTAGTAGCTTGCAGTCCCTAGCAGGGTTTTAGTGCTTTTCTCGGAAATAATTTTCGGGATAGAATTGTGAATACTTTCAATATTAGAAGTGCCTAAACTGTCAGAATTGGTAAGGAAATCTCTGTCCGAAGGGTTAACAAACAAACTGTTTACACTTATAAAACTAGTGCTATCAGTTTGAGCCTCGGTATAAAGTACAAGACTGATAAGTAAAAGTATTGAGTAAAATGCTTTCATAAAATAATTTTCATTGTCTGTGATCTACTTTTTTGCCGGCCATATCACAATGGGTTTATTAAACGGTTCATTTTTATTGGACTCGTTAAATTTTAGTGCTTAACGTCAATTAATGTGCCAAAGAAGGCTAAAAAATAATAATCAATTGATAATGAATTAGTTAATAGAATTTGACCTTATTGCCTTTAGCTCCAGGTTTGTTCCATTCGAAGGAAATACTAAAAATATTATAATATGATAGCAGTTGAAATAGCTGGAGGTGTAATTGCAAATGGGAAATATTTGGCTTTGGAGAAATTATAATTGCAATAATTTGATCGCCAGAAATCAGGAGGTATTAATAGCCAGATTATTCCAGATTGATATTTAGCGTATTGGGTTTAGTGAAGTTGTTGCAGATTACTGCATATTGGTATAAAAGTACAAGTACAAGTGGGTACAAAACAAAGCTTAATAGTAGCAAAATCAGTTTGTGCCAAATGAAAAGTCAAAATAGTTTGTAGAATTATCGCTTACTAAAAAAGCAGACATCGTCAGTTTTTACACTAATAATGTCTGAAAAATATTTATAAAATGATTAAAAATTAAATAGGCTTTCTACAGATACCAGCCGTTAAATTTCGCTTCAAGTTCTTTATAGATAGCGTTACATTCATTTAATAGCGTTTCGTCATACCCGCTTATAGTCTTCGGGCGGGGAACAAAAGGCTCTTCTTTTACAACTGGCAACTCAATTTCAAGTATCGCGAAAAGCTTCGCCAAGACACCAGCAGGATTTGCAGAAAATATTTCATTACTTAGAAATAAACTGTTAGCTGGATGGTTGCTATTTACGTATTTATAATAGTTTTTCCAATCCGCCAGCCAAAAATTTATGTCTGTTTTTTTATAGGATTCCGTTTTATTGAAAGTCTCTTCATCATTCAGAAAAAAAGTCTTCTGATTTAACCCAAATTCATGATGACCAAGCCAAGTCATATATTCAAGGGTAAACTTGTCTCCCTCTTGTACCTCTGAAAAATGCTCATGCTGTTTCATTAGAGAAAGTGCATGCTGCAGCGGATCCCGAAATGGAATGATGATATGCGCCTGAGGGAAAGCCTGATGTATAGACTTCAAACGGAGCACATTATTGTTGTTTTTCGAAAGGTATCTTTTTTTATCGGGGGCATCTCTGCTTAGAAGAATATTTCGGACGTATTTTTTAAAGTTTTCAATTACTTCATCATTTACTTCGTGCAATTTGAGCTTGTCATCGAAAATAAAATCAGGTCCACAGAAAATTCTCCAAAAAACTTCCTCAAATGCTTCAGGGCTATCAAAACCAACCAGAATACCATCCTTATGTGCTCTTTCTTTGTATTCTGATTCTGATGCTTTTTTACTGCCTGAAAATTTCTTCCAAAGGTTGGGCATAAGCACAAATGGCATATCCAGATAGGTTAGGGATCTGTAAACACCCGTTTCATATAAATAAGTCATTAATACAGTGGTTCCAGACCTTGCAAGACCAGATACAAAAACATGTTTGTCAGAAAAATCTGAGGTATCGCCTTTAGCCGTAGAACATTCAATATCAAAAGAAGTTTCTGCGATCGCTTTTGATTTTAAAGCAAGACGATGCAAGAATTTCGAAAGACCACTATACTCGGTATTTGACATAGAGCTTTTTGATAATAAAATAGATAGAGAAAGCAGCCAGAGAAACGATTATGCCAGTCCAGGTAATTGAATAGTCAATAAGAGCATCTTCTGACAAAGGCGGAAAAAATTTGCTAAGCCAAAATAATACATAAACAACCCCAAAAATCAGCAATGTGTAAAATGCTATTTTAAAAGATTCTTTAAAAATACCCATTGAACAAGCTAATAAAGCTTTCTGCTTGGCATCGTCGTCCAAGTCTGTAGACTGAATTGTTGCAACAGATTTTTTGCTCAGCTCAGAGACACTCTTTATAATTTTGAGAAAAGGTAATACGTCAACAAGAAAACCTGTAATAAATACTACAACAGCCAGATAGATGGTAATTGCCATTTTAAATAATTATTTTTTTTTCTTGAATTTAGCAATTAGCTTCTTAATCGGATACCACAATATTGCGAACAGTCCCAAAAAGAATGCACCGATAGTACCTAAGATAGCTGTGATAACGCCTCCACCTAATCCTGGTCCTAAGTACATAAGCTTAGCAACAATAATAGTAAGCATAATAATTGAATTTTATTTGGTTTTTAAAAATGTTAAGTTATTGAATTCATTGCTTGAAACAAAGCGGCTCCAAGAAAGGGCTGCTACAGATTTTGCATCAGTATGTTCTGCATATTGCCAAATTGTTGCGGTTTTACTTCCCCTTAATAATCTTCCAACTTCCGTTTCCTCAATAAATATATCACCATTTGCAAGAATGTCGCTGCGGCCCTCTGAAAGAGTACCTATATCTGCACTCTTAAAAAACTCCGTGTATGGTGTAGCGATAGAGTCTGTTGAAAAATCGTAGATATATTCATCGTTATATCCATCAATCAACGTCATCTTATCTCCACGTATAACGTTATTTCCTAATAAGCTGATTTGTGTATCGTTTAAAAAGTCTACATCATGCTGGTTTAGCCAAGGGCCCGTTTTTAGCCAAGTTATTTTGTTTGTAGACGGGCGGTATAAAAATACAGTACTCTTATTCCTGATGCTAATAAGTAAATCTCCCTTTTCCCAATATTGAGATGAAGTAAGTGCAGGCTGTATATCATTAAGATGAATTTCATCCTCCTCGTAAGGGCCAACGCCCCATAAAAGGCCTCTGTAGCCATTTTCAAGCAATATTTCGCTAATAGATTTTTCAAAAAGCTTTTTCCCGTCAGGCGATATTTCCACAATTTTGTCATCTTTGTAATCTTTTAAAACTGACGACTTGAATTTTGTGTTTTCCACAAGGCACGGCGCCCAAATATTACCGTCCGCATCAAATTCCAATGAATGATGGAACATACCCTCTACAGACCAGATAATCTTTGAATCACTGCCCATTTTTATTAAAGGGGAAAAAATAAAATTGTAAAAAATTGATCCGTCATTTGCAACTAATGGATGTAGCATTCTGAAGTTACCTGCGTTGTGCTCAATCTGCCATGGCACGCTGTCTTTCTTAATATAAAGCTTAAGTGCATCTTCAACATCTGGGGTCCATTGATGCAGAATTTTCTGATCCGATAAACGGATTAATTTTACTGTAGACTGTTTTTCGGTTTTGTCGTAGGACGATAAAAGCAGATAATTACTGTCAACAAAATTTGGAGCTTTCACCTGAAGGCCTTCAATACCTTTGTTCTTTTCGCTCGTTATCATCAAGTTAGCCCCTTCCGGTGCAGTTACGGCATGGTAGGTTTGGCTAACAAGCGTAGGTAATTTCGCAACAAAAAGTATAGATTCCCCGGTACTTTTAGAAAATGTATTCCTTCCAGTATTCACGTTCCAAACAGCCCAGCCAAACCAAATTGTAACCATTAAAAATACCCAAACAATTAATAATATTACCCAAACCGGTGCTTTTCTATTCATAAATGTCCTTTTGGTTGCTTTATATCGCTGAAAAAATTTAGGTGCCGAAGATATTAATTGTTTTTATTTTCTACCATATAATATTAAAAAGATTTTTTACTCTAATTTGTTTATATGTAAATAATTTTTTTTAAGTGAGGTGGGCCAGCAAAATGATATATAATATACAGTATTTACTTGCATCCTTTTGGAATTAAATAAGAATTTTATGATCCCTGCCGCAGTAATTTTAATCAACTTCCTTTGCGTCGCACTCTTGTCCTCTTTTTTCAATACTCAACAATTGCAAATGTGCATGTTATTGGCAACAAGCCACATTAAAAGTTCTCTAAAAAGGCTCAATATATCCTAATCCTTTTAAGGCTTTTTAAATTAACATTTTTGCAACAGAATGGGATTAATATTTCAGAATAATTGTTTCACCTGGCAAGCGTAGTGGGCAAGCCGTCAACACTTACGGAGTTATTTTTAATTTTGTATTCGTACAGTTCTTCATCTGTTTTTTTATCTGCCCACTCAAAATGAATATCCCTTTCCTCCACATAGTCGAAAAGGGGTACACCAAATCCGCATGATGTTTGAACCAGGTCTATATCCGCAACAATAATTTGCCTCGTACTTCTGTAAACTTGAAAGTTGCGCGAATAAATTTCCCAATTCTCTGTGCCCGGCAAAACAGTAAAACCGTGTCCATACATTCGCAGAATTTTAGGAGCCCCTTCAAAAGAGCAAAACATTAAAGTTATTCGTCCGTTCTCTAAGGTATGCGCAGAGGTCTCATTGCCGCTGCTTATCAAATCCATATAGGCTATTTTGTTTTCGTTTAAAACCCTGAAACAATCAAGTCCTTTTGGGGATAGGTTTACCCGCCCATCCGCACTTAACGGGGCTGTCGCCACAAAAAAAATATGTTGTTTTTCTATAAATGTTTTGTGCGCTGCACTTATGGCGTTACTAAATTGACCCATCTTTAAAAATATCTTTAAATGTTTAAATTACTTCCCAAAGCAGCGTAAAGTTAGTGAATATTCTTGCCGGCTTTTATTTGATTAGTATCCCCATCCTGTTGTTTTTTTAATTAATGTTTCAGCATTTTTTTTTTATAGTTCTTAATCCGCTCCGTAAAATTCCGTCAGTACAAGAGTGCGACGCAACGAAGTTTCATGGACTTAATATTGCCCGGCTCTAAATTTTCTTTGTATCAACTACAAACTGTAAACCACAAACTGTAAACTCCATTCCTTTACCTTTGCGCAAACAATTGTTAGTTTATGTGGTTGAATAATATACTTGAAACGATTGGCAACACGCCGTTGATAAAATTGAATAAGATAACAAAAGATTTTCCCTGCATCGTGCTGGCAAAAGTGGATTATTTTAACCCGGGCAACTCCATTAAAGATCGTATGGCACTTAAAATGGTAGAGGTTGCAGAACAGGAAGGTAAGCTAAAACCCGGCGGAACTATTATTGAAGGCACAAGCGGCAACACAGGCATGGGCCTCGCTTTGGCTGCTTGCGTAAAAGGATACAAGTGCATTTTTGTAACCACGGATAAGCAAAGCAAAGAAAAGGCTGACATTTTAAAAGCAGTGGGAGCAGAGGTAATTGTGTGCCCCACTAACGTATTGCCTGAAGATCCCAAAAGTTATTATAGTGTAGCCAAAAGACTGGGTAGGGAGGTGCCCAACTCAATGTACATGAACCAGTACGATAACCTTGCTAACAGGATGGCGCATTACGAAAGTACTGGCCCCGAAATTTGGGAACAGACTGAGGGTAAGATTACGCACTTCGTTTGCACGGCGGGTACGGGTGGCACCATTACCGGAACGGCCATGTACCTTAAAGAAAAAAATCCTAACATACAGGTTTGGGCCATAGATGTATATGGCTCCTTGCTTACCAAATATTTCCGTACCGGCGAAGTGGATATGAACGAAGTGCACCCCTACATCAGCGAAGGTTTTGGCGAAGATTTTGTTCCGCAGAATTACGACATGAGCGTAATAGATTATTTTGAGCAAGTTACAGATAAAGACGGCGCCATAATGGCCCGCCGCATAGCAAAAGAAGAAGGCATGTTCTGCGGTTACAGCGCCGGCAGTTGCCTGCAGGGTTTAATGCAATTAAAGAACCGCCTTAAAAAAGATGATGTAGTGGTGTGCGTGTTTCATGATCATGGCAGCCGCTATGTCGGCAAAATTTATAACGATCAGTGGATGATGGAGCGTGGCTTCCTTGAAGTAAAAACTTTTAAAGACATTGTAAACGGAAGAACGGGTAAAAAGCTTATAACCATAGAACCAACGCACACTGTTGCAAATGCAGTTGAGTTAATGAAGAAATACGATATCGAACAGATACCCGTAATGAACGGCAACGGCATCGTTGGCGCATTAAGCGAAGGCGGGCTTTTCCAAAAAATATTCAGCAATCCCGAAATAAAAAATGCAACTGTTGAAACCGTGATGGAGCCTGCATATGCCATCGTTGATTTTGAAACGCCGGTCGAAAGGCTCGGCAGTTTAATTACCAAAGAAAGCGGCGCCGTGCTTGCAAAAGACGATAGCGGCAACTACCATATTGTAACCAAGTACGATGTTATTCAAAGCCTGGCTAAATAAAACCTATGCGCTCCAGATAAGGTACTAAAACTTTTTATTAGCGTATCTATTACCAATAATTAGCAGGGTTCGGTCAGTTCATACAGCGATTGTAATACTCAAATGCTTACTTTCATTTCATTAATAATTAAAGGTATGATAAGGCAGGAAGTTGCAAAAAAAATTGAAAAAAGTAATAGATCATTTCGGCTGCGCGGCCACGAAGTAAAGCGCATAGAGGCTTTCAGCGATGCAGTGTTTGCATTTGCAGTTACCTTATTAATTGTTTCGCTCGAAGTACCAAAAAGTTTTGAAGAACTGGTGCAAACCATGCGTGGTTTTGTACCATTTGGTATTTGTTTTATTTTGCTGATGCTGATATGGTACGAGCAGAATATTTTTTTTCGCCGCTACGGGCTGGATGATGTGTTAACTATTGCCCTTAACTGTACACTTATTTTCATAGTGTTATTTTACGTCTATCCGCTAAAATTCCTTTTTACAATTATCTTTAGCGACGAGATATACGGTAACGGCAACTCACCTTTTGAAATGAATGCCACAGATTTACCAACCTTAATGCTTGTATATGGTTTGGGTTTTATATTTATCTATCTTTTATTCCTGCTTATGTATGCCCATGCACTTAAAAAAAAGAACACCCTACAACTAACGGTGATAGAAGTGTTTGAAACCAGAACAAAAATATTTGTAAATCTTATTTTTATAATCATAGGTTTTTTATCAGTTATTTCATCGCAGTTATTACCCCGAAATATGGCGGGGCTTGCCGGGTTTATTTATTTTCTTGTTGGGCCTGCTGTCTCTATCTTTTATAGTTCTCGTTCACGCAAAAGAAAAAAATTAGTGTAAATCTTTTTTGAGCCCGGCTCACAATCTGTTTTCACCTTCCCTTGCGTCGCACGCTTGTACGTTCTGAACAATTTTCACCAACTGGCAATGCTGTTCACTATTAACCAAGTCATAAAATTATCTAATTAACTTTGCGGTTATTTACAAAGAAATAATATAGCATCAGAAAATGAAGTACCAAATTGGCGATGATATTCTTGTGTTGCACACCAACGAAGAAGGAAAAGTGGTAGAGATATTAAATGATAAAATGGTGGTAATCGAAGTACGCGGCGTAAAATTTCCTTCTTATACAGATCAGATTGATTTTCCATACTTTAAAAGGTTTACAGAAAATAAAAAAATACTGCAGCCCAAAAAAGAAAAAAAGTTTATTGAGCAGTTGCCAAAAGAAAAGTCAAAACCTGCTGAAACACCTGTGGTAGAAGGCGTTTGGGTTTCACTAATTCCTAAATTTACTTTAGATGAATTTGGCGACGAAGTTGTGGAATTGTTTAAACTGCACCTTATAAATAAAACCCCAAAAGGTTATAAATTTATTTACGAGCAACAGGCTCTGGGCGAAATAAATTTTGAGCTTACCAATGAAATTACTGCCAGCCACGACTTCTACCTTCATGATATTAATTTTAGCGATTTTAACGATAACCCTTCCTTATTTTTTGAATTTTCTCTACTGTCACCAGATAAAAAGAAAGCCGAATATTTTGAAACTTCTTTAAAGCTGAAAGGCAAACAAATGTTTCAACGTGTTGAAGAAATCAAGCGGAAAAATGAACCTACCATTTCATTTAAACTTTTCGAAAACTATCCCGATAAAGTAGCAGACAATAAACCCTCTGTTTCATCTTTCGCAGCCAATGAATACAACGCTTACGAAGCAAAGAAAGCCCGCCAGAATCTCGAGCCGGCACGTAGTGTAATTGACCTTCACATGGAAAAATTAAGCAACGATTTTAGCAGGATGAGCAATTTTGAAATTTTAACCATGCAGTTAAAAGAATTTGAAAAATGGTATAATCTTTCTGTGGCCCACCTTCAGCCAAACCTGATAGTGATACACGGCGTTGGCAGCGGCAAGCTGCGCGATGAAATACATGAAATTTTAAAGATAAAAAAAGAAGTACGTTTTTTTATTAATCAGTACGATCATCGATTCGGATATGGCGCCACTGAAATATTCTTTCAATATTAAGTTGGACTACGATATTTTTTTGTCGGCTTAACTTACAATCTGCAATTCGCTAAACGATATATTTTTATGCGCCCGGCTTTGGTGCAGGTGGCATCCCAGTTGCAGCTTTCCCCGCTCAAAACGGCGGTTACACTTTTGTACTTTAAGAATATACAGCAGCATGCTGAAGGAGTAGATCCGTATTATGATACAACCAAAAATATGTTTGGCTTAAGGTTTTATATTGAAAAAAACTGCGAGCGACTGATAGATTGCATAATTCTCATCGTCAAAGCAAACAAAATAAATTTCACTAAAGCGCACATCTTCCTTCAGAAATTCTTTAACAGTATTAAAGGCTACCATTGCAGCTTTTTGTTTTGGAAAATTATAAACACCTGTACTTATATTAGGGAACGCAATAGTTTGAATATTGTTTTTTATCGCAACCTGTAAACTGTTTCGGTAGGCGCTGGCAAGCAGTTGCATTTCATTGTTGTTACCACCGGTCCAAACAGGGCCAACAGTATGTATGATAAATTTGGCGGCAAGGTTTCCTCCGGTTGTAATTACAGCTTCGCCGGTTTTGCAACCTCCCTGCCTGTTTTTTATTGCCATACATTCTTCCAGAACCTTTCCCCCGCCTGCTTTGTGAATCGCTCCGTCTACGCCGCCGCCGCCAAGCAACGAAGTGTTGGCTGCATTAACAATGGCATCAACAGCCATTTTTGTAATATCTCCTTTTACAACTTTAATAATATTCATTTTTTATTTTTCTCTCTTGTGAAGTTACTCAGTAATATGGATAAGCTTGTGCAAAGCATTTTTTAAAAATGTTACATCATTATTTTCTTTTGTATTTTTTTTCACGTGGCGTTAATAAAATTCTAATTGAAGTTGAAGGAAACTCTTTTAAAATAATGTGGCGGGGGAATTGTATTACACCTGTATGCCAGCAATACTAATTGCTGATTTTCTTAAAAATATAAAACTAAAAATCATGAAATTAATTACACATTTTACCATTCTACTTCTTGCTGCCGTGTATTTATCCAGTTGTTTAAAAGTTGTGGAAGCACCCATAATTCCTGAACCAATAGCAGGTTCATGGGTGCTTATTTCGGCTTCTGAAGGAGACGCTTACAGTTGGTTGCCATTTAGTACAGGGCTGGAGAACGGAAGTTTTTACTTCAGTAATAATGGAACCGCCCAATATGCTACCGGTGTTGTATCAATGCAGGGGAGCTGGACAATTTCTAACACAACCGGCGGTTACTACGATGAAAATGGAAGCTATTATAACGGAATACATCAGCAGCTTGACCTTCATTTAAGTGACTATTATTCTCACAGCTCAATTGATCTTCATTTTGACAACATTAGTTTTTATAACAACCAGTTGGTAGCAACTTATTTCAATGGCAGTTATATTGAGCGTTACTATTTTGCCAAATTCTAAAGTAGTGTTAAGTTAAACGTAATATGACGCATTAGT
Organism: Chitinophagales bacterium; assembly: GCA_038203525.1. GTDB lineage: Bacteria > Bacteroidota > Bacteroidia > Chitinophagales > Chitinophagaceae > Limnovirga. The sequence continues at coordinate 107 of JBBRDW010000037.1, read as the reverse complement.
TGTACATTTGGAAAACATTTTTCAAATGGTAATTCGTTATACAATTAAACTAACAAAATCAGAAGTAGAAGAACTGCAGACGATCATAAACAAGGGTTCACATACTT
>JBBRDW010000036.1:0-36602 GCA_038203525.1 Chitinophagales bacterium | reverse complement strand
ACATTTATTGACCCAACAGCATTGCTACTATTGAGTTTCCGTTGCGTCGCACTCTTGTACTTTTGGTTCTCTATGCGACTTTCAGAACTCAGTTGCTTTTTTTCCTTGCAAATGAAAGCGAAGATTATTCGGCAACGCATTAATATTTAAACCCATTTACTAACTCCTTATTGCCAGACAACCTAAAACCATTACTGGCAAAAACTTTCAGCTATTTTTGTCAAAAATTAGCTTGACGCATATGCGCCAGGGTGGTGATCGCACTCTTCTACGTTCAGCACAATCTTCATCAATACCGGTTGCCAATGGGACCCAATTAAGATGATTTCTTTCAAACTTAGCTTTAAACAGATTCCCTTTAGGACATTAATTTTCTTTTCAACAAGTATTTACTTTTTAAACAGAAGATGTACAATTATTATCTATAAATTGAAACTGCAAATAAATTGTAAATTTTATCAGCATGAAAAAAACTATTTTCCTACTGCTATCAGCCATGTGCCTTTTTAACTTTAATTCACTTGCCCAAAAAGAACGGGCCGTTTGGAGCAAAGAAAAAGCCATTGAATGGTACATCAAACAAGGCTGGTTGCGGGGTTGCAACTTTACACCAAGTTCTGCCATTAATCAGTTGGAGATGTGGCAAAAAGAAACCTTTGATCCTGCAACGATAGACCGTGAACTGGGGTTTGCTGAAGGCATTGGCCTTAATACAATGCGGGTATTCCTGCACCACCTGGCTTGGGAAACAGATGCTGATGGATTTAAAAAACGAATAGACGAATACCTTGCCATTGCTGACAAACATCATATAAAAACCATGTTTGTTTTCTTTGATGACTGCTGGGACGAAAATTGTGCACCAGGCATACAGCGTGCGCCAAAGCCGGGTGTACACAATTCGGGCTGGGTAAAAGATCCTGGTAAATTGCTATATGATAATCCTGCTATTGTTGGCACACTGGAGAAATATGTAAAAGATGTATTAACTACTTTCAAACACGATAAAAGAATTTTGTTGTGGGATGTTTATAACGAGCCGGGTAATGGTGGTTATAGCATTAAAAGTTTACCATTGCTTTCAAAAGTATTTAGCTGGGGCAGGCAGATTAATCCAGATCAACCTTTATCTGCTGGTGTATGGACGCCAGACTTAACAGAACTTAACGCATTCCAGTTAAAGAATTCTGACGTGATTACTTATCACAATTACAGCGATGAAAAAGAACATGCACAGGTAATTGACAGTTTGAAAAATTATGGTCGCCCAATGATTTGCACCGAATATATGGCACGCACAAGAGGCAGCCGTTTTGATAATATTATGCCACTCCTAAAACAAAATAATGTAGGTGCTATAAACTGGGGATTTGTGTCGGGTAAAACAAATACAATTTATGCATGGGATACACCAATGCCTGATGGGGCTGAACCAAAGATTTGGTTTCATGATATATTCCGCAAAGACGGAACGCCATTTAGCGAAGATGAAATTAAACTGATTAAATCGTTAACGGGTAAAAACTAAAAAATATAAAGCTTTGGCTAAAGCCCACAAATTGCATTTACAACAACCCAGGCTTTAAAGCCTGGGTTAAACAATACACTACAACCGGCTTTAGACAGAGTAACTAAAAAAATGGATGTATTTTTTGTCACCATAAGTTATAGCGTACAAGAGTGCGACGCAACAATGACTCATTGAAAAACTATTGCCCGGTTCATAAAAAAATAAAATGAAAACATGCGATCACTAAAATTATTTTTCCTATTGTTTTGTTCGCAGCAAATATTGGCACAGGTTGATAAAGCTCCGGCTTATCCGTTGATAACACACAATCCGTATTTCAGTATCTGGTCGTTTACAGATGCGTTAAATGCATCCCCAACAAAGCACTGGACGGGAGCCAATCAATCATTGATTGGCATGATAAAAGTGGATGGAAATACTTACCGCTTTTTAGGTAAGGAAGAGAAGAGTAAACAAACCGTTTTAGCTGCTGCGGATGAAAAGCCTTATGCATGCAAATACACAGAAGCCACGCCGGAAGCGGGCTGGATGAATATTGGTTTTGATGAAAGCAAATGGAAAAGTGGAATGGCACCGTTTAGTGATGATAAGAGTTATGCAAAAACCGCATGGCTAAGTAAGAACATTTGGATGCGCCGTACATTTATATTGAGTGATGTGAACATGGGCAAGTTATATTTGAAGTTGCATCATGATGATAATGCCGAAGTTTTTTTGAACGGCGAAAAAATTTATGAATGCAGTTGCTGGAATGGCAAGCCCGAATATTTTCCCATTGATGATGCAATAAAGAGCAAACTTAAAATAGGTAAAAATGTTTTGGCAATTCATTGCGAAAATACTGCAGGTGGTGCATGGCTTGATGCAGGCTTAAGTACCGATCCAAAACCGTCTTCAAATGAAGTTGATATGCTTTTGGCTGAACAGAAATTGGTGAACACGAATGCTACACAAACTATGTATCAGTTTACCTGCGGTGCGGTTGATCTTACACTCACTTTTACATCGCCATTATTGATCAATGATTTGGATATTTTATCAAGACCTGTCTCGTATATTTCTTTCAAAACAAAATCGAATGACGGCGCAGAACATACGGTACAACTGTATTTTGGCGCATCAACAAATCTTGCGGCTGATATGCCTGCGCAGGAAGTTGCTGCGCAGCAATACACAAATGGGGGCTTAAGCATATTGAAGGCAGGAACACTTGAGCAGCCTATTTTAAAGAAAAAAGGGGATGACCTTCGCATTGATTGGGGCTATGTTTATATAGCTGTGCCAACCGCACAAAATGTAAAACAAACTATTACTGCAGTAGAAGAATCAATCATGAATTTTAGGGCAAAAATGCCTGTTGTAAAAAACAAAATCTCAGGCAAACAATTAATGCTGAACACCGTTTTTGCCGCTGACAAAGTTGGTGCTACTGAAAATGAAAAATTAATAATGATTGGTTATGATGACCTCTATGCCATTCAATATTTTGGGCAAAATTTAAAGCCCTGGTGGAAGCTTCAACCGAGCGCAACAATTGAGAAATTATTGGCACAATCGTACAATGAATACAGCAATGTTTTAAAAAAATGCAATTCATTAAATGAAACGATTTATAAAGATGCAGTACAAGCTGGCGGCGAAACCTATGCAAAATTGTGCGTTACGGCCTACAGGCAAAGTATTGCAGCGCATACTTTGGTTAAAAGTCCGCAGGGTGAATTACTTTTTTTATCTAAAGAAAATTTTAGTAATGGTTCTATCAATACGGTGGATGTTACCTATCCCTCCGCGCCGCTGTATCTCGCTTATAATCCGGAGTTAACGAAAGGCCTGCTTAACGGTATTTTTTATTACAGCGAAAGTGGTAAATGGACCAAACCCTTTGCAGCACACGATTTGGGCACTTTCCCTTTGGCAAATGGGCAAACTTATCCTGAAGATATGCCGGTTGAAGAGTGCGGTAATATGGTGGTACTTACAGCTGCCATTACCAAAGCAGAAGGCAATGCAGCTTATGCAAAACAACATTGGAAAACACTAAGCACATGGGTTGAATATTTGGTGAATGAGGGTCTCGACCCCGCCAACCAACTTTGTACAGATGACTTTGCGGGCCACCTTGCACGCAACGCAAACCTTGCTGCAAAAGCTATTTGCGGTGTGGGCGGTTACGCAATGATGGCAGATATGCTTGGCGATAAGGCCACCGCAGAAAAATATTCAGCCATTGCAAAAACTATGGCTACAAAATGGCAGCAACTTGCCGGTGCAGGTGATCACTATTCATTAACTTACGACAACAAGAATTCGTGGAGTCAAAAATATAATTTGGTATGGGATAAAATTCTTGGCCTGCATTTATTTCCTGAAGCCGTTTATAATAAAGAAGTGGCTTATTATTTAACCAAACAAAATGCATTTGGTTTGCCGCTCGACAGCCGCAAAACCTATACAAAATCAGACTGGATTTTGTGGACCTCAACACTTGCAAATAACCAAAGCGACTTTGAAAAACTCATCGATCCAGTTTATAAATTTTCTACACAAACACCTACACGTGTTCCTTTATGCGATTGGCACGAAACCCTTGATGGTACTCAGGTTGGCTTCCAGGCGAGAAGTGTAGTAGGCGGTTATTTTATTAAAGTGCTTGCAGATAAATGGAAACAATAATGTAATACATTTTTGGGCCAGGCATTTGAACTTCGATTGGGCTTCACTTGCGTCGCACTCTTGTACGTTCAGAACAATAATAAGCTGTGATCCCTCAGCTATAAGTTATAAGCCGTGGGCAAATACAGGAGCTCGCAGCTCTCAGGTAAAAGCGATACCTATTCTAAAGTACAAGAATGAGACGCAACGAAAGCTTCCTAATAATTCAACATCCCGTACAAAAAAATATTCAATTCGTTACCATTTATCGCATAGTTTTAAAACGTGAAGAATATTCTTTTAATCGTTTGTTTCAGCAGCCTTATTAAACAGGCATCCGCACAAATCTGCGGCACACCGGGGCTTGACGGGCCTGAAAATATTTCGGCGTCTATCAACACATATTTTCCACCAGCAGGCAATATTACGCTTGCTGCAGGTGCAAAAACCATTAGCCTTGCGGCAGTTCCACCCAATGATTTATATGGGAATAATTTTGGAACTGAACCCATAAAAGCAGGCGACCTTTTACTGATCATTCAAATGCAGGATGCCAGTATAAATTTTACCAATAACAATTTTTATGGCGCTAATAACAGCTCATCGGGACCCGATGCATTGGGAGGAACGGGCTATACCAACATTGGCAATTCGGGAAGGTTCGAATATGTAATAGCAACCAATACAGTAGCACTTTCTGGCGGTAATCTAACCTTTAAAGGTGCAGGTACCGGAACAGGAACAATTCATACTTATGTAAATGCGGCGGCAACACAAACATCGGGAAAAAAAACTTTTGAAGTGGTGCGGGTGCCACAGTACTCTAACCTGGTGCTTTCTTCTAATATTTCTACGCCTCCATTTAATGGAAAGGCCGGCGGTATTGTTGCATTCGATGTTTCCGGCAATATGGATTTTAATGGCTACACAATTGATGCGTCATTCAAAGGTTTCAGGGGTGGCTATGGTATTATTGCCAATTCGGGACCTAACATAAATAGTGTATATGTAGTGCCTTCTACTGATGACCGTTCTGTAGGTAAAGGCGAGGGCATAGCCGGTACACCAAGATATATGTGGGATGGCTTTAACCAGGTAGATAATATAGACGAGGGATTACCCGGTGGCTCTTACGGAAAAGGCGCACCAGCAAATGCGGGTGGTGGTGGAAATGATCATAATTCTGGTGGTGGCGGTGGCGGAAATGGCGGCGAAGGCGGCGTTGGGGGAGATGGTGTAGCCGCACTTGGTACCGGACCAGGATCTTACCCCAATGGTGGGCGGCCAGGTTCTATCACCTATACTTCAGGTGCTCCAGATATTACCCGCTTAATGATGGGCGGTGGTGGTGGTGGTGGTGATGCTAACAATGCACTAACCGGTGTAAAAGGCGGTGTAGGCGGAGGTATTATTTTGATAAATGTTGAAACAATTAAAGGAACCGGAACTATATTGGCAAATGGTGGAACAGGTGCTCCGGGAATTGCAGGTTCAAGACCCGATGGTGCAGGTGGAGGCGGAGCTGGAGGAAGTGTTTTTATTAAAGTATCTAAGCCGGATCTACTAACAGTCTTAACGATCGAAGCTAAAGGTGGCAATGGAGGCAATACTGAAAACGACCAGAATGATGAACATGGGCCGGGCGGTGGTGGCGGAGGTGGACAGGTTTTTTATGCGATATCATCAGGTACGGTTAATGTAAACAGTATTGCCGGAAATGCAGGCAGATCAAATTCAGGAGCAGGGATAACACATAATGCAACCAATGGAAAAACAGGTAATTCAAAACCTTTTATTTTATCAGATCTGCCGGCGTATTTGCAGGGCGGTGGGTCTATCTGTTACCCGCAATTAACTACCATCCTGTACGAGGCAAGTCCTTTGGTAAAAAAATATCCGGGCAGTGAATTGATTTATACCGTAAAGACGACCAATGCATCTGGCGGTGGCAATGCCGGAGGTGTTCAGATTGAACTACAGATACCTGCAGGTCTTACAATAAAATCGGGGATTGTTACTTATACCGGTAATGCTGGTGGTCCTTTAACAATCACCAATACCGGGACACCCACGCATCTTTTTTTCGGTGATTTTAATATATCACCGGGCGATACCGTTATTGTAACACTTACATTGCAGGTAGATTGCAACACAGCCCCGGGATCCTTTAACAGCAGTGCCCAGGCGGTTTATTTAGACCCAACCAGGACATCCCTCGACCGAAAAAGAAAAATTACGGGCTTTATAAATGCGTTTGCAGGTACCAATACTGTTTATGAAACTGGGTTAGCAGGCCAGGTTCCTGGCTCTAATTATAACGGAAACCTGGCAAGCTCTTCCGCAGAAGACTTAACAGTTATTGCGGCAACTGCTCTAACTAATAATGCTGTAAATATTTCGCAAACGCCAGTAGTTTTTTGTGTTACCGGAGATCCCGCTGTTATTACTGGATCTACTCCAGCCGGGGGAACCCAAACTTATACATATCAATGGCAAAGTTCTACAGACAATATTGTGTTTACCGATATTATCGGTTCAATATTGAAAGACTTTGACCCGCCAGTTTTAAATGATACCATCTATTACCACCGCGTGGTAAGTTCATTAAGTTGTCTGACACCAATTATCAGTAATGTAATTTCATTTACTGTTAATTATAAACCTGTTGTTGCTTTTCTATTGCCCGATATATGTTTGAAAGATGGCGCCGCATTGTTTACCAACCAAACCACTATCGATGACGGCTCCACCGCAGGGCTGCAATACCTGTGGAACTTTGGTGATCCCGGTTCTACTCAAAATACTTCGGTATTAAAAGACGCTTCTCATACTTATACTGCTGTGGGCAATTATGCTGTTGTGCTTACCGTAACTTCCGGAGCGTGCATTGTACCCGTGACTAAACCATTTACCGTTAATGGCAGTGTACCAAAAGCTAATTTCTCGATAATAAATGCTGCAACACTCTGCAGTAGCCAACCTGTAATATTTGTAGACAATGCTACTGTTGATTTTGGCGAAATAACCAAAATAGAATGGTACTACGATTTTGGAAATAACGCATCCGCCGTAAAAATTGATGATGAACCCGAAAAACGCAATGCAGCGCCACGCAATTACACGAACAACTATCCTCTGTTTAATACTCCCCCAACCAAAGATATATTGGTACGGATGATAGCATATTCAGGGCTTACCTGCGTTGATGAAAAAACAATCCCGTTAATATTAAAAGCAATACCTGAAGTAGCGTTCTCCGTCATCAATCCGGTTTGCAGTAATGCCCCGGCATTTCAACTTACACAAGCCAAGGAAATTTATGGCGTACTTTCCGGTTCAGGCGTTTATACAGGTGTTGGAGTAGTGCAGAATATTTTTAATCCCGCCATTGCAGATTCTGGCATATATCCCATTTCCTATACTTTTAATGCCGATAATGGCTGTTCAGATTTTAAGACGCAAACAATAACCGTGTACCCTGCGCCAACTGTTACAGGTGGAAACGCAGAAGTACTGGAACGCGGCGAAATAAAACTCCCTGCAACCGCTACCGGAACAGGATTATCTTACCTGTGGACACCTTCTACTGCCTTAAGTTCCAATAATGTGCTGAACCCAACAGCATCGCCTGTTAAAGATATTACTTATACCATTAAAGTAACAAATACAGCGGGTTGCAGCGCAACTAACCAAGTTGTGGTAAAGGTTTTTATGAACCCTGTTATACCAAATGCATTTAGCCCAAATGGTGATGGTATTAATGATTTATGGAATATTCAAAACCTTAATACTTACCCCAACGCGGCTGTTAATGTGTTCAACCGTTATGGTCAAAAGGTTTTCACTTCAGTTGGCTATTCTACGCCATGGAATGGTAAATACAATGGCAAAGACCTTCCACTTGCAACATATTATTATGTGATAGATACAAAAAAAGGGCATAGACCATTTTCGGGATCGGTTACCATATTGAAGTAAAAGTTACTTTTAATTGACGAATCGTTAGATCATGGAATCAGGTACGTCGAACTCTTGTACTTTAGAATAAGTTTCAGCAGTTCACAAATTTCAAAGTTCACGTGTTTTGAAATATTATTCTGCGTACAACTCGGGAACTAATAAACTTGTGAACGTGCTGCTTAGTATTCCCAAAGTACAAGTGAGTGACACAACAGGCGATGCCATAAAATACAAATGCCTGATCCAAAAAATTACCCAAAAAAAGAACCGTAATATTTACTGCGGTTCATTTGGTTTAAAACGTATTGTTGTATTAAATCATACTGTTGCTTTTTGTTTCTTTCTAAGCCATTGTACCAGTGCACCAATGACAAGAAGCCATGCCAAAGCCGAGCCAATAACTGCGTAAACAAAGCTATTGTAGTAAGAGGCAGGTTTAAACTCGAACCTTATGGTGTGAATACCTGCTGGCACGGCGAGGCCCCTTAATACATAGTTGGTTTTTACAATGGGCGCTTCTTTATCGTCTATGTACGCCTTCCAGCCGCTGGCATAATATATTTCGCTGAATACTGCAAACTGGTTGGAGGATGCATTGCTTTTATAAGTAACAATATCATTGTCGTTTTTTATTAGGCCAATGCTTGCCGTTGAATCTGCGGTTGGTGTAAATGGAATATCTGCTTTAAAGGCAGCTTCAACAATTGCTGTGTCTCTGGGGTTAAAATTATCCATTGCTTTCATCGCTTCACCTGGTGTATTTTTAAAAATAACCGCTTTTACAAACCAGCATGGCCCAAGCGATGCGGGGTTTTGTTGCGCAATGGGCTGGTTGTCTTTTCCGGCTACAATTACATATTTGGTGTTAAGCATATTTAATACTTCGACATTTAAAGGCTGCTTACGTAACTGAAAATTTAGCAGGTCTTCTACAATGCTCAGTTTAGCGGGGCTATAACCACCAACAGAATTATGGTGATAAGAGGTAAGTGCATCGTTGAAATAATCCTGCGTAAGATTAAACACGCGGTAATAGCCGGTATCTTTCATTATCTGCAGATCGGCCTGGGTGGGGGCAAAATAACTGTCATCAACAGCAGAAGCTTCCTGGAAACTGTCGTTGTTAAGATACCTTCTACCTTCTGCAATAACATCGGCTGAACTTAACAGCAATACTGCCAGCATTGCATAAACCGGTTTTAATTTATTCTTTACAAAGACCCATAAAACAAGGAATGCTGCGCCTGCAAACAATACGGAACGCAGCAAGTCTGAACCAAACAAAGACTGGCGGTCCTGCTTTAAAGCATTATAGAAACTGTTGGTTTCATCCGCATTGTTTTGTGTCAACTGGTCAAGGTATTTGGTTATGGTGCCATCGTTACCGGCTTTGTAATCTAAGCTTAGGTAAAGCATTACTGCTGCGCCGAAAACACCAATGGCCACATAGCCAGCCATCACTAATTTTTTTTCTGCAAAAGCTTTATCTTTTTCATTAAAAATAAATTGCTGGAGCGTTATAACAGACAACAAGGGAAAAAGTAATTGAGGAATTACGAGCGTCATAGTGGGCACCCGAAACTTATTGTACATGGGCAGGTAATTAAACAGAAAGGTGTTGAAGCCCTCAAAGTTTTTGCCCCATGCCATTAATATAGCCAAAAGGGAAACGCCTGCAATCCACCATTTGTCCAGGCCTTTCAGATAGGTCATTCCCAGCATAAAAAGAAAACAGATTACCGCTCCAAGATATACCGGCCCCGATGTAAATGGTTGATCGCCCCAATAGGTAGGAAACTGCGATGCAAACTGTGTGGCCTGATCGTCAGGGATTCCTTTTTCTATTGCTTTTTTTGCCAGGCTGGAACCGGCATCCAAACTGCCGCCAGATGAACTGCCCCCATAAATATTGGGTACCAGCAGCGAAAAAGTTTCTGCCTTTCCATAGCTCCAGCCAAAGGCATAATCTATGGGCAATCCCGAAGTTCCGGCTGGTTTGCTGTCGGCAGAAGCAACTGTTGAAGTATCAAGGTTTGCTGCCCCTCCCCGCATGGTGGCTTTGGAATAATCGTAGGTGGTAGCAAGCGGTACCATATTGCTCATAATACCACTAGCACCGGCAAGCAGCAAAATAGCGGAAGTAACAAGTATGTGTTTATGTTCCTTATTTTTTATCCATAAGACAAAGTGGGCAGCAGTTGCAAAAAAAGCTACGATAATAAAATAATAGGTTATCTGGGCATGGTTCATACCAATTAAAAGACTCGTAAAAACAGCACTTAAAGCGGCGCCCCACCAATAATTTTTCTTAAATACCAGAAAATAGGCTCCCAGTGCAGCCGGAACATAACCCAGCGCCTGAACCTGTGTAACGTGGCCAACAGAAACAATGATGGGAATAAAAGAAGCATAGCCATAGGCCAACGCACCGAGAATACCAATACGGTAATCAACCCTAAAAACCTGGGTGAGAAAATAAAACGATATACACAATAAAAAGAAAAAACTAAATGGTGCAGGAAGGAACAAAGTAAATAACTGGTGCAGGTATCCTATTGCTATAAAAGTGTTACCTCCCATGGCAATAGTATAACCCGGCATACCACCAAACATGCTGTTGGTCCATAAAGGGAAATCGCCATGTGTTTCTTTGTATTCAAAAGAAGACTGGGCTGCGCCTTTCCAGTGCTGCATATCGCTTTGCTGCAAAACCTTACCCTCTAGTGCTGGTCTGCAATACAATACAGCAACCAATAAAAAAACAATAACAGCTAGCAGGTGGGGTTGTATATCCTTCCAGGAAATTTTTTTCATACCGTACAATTATGATTGGGCAAATTAATGGTATTTTACACGAAAATTGTTATGCGTTTGTTGTTATTTCTTCAAAGGGTAACTTTTATCTGCAACCTTTTATTCCTGCTTTGCCTGATAATTTTATACGTGGGAAATTTTATTGAAAATTATGATGCGCAAAGCCTTATAATTATCCTTGGTTTTGTGGGTGCGCTTATTCTTGGGTTTGCAGTGAACCTGTGGGAGGTAATTCTGTTATTGAACCGCAAACATTCTATTGTTCCGGTTTGGTTACGTACATTTAATTTCATTTTATTTATTTTTCAGATAATCTATCATCTCTCCTGATTATGATTCATAATATCTTAAAAGATAAGCCCACCAAACTCTTTCTTGGTTTCACAGCATTTTTTGTGGCTAATGCTTTAATTGCCGAGTGCATTGGTGGTAAAATATTTTCCCTGGAAAAGCTGTTTGGTCTCAGCCCGGCAAACTTTTCACTTTTCGGCGAACCCAACCTTTCCTTCGCACTAACCTGTGGTGTTTTACTCTGGCCATTGGAGTTTGTAATGACGGATATTGTGAATGAATATTACGGCCCTAAAGCCGTACGCAGAATTTCTTATACCGCAGTTATTTTGATTCTCTATGCATTTATTATGTTTTACCTTGCTATGCGGGTAACTCCACCCGATTGGTGGCTAACCTCCAAAACCGACAATGGCGTTCCAAATATGCAGGATGCTTTCAGTGCCATTTTTGGGCAGGGCATGTGGATTATTGCCGGCAGTATCACCGCATTTTTGGTAAGCCAGATAGTTGATGTAACTGTATTTCACCGTATAAAGAAAATGACTGGCGAAAAAAAAGTATGGCTGCGTGCCACCGGCTCAACGCTCATTTCTCAGTTGGTAGATAGTTTTATTGTTTTGTTTATAGCCTTTAAATTGGGCAATAACTGGAGCTGGCAAAAGGTGCTGGCTATTTGTATGGTGAATTATACTTACAAGTTTACCATGGCAATTATTCTTACACCGGTAATTTATTTTGTAGAAAGCCGGATTGAAAAATATGTTGGCCACGAAACCGCACGTAAAATGAAATTAGCTGCCATGGGTCAGGACTCAGATGGCTTTGAAAACATCCCAACCGCTGGATAGGTTTTCACTCAATTATCCTTTTAGCATATTCACCACAATTTTGTCGATAGGCAGCGAAACAATATCGGCTGAAAACGCTTGCCAATCAATCCATCTAAGCACTTCGCTTTGGCCTTGTGGGTCGGCTACCTGGTGTGGTTCAAATTCAAAAGGCGTGCTTTTTATAATAAGCCGGCTAAGTGCAGCTGCATCAACTGCATGAGCAAAATAGTAAATAGCAATAATCTGGTCTGTATTTTTAAACCCCGAAATTTGAAAATAATCGGTGGTATAAATATGATCGCCGATGGTTACATCAAGGCCGGTTTCCTCCATAAACTCCCGCTGCAAACAGTCTCGCGTGCCTTCGCCAAGTTCCATGCCGCCGCCAGGAAATTTCGTATAGTATTCGCCGCGTATATATTCGTCGCTCACTAAAACACGTTTCCGTTCGTCCATTAAAATGCCATAAACTCTTATGGTAAACTTGTTAATCATGGTACATATTTTATTTTTTGAGCCCGGCAATTCCTTCAGCTTGCATCGTTCCTTGCGTCGCACTCTTATACTATTGGATCATTGAGCAACGTTCTTACGTTGACCGTCCTTCGCAAACAAACACTGGTCAACTGCACATGTTCAGCAATGGACAAGGCGCTGAAGAGTGCGACGCAACGAAGTTAAATTGTAGTACTAAAGCCGGGTTCAAAAAAATCTCTATTCCAATAAAAAAGGCCGCAAATGCAGCCTTTGTATTTTAATCTTTTTAAAAAATCGTTTGCTGATAACATTACCAGCAAACGATTTCAAATAAGACTCTCTTACTTTATCCAGTTAAACTCGTATTCTATCGGCGCTTTTAAACTGCGTTCGGCAACCCTTTTAAATCTTTCGGGTAGGGCCATTAAATATTCACGTGCTTGTTCTGCTTTATCAGTAAGGCCGCATATGTTTCCAATATTCCATTCTCTTACCAGTGAGTCCAGAATTTCTGCGTAGTCCCTGCTGGTATAAACGCCAAGGCGCTGTGCCGCATCACTGAAATGTGTAAAAGTTGCCCCTATTTTTTCGCCACTCTGGCGTAAAAAATGAGCTGGCATTACAATTTTTTTGCGCATCATATCTTCAAAAGCCAGTATCATTTCGCTTGCGTCTATGTCGAATATTTTTGTAATAAAACTTTTATAGGCTTTTGCATGTCTCAATTCATCGGCTGCAATTACACCACAAATTTTAGACAGTTGGGTGCATCCGTACTTTTTGGCAAGTGTTGCAGTGCGGCGGTGAGAAATATTGGTTGCCAGTTCCTGGAATGAAGTGTAAACGAAGTTTCTGTAAGGGTCTCTGGCTGCGCCAATCTGCATACCATCGGCAATTAAATACTGTGTGCTTATTTCCATCTGGCGCATATCAATTCTACCGCTGAGGTATATATATTTATTCAATAGATCTCCGTGGCGGTTCTCCTCTGCTGTCCACATTCGCATCCATTTGCTCCAGCCCTCCGGTTGCAGTTTGTCTATACCTTCTACATCCGTAAGCCAGGTTTCATAAGTGGGTAGTGCTTCTTCGGTAATAACATCGCCTACCAGAACAGCAAGGTAATCGTAGGGTAACTCTTTACATTGTGCCTGCAAATCTTTTATCTCTGCCCCAAAATTTTCACTGGAGCTGTCGGGTAAAAAGTCTGAAGGTTGCCAGTTAACATCTATATTGCCAAGGAACTCATCAACTATACTATCCATTTTTTGGGCCAAAAAATGCATTACTTCAATTCTTGTGTGCGTCAAATTCATTTTTATATTTTGCAGAGAGTACATTGTTAACAGCTAACAACGAACTTCATTTTTTGTTGCGCAAAGTTAACGTATTTCATTTTGCCGCAAATGCTAAGAATGTTTAATCAGGGTTATTTAAGCAAACGTTTGTTATTTACATCAGGTGTATGTAAATTTTCTGTGCCTGGGAATAGTTCAAGCGTAAATGATATCTATTGCGGCAGAAAGAACGATAACATAAAAAACTTGAGCCGTGCTCAAAATAATTCAAGATATTGTAGTTTGATAATAATTAACGAATAAAAAAAATGCCATGCAACATTTAAAAATTTACAATAAGCAGGATGTTCTTTCATTAACAAGGCTGCGACGGTTTGAAACAAAAGTGGGGGAAAGACTGCAGGTTATTGCAGATGCAAAAAATATTGAGCAATCTGTTCAGCAATCATCGGCAAAATTTGTGATGATAGGCGTGCCTGAAGATATGGGCGTAAAGGCCAACTTTGGTATTGGCGGCGCTGATACAATTTGGGTACCATTTCTACAATCGTTTTTCAATATTCAGAGCAATGACTTTTTTGAAGGAAGTGATGTTTTGATGCTGGGTCATTTCGATTTTAGCGAAATGGCAAGGCTAATTGAAAACAATGCCCAGAGCTACGAAGAAAAAGTAGAAGCATACCGCCATGCTGTAAATACAGTGGACGATGAACTGGAAAAATTGGTAAAGATCGTAACCGAAAATAAAAAAATACCGATTGTAATAGGTGGTGGCCATAACAACGCTTACCCGTGTATAAAAGGAGCCGCTAAAGGTTTGTATAAGGCTGGCGTAATTCCGATAGCACAAATTAATGCCATTAATTTAGATGCGCATGCAGATTATCGGCCACCCGAGGGCAGGCATAGCGGCAATGGTTTTCGCTATGCAGATGAAGACGGGTATCTGGAAAAATATTGCATAATTGGTTTGCACGAAAACTATATTCCCCAAAATTGCTGGATGGATATTGTTGACAATCCCTTCATTGATGTAATTACTTTTGAAGATATTTTTCTTCATGAAAAACGGAGTTTTATACAGGCTGTTGCCCATGCCACGGGCTTTACAGAAGATACTTATTGTGGTATTGAACTCGATCTCGATGGCATTCAAAATACACTAAGCAGCGCATTAACACCTGTAGGTATTACCCCGCTGCACGCAAGGCAATATATTAATTTTACGGCCAGCGATACTAAAGTTGCCTACCTGCATATTTGCGAAGGGGCTACCAGGTTAACCGATGGCAGGGTCGACGAAACCACCAGCAAACTCATAAGCTACCTGGTTAGTGATTTTATAAAAATGATTAAGATAGAATAATATTTTTTTGAGCCCAACAGTTGAATATAAATGTAGCTTTTCTTGCGTCGCACTCTTGTACTTCAAATCTTTATTGAGCCCTGTAATGCAGTACTGTTAACAGTTTTAAAGCAACGGAATCGTTTATTCAGATCAGCGTAGATAGTTGCAGCCACCTATTTATTTACTATAAACTAATAAAAAAAATCAAATTACCCATTCAATCATGGCGCTAAAAGTTGGACTTACAGGTGGTATAGGCAGCGGCAAGAGTACTGTCGCTAAAATATTTAAAACACTTGGCATTCCTGTATTTGATGCTGACACGGCTGCAAAAAATATTATGAATAAAGATGAAACTTTAAAGCAAAAAATAAAAGAAGTATTTGGAGTCGAGGCTTATATCGATGGCTTATTAAACAGAAAATATATTGCCAACATTGTTTTTAATGATGCTGTAAAGCTTGAACAGCTAAATACGCTGGTGCATCCCGCTGCCATTACAATGGGCGAAAAATGGTCTGCCTCACAAACAACACCTTACACTATAAAAGAAGCAGCATTGCTTTTTGAATCAGGCTCAGCAGCAGTATTAGATTATATTATTGGCGTTTATGCGCCACAGCATTTGCGTATACTGAGCGTAATGCAAAGAGACCAAACCACACGCGAAGAAGTGCTTGCCCGTATTAATAAACAGATTGATGAAGAACTGAAAATGAAGCTTTGCGATTTTGTTGTAGTCAATGACGAACAAAGATTATTAATACCCCAGGTAACTGATCTGCATCAAAAAATTTTAGAACTGGCGACTAAAAAAGAAACTAAACCGATATGATTGTAAACACACCAAAGCCTCCATATTATGCCGTTATTTTTACCTCTTTGCGCACCGAAGTTGAAGAGGGCTATCACGAAATGGCGGAGCTTATGGTAAAGTTAGCAGCAGAACAACCCGGTTACCTTGGGGCAGAGTCTGCTAGAGAAGATATAGGCATAACTGTTTCTTACTGGCAAAGCCTGGAAGCCATAAAGACCTGGAAACACCAGGCAGAACACCTTACTGCGCAGCAATATGGAAGGGAAAAGTGGTACACACATTACAAAACAAGAATCTGTTTTGTAGAACGAGATTATTGTTTTGAAAAAGAATCTGCATGAAAAAAAGTACAGGCATTTTAGCAGTTGTATTGATTATTGCTGCTGCTATTTATTGTGTTGTGTATTTTTTTGCAATACCCAAAACAGCTGCATTTATAATGCCTGATAAATGGAAAAACATTGCAGCCGGCGAAAAGATGGAAAGCTATTACCAGTACCTTGGAAAGCCATCGCATGACTTAGGTTCCCGTGAACCAGCAACAAAAAAATGGCAAGCCAGCAATAGCAATTTTCAATTTTATTTGAACATTCACTTCAGAGCCGATTCAATTGCGGACGGCTATAAAATTGATTATAGTTTTTCAAATTGGCTCTTACATAAAAAAGACGTGCTGAGAGAAGAAAATTTGCAATAATGTATCTGTGTTTTTTGAGCCAGGCCTCACTTCGCCTTTTAAACCCAGTTGCGTCGCACTCTCGTCCTACAGATCATTGAGCTGTTAAGTACAACGATAACATTAAATCGATTTGCCTTAATATATTATTTATTGCAGATAATGTATAAAACAGAATCTGTGAAGCGCAAGGCTGCCCCATCTTTTAAACGAAAATTTTCGCAAACACTTGTTGTATCACTTGTCTGCTGTGCCTTATAAGGAACGTGCAGAGGCTTAGATTCACTACGTTGCGAACAAATAATAACTGTATCAATACCCGGGTCTTTAACCAGCCATTCTACAGCCTCGGGTAAGCCAACGCGGAATATGGTTGCCCCGTACTGAGCCTGCGGAAGTCCCAAAACCTGCACTGCTGAGGCCTTTTTAAATTTTTGCAACTCACTTATTACAAGCCTTGTTGTTTCGCCAGCAAAACGATAGTTGTGCGCATTTATTAAAAGTATAGTTAACTGTACCGCAAAAAAAACAATTATTAGTACTTGTTTAAACAACAGCGTAATTTGAGCTAATCCAATCATAATTACCAGCATTAAACAGGCAATTGCAATGGGAAAATATAAGAACCTTTCTCCTTCTGTTCCCTTGGTATCAATACCTATCGATGTGTAAACCGTTAAACTTGCTAAGAAGAACAGTAAGAGAAAAACTACTTTTTTTCTTACTGTCTTGTCGCAATAAAAAAATAAGATTGATGTACTAACTGGAAGGATACCGGCAAAAAATAAAAGTATTGAATCGCTGTTAAAGGCGGGAAGAAAACTTCTTGCTACCAACAATAAATAATTTTTTATTAGCGCCGTTATGTCCAGATTTATAAAAGCGGAGGCTTCGTAATTGCCGGCCACTTCATGAATAAATGACCAGCGTATCAACAGGAATAAAATAAAAATTCCACAAACAGTAAGAGCGTGTCTCCATCTAGCTTTTTCATCATCAATAAAACATAGGATAATGGAAAATATTGGGAGCACCCAGCAACTTTCGTAGCTTAACAAACCAAACAAAAGCGACGTGAGGTAGAGAACTACATAGGTTTTTGAAACATTCTTTAAAAGATAGCCATATAAAAAAAGCATACTGAAAATTGCGCCGAGGATGGCCGACCTGCCCAATATCCAGAACACCGCTTCGCTGTGCGATGAATAAATAAAAAAGAATAATGCAGAAAGAAAGCTGTAAAAATTTATATTTTCAATATCGCTAAAATATTTTCTAAGAACAAGTTTAGATAGAAAAAATAAAATGCAGGAGGCAATTAAATGCAGCAGCAGGTTAGTGGTATGATAGCCGCTAGCATCTGTACCAAAAAACTGATAATCCATCATAACAGAAAGATCGCAAACAGGACGAAAAGTATTGTGTTGGAGTAATACGCCCTGCGCGCTCAGGGGAATATGAATAAAATCATCGTTTTGAAAATACAAAGCAAACGGATTATAACAATACAATGCAATTGCTGTAACAATTACTGATAAGAGAATGGCAATTTTCTTTTGCTGGTGCATTGTGAATGTAAAATAAGCAAAAGGAACTCGCTAAATTTTAATCCGCATATAAATATTGAAATGCTTAAAATTACTGCAACCCGTATTTACAAATAAACTGCGTGATGCACTAAAAATGCTGCACAAAAATTCGACTGTACAAGAGTGCGACGCAACGATGATGCTATGAAACTTTTAAGCCCGGTACAAAAAATATACCCATACTAAATCGCCTTTCCTTTCAGTGCTCCACTGATTGCAAGGTCCATTACCCGCTCTGCGAAAGGCTTTGAGATATCGTTGAGTTCTTCAATTTTCTTATGGATCAGGTCTTTATCGTCCATTGTTATAGCGAGTTGCAGCGCCTGCATTGCAGCCGCGGTCTGCATCATTTCTTGCTTCGAAACGAGCGTGCTGTTTTTAGTAAGAAATTTTTCAGTAGTCTGTAAAATCTGTTCGCCCTCTGTCTTTGCCTCTACCAATGCCCTTAATTTAATATCGTCTTTAGCATTGGTAATACTATCCAGTAACATTTTTTCCACGTCATCATCTGTTATGCCGTATTGTGATTTCACTTCAATACTTTGCTCCACGCCACTGCGCAATTCCTTTGCGTTAACCACCAAAATTCCATCTGCATTTATAAGAAAACTTACTTCAATTTTTGGAAAGCCTGCAGGCATTCCGGGTATGCTGGTTAAATTAAATTCGGCAAGTTTACGGTTGTCTTTTACAAGGTCCCGCTCTCCTTGAAAAACAGAAATACGCATACTACCCTGACCATCTTTTTGGGTGGTATATTGCCTTCCGGCTTTTGTAGGAATTTTTGAATTGCGCGGTATAAGTACATCCATTAAACCGCCCATGGTTTCAATGCCAAGGCTTAATGGAGTAATATCGAGCAATAGAAAATCTTTATTATTTCCGGCCAAAATATCGGCTTGTATGGCTGCGCCCAGGGCAACCGCTTCATCGGGGTTTACGGTATCTTTTACAGGCTGTTGAAAAAAATCACTCACCGCTTTTTTTACCGAAGGAACCCTGGTACTGCCCCCAACCATTACCACGGTTTCAATGTCTTTGGCAGTAAGGCCCGCATCTTTTAAAGCATTGCTGCAACGTTCCATTGTTTTATCTACAAAAGGTTTTATTAGTGCTTCAAATGTTTCTCTTGAAATAGATAAAATATCGCCGTTATGTTCTGTTTCAAATTTATCGTTGCTGCTTAAAAACTTTTTTGCTTCTTCTGCTTTTAAACGCAATGTTTGAGACAGTTCTTTATTCAGTTTCAAATCATCTTCTGTAATGCCAATCTCATCCATCCAGTATTTTACAATGCTACGGTCGAGATCATCGCCACCTAAATAGGTGTCGCCATTTGTACTCAATACTTCGAAAATTCCGGCCGTAATGCGAAGGATAGAAATATCGAAAGTGCCACCTCCTAAATCGTAAACGGCAATTGTTTTTTCTTCTTCTTTATGCAGGCCCAGGCCGTAGGCAAGACTTGCTGCGGTTGGCTCATTTACAATGCGCAAGACATCAAGCCCGGCAAGCTTTCCCCCATCGCGTGTAGCCTGGCGCTGCGCATCGTTGAAATAAGCAGGCACCGTTATAACCGCTTTCGTTACCGGCGTTTTTAAGATATGTTCTGCCCGTTGTTTAAGTTCTTTTAAAATAAAAGATGAGAGGTCAATGGGCGAGTAAAACTTCTCCCCCACCTGCACTTTTACAAGGCTCTCTGTATCGTCGTCAATTACCTTGTAGGTAAAAAAATTAGCGTTGGTTTTAATGTCGTTGTAACTCTTCCCCATTAAGCGCTTGGCGCTGAAGATCGTATTGGCGGGGTCTGTTTCCAGGTATTGTTTCGCCTCCTCGCCAACAATCACTTCACCATGCTGTGTAAAATGAATGATACTTGGCACAAGGCTGCTGCTGTTATGTTCTTTCAAAGCAACAGGTTGCTTTGTTTCAGGATGAATAATAGCCACAAGGCTATTGGTTGTTCCCAGGTCTATGCCCACAATCATTTCTTCTTTTTGCAAACTTCCTGTTGCTATGTTAATCGCTATTTTTCCCATTTGTTTTTTTTATTAGCCCGGCATTTTATCAATAATGAGGCTGCCGTTGCGTCGCACTCTTGCACTGCAGTAATACTGTTGAACTATTAATTCCTGTCTACGTTACCGGAAACAGAATTGGGTATTAAAACTATCTGCAATTATTTTTATGAGCAGCAAAAGTAAAGTATTACAATTTGCCACAGGTTGCGAAAGAAGAAACTTATACCTGGCTTTAATGTATTATTTGTATCCCATTAAAAAAATATGCCCGTTAAAATCGTTTGAAGCGTGAATTTTTCTTTTAGGCGTTTGGCAACCCAACCACTTCCTGCTGATGTATTTTACCCTGATAAATTTTATACAATATAATAACAGAAGCAGCTTCCTGCGCAGTTACCGTATCATAAATCTTGCGCCAGTTGCGCCAAATGTACTCGCCCATTTTTTCGGTACCGTAACCTTCAATGCCGCCAATTACCAGCACCGTTTTCATATTCTTTAATTGCAGCCTTGCAAATACGCCATAGTCAGCTTTTTTTTCGCGGTTAGCAACGTATTCCTTTCTGTTTAAAACTATTTTGCTTTGTTGTGGCAGCCAATAGAAACAGCCAGCAAAGGCCTTATTTTTTAATAACCACGCAGTAAGCTTATTACCGAATAAACCAATGCTCACCCATGTTTCAGGCTTTTTGTTTTCTTTTTCAAAAAGTTTAGTAACAGAAGCATCGGTTAATAGTTTATAATCGATTGCATTCATTTGCAGACAAAGTTGTTTAAACAGTACTTCTGTTTTAATATCTGTATATGCACCAAAATGACTGGCAGGTAAATTAATATCCAGCTCGCCAAAGGGGTAATCAATCAGGATAGTTTTTATGCCGGCTTCTTCCCTGTAATTCAGGAGCCTTTTAAAGTAGACTTCATCGTTGGCTGCTTTAAACTGCAGCATATACAATTCAGCCTTTTCGAGGTAAGTATAATAGTTGGTACTTCTTTTATAAAGCTGGTTAATGCGTTCGTAAAATTCATTGAAACGCTGAATGGGTAAATTGAGGGCTTGTGCAATACTATCTAATGTATCTTCTTTTGCTTTCAATAAATAACCATGATTGGTTTTGCAGTATCTTGATATTTGTTTGGCCAAAGAAAGTTTTTCCGCATTTTGTTTTAGGCTTTTCTGCAACAGTTTTTTCACATCGGTTTCTGTTGGATGATCTTTACTGGTTTGCTTTCTCACTTCATCAATGATATACATACCATAACTTACTTTAACTGTATGGTAATGAATTTTTCTTTCTTTTTTCATGGTGCTAAATTTCTAAGTATGGGCAAACGGCAATTAGGATTTGTAAATACAAAATTAATTTATGTTTTGGACTTGGCTGGACTTGAAAAGAAAAACTGCTTAGAAGGTTTGTAATATTGCTTTATCAAAATAAAAACAAAATAAAATGTGCCAGCATAAAAAAAACAACCGTACCGTTTGTCCTCGGTTTAACAATGGTTGCCGTTCGATGCTTTGCTCAGGAAACATCAGCAAAAAATCCACCCAACCTATTGCGCCACGTAGTGATGTTCAAATTCTCAGACTCAGCGACAGCAGCGATTGTACTGGACATCGAGAATACATTCAAAGCCCTGCCTTCAAAGATTCCTTCTATCAAATGATTTGAGTGGGGCATTAACAACAGCCCAGAAGGTTTCAAGGAGGGTTTAACCCACTGCTTTGTGGTAAGCTTCGATGACGAAAAAGGCAGCCAGGCCTACTGGGATAACCCAGCCCATAATGATTTGGTAAACAACCACCTGAAACCTTATATGACTAAAGTGCTGGTAATAGATTATTTTGTAAATAAATAACACCATGGATCTTCATTTAAAAAATAAGACCGCACTGGTAACGGGTTCTACAGCTGGTATTGGCTTGGCTATTGCAAAATCGTTGTTGAAAGAAGGTGCTTCTGTAATTATTAATGGCAGAAGCGAAAAACGTATTCAACAGGCAATAAAAACATTACAGGAAGAAATTCCCGGCGCTAATGTACAGGGTATTGCAGCGGACTTTACAGACATAAACCAAATTGACGGGTTAATAAAGCTGGCTGGCAATATTGATATTCTTGTAAACAACATCGGGATTTTTGAACCAAAGCAATTCTTTGCTATTCCGGATGAAGACTGGTTCAAATTCTTTGAAGTGAACGTAATGAGCGGTGTGCGATTGTCAAGAGCATTTATGCCCCATATGTTACAGGAAAACTGGGGCAGGATTATTTTCATTTCAAGCGAATCGGGTGTACTTACGCCGGAAGAAATGATTCATTACGGAACTACCAAAACTGCACAACTTGCGGTGTCGCGGGGATTGGCTGAATTAACCAGGGGAACTGCGGTTACGGTAAACGCAGTTTTACCAGGGCCCACATGGAGCGAAGGTGCAGCTGGTTTTATAGAAGAAATGGCAAGGCAGGAAAATCTTCCTGTGAAAGAAGTGGAAGCGTCTTTTTTTAAGGAAGGAAGACCTACATCGTTGCTGCAAAGATTTGCAACGGTTGATGAAGTGGCTAACATGATTACTTATTTGGTTAGCCCATTAGCGTCTGCTACCAATGGCGCTGCTCTAAGAGTGGATGGTGGTGTTGTTAAACACATTCTGTAATCTGCACCGCCGCGAGAAGTGATTTTGTTGCTGAGTAGAATTACACAATGTAAAAGAGTGCGACGCAAGAGAAGCACAATAGTAGTAATTTAGTTTGGTTCATAAATTTTATCCTTAATAATATTATTTTGTAAATTTAAAAACGAAAGCTATGCAAGTTGAAGCAAAACAAACAATGACAATGTCAACTGCCAACATGGGCAAACTGTACGATGACAAACAAACGCCGGGCAATGCGTCGGTGGCACGAACCGCACACAACTTAAACGACCGCAGTAATGGCAAACCACTGCGTGTATTAAGCGAAGAACAATGGGATTTCTGGATAAATAACGGGTATGTAATTATACCCGATGCGGTACCACCAGAAAATGTAGAAAAAATGGCTAACCTGCTATGGGAATTTGAAGAAAAAGACCCTAACGACAGGGAAACCTGGTACGCCGAAGCCCGGGCGGAAATACAAATGAAGGAATTGAAAAATACAGGTATGGTGGAAATATATAACCACCCTTTTATGTGGGAAAACCGCCAGAACCAGCGTGTTTACGATGCATTTGTTGATATTTGGGGTATGGAAGAATTGTGGGTTACAATTGACCGGGCTAATCTTAATTTTCCGGTTAGGCCGGGGCATGAATATAAAGCATTTATCCATTGGGATTCTGATACCAGTATGGTTCCAAAACCTGTGAATGTGCAGGGTGTGCTGGCTTTGAGCGATACAGATGAATTTACCGGCGGCTTTCAATGCGTGCCTGAATTGTACAGAAAATTTGACGAATGGGTAAAAACTCAACCGGCAAACCGCGATCCTTTTAAGCCGGATACCGCTGGTTTTGAAATTAAAAAAGTTATGTGCAAAAAAGGCGATCTCCTTATCTTCAACAGCATGCTGGCGCATGGTATTAGAAAGAACGAAAGTGACCGGCCAAGGCTTGCACAATATATTTCAATGACACCAGCGGTGGAGGAAAATGAAGACCTGCGCAACTGGCGCATTAATTCGTGGAAGCATCGTATTGCTCCGGAAGGTTATGCGTTCCCAGGCGACCCACGCAAATGGGAGCAAACAAAATATGATTGTGCAGAATTAAGTGAGCTGGGCGAGAAGATACTCGGTTTAAAAAAATGGCATTAAAAAGGAAAAATCAAAACAAAGCCCGGTAAATTCCGGGCTTTGTTTATCCTCATATGGTAAAATAAAACGGCATGAAAAATTTCATGCCGTTTTATTTTTATTTGTTTTCTCTTTACTATGGACCAACAGTTATCCAGGATTGATTACCGTCTCTATCAGTATACCAAGCCTGATCATCACAGTCTCCTGTGCCATAATCAAGTGTTGCAGTAGTTTGGTCAGTATAATTGTACAATAACATTCCTTTTGTAATCCAGTCACAACCTGCCTTGTAGATTAACGAGCTGGTTATGCTAACTGTATAACTTTCGACTACACCACCAATTGAAGACGTGTATTCAAGAGGTGCACCATCAGCTGATGTTTCTCTAAAGTCTCCAAAAGGAAAGCCAGGGTAGCCTTGGTTATCAGTACCTCTAATAATCCTTGTATGCCCATCTACTATTGTATAATCACCATTTGGCAGCATAGTTTTTCTTGCTTTATAGGTAAGCCTGTATTTTAGCTGGCCTGCATTATCACCATGGGTATATACGTTATTAGACCACTTAAGTTTTCCTTCGATCTTAACACCATTGAAGTAATAATCATCATAACTTAGAGTTACTTTACTACCTAATATTGATAAATCTCCAGTATACATATACATTAGTTTCCCACTTCTTGTAATACCTGTGGTTGAGGTACAACCTGTTCCCCAATCGTAAGTAACCGTTCTTGGATAAACGTCCGGAGCCGGATCGTATGTAATAACAGCACCACAAACATCCGCACCTGGAAGTGCCCTTGCATCTGCTTCGGGATTTTTGGAATAAATTAACCCAATTTCATTCATTTCCTCTGATGTAAACATTGGTTTCGAAGTTGAAAGCTCAGAACCCGCAGTTGCAGATTTTACAGCATTCTCTTTTTGGGTGATTTCTTTTTGGCAGGCAATAAACACAGCAGGTACCGCAATTGCGAGCGTAACAAGTACAGCTAATTTTTTTTGTAACATGGATAAATGGTTTTAAGAGATAAATTAGTGATGAGTTTTGGTTTGAGTTCGAAACTAAGTAAAATAAATGATGTTAGAAAATAATTTCACAATTAAATTTAACAAGGATTTATTTTATTTTATTTTATTTGAAAAAAAATAACCTGGCTTATGTTTTATTGTAAACGATATTTTTCAAGCAGGGCAGGTTAATTCGCCTGATATTCAGTCACTAATCTAATTGCTTCCATTGCTTCCATTACGTCATGTACACGCAAAATATTTGCCCCGTTGAGCAGGCCAAGTGTATGCAAAACAGTGGTACCGTTTAATGCCTCATCTGCCGAAATACCCAAAGTCTTATAAATACTCGATTTTCTCGAAATGCCCATCAATAAAGGCTTTTCAAGCGTTTTAAAAACCGAAAAATTACGCAATAGCTCAAAATTATGGGCGATGGTTTTACCAAAACCAAATCCAGGGTCAACAATTGTATCATGAATACCTGCTCTCGTACAGGCATTGATGCGATCAATAAAATAATCAAAAACATCCCTGGTAACATTATCATAAACAGGGTTTTCACTCATTGTTTCGGGTGAACCTTTTATATGCATGCATATATAAGGTACCAACAAAGCGGCAACTTCAGTTAACATCATTTCATCGTAAGTGCCGCCATAAATATCGTTCACCATTCCAGCACCCGCGTTAACAGCCTGTCTTGCTACAGAAGCGTGATAGGTGTCAACCGAAATAATAATGCCCGGAAACTCTTTATGCAAAATTTCAATCGCAGGCAGTACGCGTTCCGCCTCTGCTGAAGCGCCTATTTGCTTACTGCCCGGTCTGGTACTTTGTCCACCAATATCAATTATTGATGCACCTTCTTCAATCATCTGACCGGCTTTTTCTAACACGGCTTCCAAACTACTTTTCTGGCTGCTGTTGTAAAAAGAATCGGGTGTTACATTGATGATACCCATTGCAATTGGAGAAGAGAATGTGAAAATTTTTCCGGCGCAGTTAAATGTAAACATCACTTATTGGTCGTTTTATTCAAAGTAATAATACGAACGTTTTTAATACCCTTTAAAACATTTTATTAGGCCAGTGCAAACAAATTTTCAAGGAAATAAATTTGGTTCCAGGCTTTAGTTCTTTGATGATGCTTTACTTGCGTCGCACGCTTGTACAGTTGTAATGCTGCGCAGCATTGATTGCGCGGTATAACATTTAATAAAAAGCGTCATTTTTGTAAATGAATGGTAGCATAAATTGCTGGAGCTGGCATCTGCTTAGCGAAATGCACATTGTCGAATAAAGATATACAGTACAAGAGTGCGACGCAAGTAAAGTTTAACAAAGGCAAAAATGCAGGGTTAAAAAAATGGATGTTTAAAACATTTGAAAATCAACTGCCAATGATTAACTTTTTACCAGCCACTTGCCAGCACATCTGCCAGATGAAGTACCTGTATATTGGCATTTTTATTTTTAATGCGACCATCAATGTGCATGAGGCAACTCATATCGGTGCTGATAATATAGGCAGCTTTGGTAGCCAGTGCATTGGTAATTTTTTGATCTGCCATTGCAACACTGATGGGTTCAAATTTTACAGCGAAAGTGCCTCCAAACCCGCAACAGGTTTCTACATCGTTCATCTCTTTTAATTTTAAACCTGCTACTTTACTTAACAGTCTGCGGGGCTCGTCTTTTATGTGACACTCCCTTAATGCGGCACAACTATCGTGGTAAGTGGCTTCGGCTTCAAAAGTGGCGCCAAGATCTTCAATACCCAAAACCTTTACTAGAAATTCGGAAAACTCAAAAAGCCTGTTACCAAGATCCTTCACATCATTGTGTACAGAGGAGTTATCAAAAAGTTTTGAATAATAATTTCTTACAAAACCTACACAGCTGGCGCTGGGTGCAACAATGTAGTCGCTTCCGCTAAAATCTTTTATAAATTTGGTGCAAACTTCTTTTGCCTCGCCCCAAAAACCTGCATTAAAAGCGGGCTGGCCACAGCAGGTTTGATTTGCATTATACTGTACGTTGCAGCCAGCCTTTTGCAAAACCTTCACCATATTGAAACCCACAGAAGGATATAGCTGATCAACAAAACAGGGTATAAAAATTTGTACGTTCATGCAAGACCTTTGTAAGAGTGTTTATTTTTTTGGACACGGATTTACCCGATTGAAAATGTTTAAATTAAATACATTTTAAAACCAATATTTACTAAAGCAGTTTACAATACTATTTTTTCAAAGACTTATTTAATGCAATCATTTTGAGGGCTGTAACTGCCGCTTCTTCACCTTTGTGGCCATGTTTACCTCCAACCCTTTCTAACGCCTGTTCTTCAGTATTTACGGTGAGTATACCAAATATTACGGGCACATCCAGAATTATATTAAGCGAAATAATGCCGTCCGTTACGGCTTTACAAACATAATCGAAATGGGGTGTATCGCCGCGTATTACAGTGCCAAAGGCAATAAATGCATCGGCGTTTGTCTTATTGCTTTCGGAGTAGGCTTTAATAATAAAAGGAATTTCCACTGCACCCGGCACTGTTATTACCCTACATTTTGCGCCAGCATCCCTTAGCACTTTCTTTGCCCCTGCTTCCAGTTTGTTTACAATAGTTTCGTTCCATTCTGTTTTCACAATAACTACAAAGGCATCCGCCATTACGGGGATGCCTTTGTTTAATGCAGTATTACCTTTTGTTGCCATTATTATTTTGTGCTGAATTCGTTTGGTTCTACACTTAAACGGAATATATATTTATCTGCCTGAAAACCTCGCTCTGTTTGAGGATATTTTTCTTTCAGCTTTTTGTAAAGTTCTACAGCTTCTGCATTTTTTCCGGTCAGTTCCAGTTTAAGTGCAGCCCTGAATAAATATTCAGATGAATTAGGTTCATCTTTATCAAAAGTTTCAGCGGCTTTTTTGTAATAATTTATTGCATCTTCATTTTTACCTAGCTCCCCAAAAGCATCTGCAAGACAACCATATGCCATCATTTGAACCTGCTTCGAATCGGTGCTGAAATCCTGCAAATATTTTACCGCATTATTAAAATCACCTGTACGCAGGTAACAGACACCCGCATAATATTTTGCCAGGTTAGCGCTTGTTGTGCCGCTATAATTATTAATAACGTATAAAAATCCTTTGCTGGTTACATCGCCATTTAGTGCCGCCTTTAAAGAGTCTTTACCAAAATTTTGTTCTGCTTTATAAATTGCATCGGCGGCCTGTTCTTCCTTTGGTGCCACAACCATATTCTGATAAGCATACCAGCCGCCCACCACAACCACTATTGCGCTAACGCCAATGATAATTTGTTTTTGATATTTTTTCCAGAAACCTTCTACCCGCATCAACACATCCGCATTTTCTGCTTCAACCACTTTCTTATCGCTCATATTTGATTTTTAGAGCCTGAATTCTGCCAGGCAAGTTTTTAAATTAAAATCTTAAGAACAGGTTTTTATTACTAAATAAAACGAAATTATTAATCGACAATGAATGGATAATTTTTATCTACATAAACATCTTTCAATACTTCGCTGTCATCGGGCCAAGGACTTTCTTCTGCAAACTTTACACTTTCTTCCACCACTGCTGCCAGACGGCTGTCTATTGCTGCTATTTCCTCATCGGTGGCAAATCCATTTTCTTTAATGGTCTTTAAAACCATCATAATTGGGTCACGTTCTTTATAATCTTCCACTTCCTCTTTGGTACGGTACTTCTGGGGATCAGAGATAGAATGACCTTTATAACGGTATGTCTTCATCTCAAGCAAAGTTGGCCCTCCGTTTTCTCTTGCCCTTTTTACTGCGCGTGCAACTGAATCATGCACTGCTTCGGCACTCATACCATCAACTTTATCTGCCGGCATTTCGTAAGCATCAGCCAGTTTATAGATATCCACCACATTAGAAGTTCTTTCTACCGAAGTACCCATTGCATAGTGGTTGTTTTCACAAATGAATACCACTGGCAGCTTCCATGTCATGGCCATATTAAAGGTTTCGTGCAGTATCCCCTGGCGGGCTGCACCATCGCCAAAATAGCAAAGTACCACATTGTCTGTTCCGCGATACTGCTCCGCAAATGCAAGCCCTGCACCTGTACCAATCTGGGCGCCAACTATTCCATGGCCGCCAAAGAAATAATTTTCTTTGCTAAAAAAGTGCATACTGCCGCCCTTGCCTTTTGCACAGCCGGTAGCTTTTCCATACAATTCTGCCATACATGCATTTGCACTCACCCCTTTGGAAAGAGCCAATCCATGATCGCGGTAAGCCGTGATAAAAGGATCTTCCTGGCGTGTTGCTGTCATGCATCCTGCGGCAATAGCTTCCTGCCCAATGTAGGCATGAAAAAAACCGCGTATTTTACCGGCCATTTTATACATTTCTTCGGCCTTTAGCTCAAACTGGCGAATGAACTGCATCAGCTCGTACCAGTATAAATAGGTTTCTTTAGAAAATTTAGTTGGCACCTGTATTGAAATTTGAGCGGCAAATATAGGATAATGTAACAATTAGCAAACCGGCAAATACGGCTGCTTGAAAAAAAGTGTAAACCCATTGATTAAATTAAAGTCTGAGATTTTTTTTGAGCCCGGCATTAATGCTTTGTGGAGCTTCGTTGCGTCGCACTCTTTTACGCCTTGTCCGCTACTGGTCATCAACAGCCCAAACCTGTTCCCGGCCCAGTACTCGCGGTGGATTTTGCTGCAATTTTTCCTAAAAGTACAAGAGTGCGACGCAACCGGGGCTTCATACATATTCTTTAGCCCGGCTCCAAAAACTAAAATTCAAAATCGTGGTGCTAGCTATGTTCAGCTAAATTGCTTTAAACTATTATTCTCTTATGTTTGCCTTATATGCAAGTGTTTACCACCAAGAGCCGTATTATTATTACCTGTCATAAATGGCTTAGCCCCTGGCTGCAGGCTGAGGTAAAAGACCTTGGGTTTGCAATAGTACGCAGTTTTCAAACCGGCCTTGAGCTGTTTGGAACAGTGGAAGATTGTATACGGCTCAATCTTAATCTTCGCTGCGCCAGCCAGGTGATGTATTCATTAAAAACATTCACTTGCAATAATCCCGATGAATTATACAGGGAACTGGTTACGGTGCCCTGGGAAAAATTAATACAACCCGATGGCTATTTTTCTGTTACCAGCAATGTATTTCACCCCACCATTCGTACAGAATTATTTGCCAATTTAAGGGTAAAAGACGCCGTGGTAGATCGTATACGCAAACAAACGGATTTGCGCCCATCCACCGGGCCGGAACTAAGCGGCGCCGTCATTTACCTGTTCTGGAAACAGGAAGAAGCAGAAATATTTTTAGACACTTCTGGCGAATCACTGGCCAGGCACGGCTACCGCAAACTGCCCGGCAAAGCGCCCATGCTTGAAGCGCTTGCCGCATCAACCATTTTGGCCACCAAATGGAACAAAGCCTCTCCGTTTATAAACCCAATGTGCGGTTCCGGCACACTTGCAATTGAAGCGGCGCTGCTTGCTACCAAACGCAGCCCTGGGCTATTCCGCGGCAATTATGCGTTTATGCACCTTACAGGTTACAATCAGGCTGTTTATACCGAACAAAGAAAGCAGCTTGATGAGCAAATTATTTTGCCAGACAACTTAAAAATAATCGCGACCGATATAAGTGAGCTAGCAATTTCCATTGCCAAAACCAATGCGTCGGTGGCTGGCGTAGAGCAGCTAATTGATTTTGCTGTTTGTGATTTTGAAGCTAGCCCTGTGCCCGAAGAAGCAAAAGGCGTAATAATGTTTAACCCCGAATATGGCGAACGCCTTGGTATAGAAACTGAACTGGAAGCCACCTATGCCCGCATTGGCGATTTCTTAAAAAATAAATGCCGCGGTTACACTGGTTACATTTTTACAGGCAATCTCGAACTTGCAAAAAAAATACGCCTTAAACCCAGCCGCCGTATAGAATTCTTTAATGCCACCATCGACTGCAGACTGCTCGAATACGAGCTGTATGCGGGGACGAGAAGAGAGGATAAAAGGTAGAAATATTTTTTTGAGCCCGGCAATAAGTTCATTGGGCATCGTTCCTGCCGTCTTAGTCGGACTCTTGTACTTCTGAAAAATGTTGCAGCAGTTTGCACCTGAGTTTTAAGCCGTTTTTCCTAAACATTTTCACCTAAAAAAAGCCCCAAGAGAGCGCTTGATGCAAATAAAATTTACACCATTTTTTTTACTTATGCATATACACGCAGCGCGGCTCCATTCAGGCTTGTTTTAAATTGCTGCAGCGCTTGATTGGCTGGCCCGTTAACTACCGTACCGCTGTCGCTAAAAACAGAACCATGTGCCGGGCAATAAAAATGATCTGCTGAGCTGTCGTAGGTTACCGTGATGCCTTCGTGGGTGCAGGCCTGCGAAACTGCGATAAAATTACCTGCAAGTGTTTTTGCAATAATGATACCATTGCTGTAGATGAAACCTCCGGGAGAGCCCAGGGCAAGACTGCCGGCGGCATTTAAATCAACTGTAAAATCTTTTAAATTTGCCGGCGTTGCGCCTGTTTTTGAGCAGCCGCCCGTGCAGGTAAATAAAATTAATCCGGCGGCTCCAAAGCCCATTTCTGAAAGGAATTGTTTTCTGTTCATAATGATGATTTTTTACCAGGATAATTGCCAACTCGTTTAATAGTGTTTTTTGTAACATTGCCCGGCACAAATAAAACAGGAACGTTAAGGTTTTATTTTCATCAAATTTCGGTTTAACAAAATCTTGGATTGCGGGGCTGAAAAAAGACCCTGCAGTTTAAATCCAGTTGAAGGATATACATTTGAAGAAGTAGTGCTAAAAATGATAAGGTATTGAGGCAGTAAGCCATGATCAATATTGTTGAAGGCGTTGAAGCGTGCGACGCAACGAAAGCTAAATAGTGTTCCAATTGCATGGTCAAAAAAAAACCTCTCTTATAAATTTATGCACTGTTTGTTATTTACTGCCACGAACTTAACTTAGAAAAGCATTCTACAGGCAAATGAAATAAAAGTCATATTTAGAAAAAAGTAAAATAATTATGGGTAAAGGTAGAACAGAGGCATTTAGTGATGGGGTAATTACGATAATGGTACTGGAACTTAAAGTGCCGCATAGAGACGGGCTGGAAGCACTTAAACCACTGGTACCGGTACTTCTAAGCTATGTATTAAGCTTTGTAAATATTGCAATTTACT
This sequence comes from Chitinophagales bacterium, assembly GCA_038203525.1. Taxonomy (GTDB): domain Bacteria; phylum Bacteroidota; class Bacteroidia; order Chitinophagales; family Chitinophagaceae; genus Limnovirga. Next base: position 4,250 of record JBBRDW010000036.1, on the reverse strand, counting down.
GGAACAATCATCACCACCTTTTTCAGGCGGTACAAAGAGTTGACAGCAAAATTATGTGGGCAAATATTCATTGGCTTTTTTGGCTTTCTTTAATGCCCTTTGCCGCAGCCGGGTTTGGTGAAAACAATTTTACCAAATGGCCAATGGTTCTGTTAAGCTTCATATAGCTGATGTGGGGGATAGCTTATTACATTTTAAGCCACTCGATTATCAGCCTGCATGGAAAAGAATCTAAAATTGCAGAAGCTGTTGGGGAAGATCGAAAAGGTATTATTTCGGTACTTATTTATCTTGTGGGCATTCCGGTTGCTTTTATTAATTTCTGGATAAGCCTGGGCTTGTATTTTCTGGTAGCGGTAATTTGGTTTATCCCTGACAAACGTATTGAAAACAAACTGGATGCGGAAACCAACAGGTAATACCAGTATATTTCAAACTTTTGCAAATAGACTGCAGCATTGCATGCCAACGTTTACAGTTTGATTAGTTTCTTGCATCGGTAGTCTTGTTGATGTGCCTTAGATTGACCATATTTCGCACCATTCAAACTCCGTCTTTGCCCGGATTTTTTTCAAGTATAGTAGCTGGCAAACCTTAATCTGGTTGCTACACAACATCAGTTAGCGGTTGTAAGTAAGCATCTTCAAAATAATTTACTTCCTGTAATAGAATATTATACTATAAGTTTTATTATTTAAACTATGCGGTTCATCCGTTTCTATACGCTGCCAATTCAACACACTGGCAGCGCAACGTTTTATACAACTCAATTCACAGTTTCCTCACAATCCTACAGTATCAAGTATTCATGGCGCATACTTTCTTAACTTGCGGGCATGCAGCAATACTTAAATTTACTTCAGCATATTCTTAACAACGGCACCGTAAAAACCGACAGAACCGGTACCGGCACTACCAGTTATTTTGGTTACCAGATGCGCTTTAATTTGCAGGATGGTTTCCCGCTTGTTACCACCAAGAAAGTTCATATGAAAAGCATTATTTATGAACTGCTTTGGTTTTTAAAGGGTGAAACCAATATTCAATATTTAAAAGAACACGGCGTAAAAATTTGGGACGAGTGGGCGGATGAAAACGGCGAGTTGGGGCCTGTTTACGGCAAGCAATGGCGCAGCTGGCAATCCACAGATGGCAAAGTAATTGACCAGATAAGCGAGGCTATTCAGCAAATAAAAAACAACCCGGACAGCCGCCGCATTATTGTAAGCGCATGGAATGTTGCAGAGTTACCGCAAATGGCACTCATGCCCTGCCATGCCTTGTTTCAGTTTTATGTGGCTGATGGAAAATTAAGCTGCCAGTTGTATCAACGCAGCGCAGATGTATTTCTGGGTGTGCCTTTCAATATTGCGTCTTACGCTTTACTCACAATGATGATTGCACAGGTATGTGATTTAAAGTTAGGAGATTTTATACACAGTTTTGGCGATGTACATATTTACAGCAATCATATAGAGCAGGTAAATCTTCAGTTGAGCAGATACCCCTACCCTTTACCAACTTTGACACTGAATCCGGCAGTAAAAAATATTTTCGATTTTACCTTTGAAGATTTTACGCTCGAAAATTACCAAAGTCACTCATCTATTAAGGCACCTGTTGCTGTTTAAAAAACAAAATATTAAATTTCAACTATGATCGTTTCGCTCGTTGTCGCTGCATCTACAAATAACGCCATTGGTAAAAACGGGCAGTTGCTCTGGAATTTACCAAACGATATGAAGTTTTTCAAGAACGTTACATGGGCAATGCCCGTTGCAATGGGTAGAAAAACACTCGAAGCCCTGGGCAGCAAGCCTTTAAATGGCAGGCTCAATATCGTTATTACCAGGCAAGACAATTATTCTGAACCGGGTTTTACAACCGTTGCCAATATCGGCAACTCTGTTTTACTCGCGCAGCGAAACGATTATAAAGAACTGATGATCATTGGTGGCGGCGAAATATATACCGCGGCTATGCCCATAGCAGATAAAATTTATATAACCCGTGTACACGCGACATTTAATGATGCAGACGCTTTCTTTCCAGAAATAGATCAGCATAAATGGCGGCTTACCTCAAACCAAGATTTCTTCAAAGACGAAAAGCACGCCTACGATTATAGCTTTCAGTTGTGGGAAAGGCAATAATTTTCTTTGAACCGAGCCACGCGCAGCGCGTGGTTTTTCATGGCTTCGTTCCTTGCGTCGCACACTTGTACTTTAAATCTTTATTCTGCAACTATGCCATCTGGCTAAAGTTTAAAACATCATGCCCAACACAAGTAAAATATATGATATTGCTATTGCCGGTGGCGGTCTCGCCGGCCTCACACTTTCCATCCAATGTGTTAATGCTGGTTATAGTGTGATTCTTTTCGAAAAAGAAGAATACCCCTACCATAAAGTTTGCGGAGAATATATCAGCCTGGAAAGCTATCCGTTTCTTCAAAGGCTGGGGCTTAACCTAAATAAATTTAATTTGCCAACAATAAGAAATCTGCAATTGTCAGATGTCGCAGGAAAAGTTTACAATTTCGATCTACCATTGGGCGGGTTTGGTATAAGCCGCTACACCCTCGATCACGAACTTTATCAACTCGCAGTTTCAAAAGGGGTGGAAATAATGACCAATACAAGAGTGTTCGATATAAATTTTAACAACGAAATCTTCACCCTCCAAACTACAAAAGGAGATTTTACCAGTTCAGTTGCCACCGGCAGTTTCGGAAAAAGAAGTAATATAGATATAAAATGGAAGCGCGGGTTTACCTTGCAAAAAACAGGAAAGTTGAATAATTATATTGGCGTTAAATACCATATACGTTTTCCTTTTGCACAGGACAATATCGCACTGCACAATTTTCACTACGGCTATTGCGGCATCTCAAATATCGAAGAAGGTAAATGCTGTCTTTGTTATCTAACTACTGCACAAAATTTAAAAGACTCAAATAATTCCATCGAAACAATGGAAAAAAACATATTGTCGCAAAACCCCAAACTGAAAGAAATATTTACCAACGCAGAATTTCTGTACAACGCACCACTCGTTATTTCGCAGGTAAGTTTTACAAAAAAAGAACAGGTAGAAAATAATGTATTAATGTTGGGCGATGCTGCAGGGCTTATTACGCCGTTATGTGGCAATGGTATGAGTATGGCGATGCATGCCGCCAAACTTGCATTTGAAAATATAAGCGCTTTTTTGCAAAAGAAAATAACCCGGCAGCAAATGGAAAAAAATTATACCGGGCAGTGGCAACAACAATTCAGTAAAAGGCTAATGATGGGGCGCAATGTTCAGCGGGTATTTGGCAATAACACAACAACAGGCTTGTTCCTCAAAACGATGCATAGCATACCGTGGCTTGCAAAAAAAATAATTCGCTCTACACATGGACAACAATTTTAAACATGCAAAATAAATTATTTCTTTAACAAAAAGAACATTAGCCGCCCTTCTAAAAAAGGCATCTCTGTTCATCCAGCTATTAAAATGTGGTTACTTATTTTTGCAACACAAATTTCCAGACTTTGAGTATCATAAAAGCAATAACATACCATCCCTTTATCATTAAACTCACACATTGGGAGTATTGGTCGTTTAATGCAGTATATGGTCCTATCTATTTGTATTGGGTTTGGCTGGGTATAAAAAGCCGTTCCTTTTTTTTTGTTAATGCAGCCAATCCTACTATTACAAATGGTGGTTTTTTAATGGAATCTAAAAATGAAATCTATAACCTTATTCCAAAAGAATATTACCCGAAAACTGTTTTTCTTTTAAAAGGCACCTCCACCGAAATGGCAGTTCAGGAAATGAAAAAAGCTGAAATTCGGTTTCCCTTTATTGCAAAGCCAGATATAGGTGGCCGCGGCCGTATGGTTAGTAAAATAAATAACGAGGCTGAACTTACTGCCTATATCAGCATTGTAAAAGAAAATTTTTTATTACAGGAAATGGTGCAATGGCATTTGGAAGCAGGTATATTTTATTACCGATTTCCTGATCAGCAGAACGGCCATATTTCAGGCATTGTTGCCAAAGAATTTTTAACAGTAACCGGCGACGGTAAACACTCCATGTTAGAATTGCTTCAACTCGAAAAACGTTTTGTACTGCAAATACCAGAGCTGCAGAAAGTTTATGGAAACCGCCTGCAGCAGGTATTACAGCCCAAACAGCAGGAGTTACTGGTGCCTTATGGTAACCATGCAAGAGGTTCCAAATTTTTAGATGCCGGC
>JBBRDW010000035.1:0-36884 GCA_038203525.1 Chitinophagales bacterium | reverse complement strand
ATTTATTTTTGCGGCAACTCGCTTGGTCTACAGCCAAAAAATGTAGAAATGGCAATTCAAACTGAATTACAAACCTGGCGTGATCTAGCGATTGAAGGATATTTTAAAGGCGAAAATCCCTGGTTGTTTTATCATGAATTTTTGCGTGGTTCGCTGGCGAAAATAGTGGGAGCAAAACCTACTGAAGTAACGGTGATGAACGCTTTAACGGTGAACCTGCATTTTATGATGCTGAGTTTTTATAAACCTACTGCCAAGCGTTATAAAATAATGATGGAGGCCGGCGCATTTCCTTCGGATCAATATGCAATGGAAACGCAGGTGAAACATTATGGTTTAAGCCCGGATGATGCCATTATAGAAATTGCGCCGGGGGAAGGTGAAAAAATCATCCGCGAAGAAGATATTTTGTTAGCGATTGAACAGCATAAAGATTCACTTGCGCTGGTGCTATTTGGCGGCATTAATTATTATACTGGTCAGCTTTTTGATATTGAAGCTATCACCAAAGCAACACACAAAGCCGGTGCTGTTTCGGGATGGGATCTTGCACATGTTACCGGCAACGTGCCCACAAAACTGCATGACTGGAATGTTGATTTTGCGGTATGGTGCAGTTATAAATATTTAAATGCCGGACCTGGTGCGGCTGGTGGTGTTTTTGTACATGAACAACATGCCCAAAACACAGGTACAGAAAGGCTTGCAGGTTGGTGGGGCAATGATGAAAAGGTTCGTTTTAAAATGGAAAAAGGCTTCTTTCCCAAGCCCGATGCAAGCGGCTGGAACCTGAGTACTTCGCAGGTTTTTAATATGGTTGCATTAAAGGCTTCACTGGAATTATTTGATGCAGCAGGCATAGAAACTATTCGTGCAAAAAGCGTTGCTTTAACCGGCTATCTTGAATTTATTTTACAGCAATTGAACAGCGATGTGTTTGAGATTATCACGCCCAAAAACACAGATCGAAGAGGCGCACAATTGTGTTTATTTTTTCAGCAAAAAGGAAAAGAAATTCATGATGAATTAATGCGCAATGGAATAGTCGTTGATTACCGTGAGCCAGGAGTTATTCGTGTGGCGCCTGCTCCTTTGTATTGTTCGTTTGAAGATGTGTTTAAGTTTGGAGAAATTGTAGAATCTGTGTTGAATAAATGATTTCTCTTTCATTGGCAAACAAGCTAAATAAATTAATTTTCAAAAGCCATTATCTTCGCCGCCATGAACCGCATCCAGTTAATAAAACAAATAAAAGAAAAACGATCCTTTCTTTGTGTTGGCCTTGACACAGATATTACAAAAATACCCAAACACCTGCAAGCCAGTCCTGATGCAGTTTTTGAGTTCAACAAAGCTATTATTGATGCAACAAAAGATCACTGCGTTGCATATAAAATAAACACTGCGTTTTATGAGGCAATAGGTTTAAAGGGCTGGCAGGCTATGGAGCAAACAGTAAATTATATTCCATCCACACACTTTAAAATTGCCGATGCAAAACGCGGCGATATTGGCAACACATCTTCGCAATATGCCAAAGCTTTTTTTGAAAAATTGCAATTTGATTCCATCACAGTTGCACCGTATATGGGCGAGGATAGCGTTAAACCTTTTCTCGAATACGAAGACAAATGGGCCATTGTGCTCGGACTAACTAGTAACAAGGGGAGTGAAGATTTTCAGCAGCAGTTTATTGCAACACACGGGCAGCATCCTTCGCAATATGATTTTTTATATCAGCGTGTAATAAAAAAGGTAAGTGAATGGGGCAATGAAAATAATCTTATGTTCGTAATTGGCGCTACAAAAGCGGATGAGTTTACGCAGATAAGAAAATTATTGCCCAATCATTTTCTACTCGTTCCCGGCGTTGGTTTCCAGGGTGGAAGTTTAGAAGAAGTAAGCAAGTATGGAATGAATAAAGATTGTGGTTTGCTTGTAAACGCAAGCCGCGCAATTATATATGCCGGCGACGATGAAAATTTTGCAGCCGATGCAAAAGAAATTGCCATGCAATATCAAACAGAAATGAGTGGCTATTTACCTTCCTCTTTTTAAAGAAATAAATACATTTTTTATGAGCCGGGCTGAAGTACTACTATGAAGCTTCTCTTGCGTCGCACGCTTGTACTTTATAAATTCTATTCAGCTTTCAATAGCCCATAAACTATACGCTGAAAGGATTTGAGCAATCATCATTTTATTATCAATTCAATAATCAATGCAACTTGTTTTGCCCAATTAGCATATTCTTTTGCAGCGTAATGCAAACCATCAGCACTAATCAGTGAAGTATCTTTTACAGCTAATCTTGTACCGGTTGTTATATCAATATAATGAACTTTATATTGTGCAGAAATACTTTTATTGATTGCATTAAATACGTCAATCTCTTTTGCATTTTTTTTAGAATCCTTTTCTTTTGCAAAAGGCGTAACACCCCAATCGGGAATGGATAAAACAATTACATGATTGTTTTCCTCTGCTGCAAAATGAATCGCTTTTTTTAAAAGGAATTCAACATCAGTTTTATAATCTTCTGCTGAAAGCCCACGGTATTGATTGTTTACACCAATTAATAAGGTTACAAAATCGTAATGTTCGTTCAGTTTGGTGTGGAGAATATGTTCTGCCAGTTCAAAGGTTGTCCAGCCGGTTTGGGCAACTATTTCGGGTGCATGAAAATGCAAGCCGTTCTTTCTTAAAAATTGTATGGTTTGGTATGGAAAACTTTCATGTAAAGGAACCCCCTCGCCAATCGTGTAAGAATCGCCCAAAGCAAGAAACGTAAAGTGATGTTTAGTCATTATTATGTATTTATAACGAGAATTATTTAAAAATATGACAGGAAGATGCTGTGAAATAGCCGGTCGCCAGCGTAACTTTAATGACGAACTATTTGAACACGCAATTCTTCCCCGTCATCCAGGGATGAATTTCTGCAACCAGCCTTCCTGATGCGATAGCAGGATCTGTTTGCATTAATGCTTCACATTCTTTTTGGTCTTTACATTTAAGAATAAAAATGCCGCGCCAGTCTGTATCGTCCATAAACGGTCCGGCTACCAGTAATTTTTCTTCTTTACTTAAACGGGTGATATTGGCCATGTGCCCTTCCTGTATCTTTTCGGCCGTAACTGAATCCTGAGTACGGTTCGGACCTTTTATTAACATAACAAAAAACAACTGAATGGGCTCAAATTTTGTTGTAGCTTTTGATGAATCACTGGTTTGAGCTTTTAGGACTACAGGCAGGCAAATAAGAACGGCAAACAAAATTTTCTTCATGGCTATAATTTTGATTGAAATAAAAATACAACAAAACATTGGTGGGTAAAGCCATACTTATAAATTTGCGAACGAATGTTAGGATTTTGAAACTTGTTGCCCTTTATCGTTGATCTTCGCTTTGCTCCGGAAAGCATCAACTGTACAAGAGTGCGACGCAAGAAAAGCTTCATAGATATTCAATTGCCGGGCCCAAAAAGCTTTGGTAAATTATAAAATTTAAACTTTTGATATGGCAGTTAAAACAGACCTTTTTCAATCGCCGGATTATTATATGCTGGATGATTTGCTGACCGAGGAACATAAAATGATACGCGATGCAGTACGCAATTATGTGAAGAAAGAAATTTCGCCCATCATTGAAGATTATGCGCAACGTGCAGAATTTCCAGAGCAAATTGTAAAGCAATTGGGAGATTTGGGTTGCTTTGGCCCGACGGTTCCGGTGGAATATGGTGGTGGTGGACTTGATTATGTAAGTTACGGTCTAATGATGCAGGAGCTGGAGCGCGGCGATAGTGGCGTGCGTTCTACTGCCAGTGTGCAGGGTTCGCTGGTAATGTTTCCGATCTACGCTTATGGCAACGAAGCGCAACGCAAAAAATATTTGCCTAAACTGGCAAGTGGTGAATGGCTGGGTTGTTTTGGGTTAACGGAGCCGGATCATGGCAGCGACCCTGGCGGTATGCTTACCAATTTTAAAGATGCCGGCGACCATGTAATTTTGAATGGTGCAAAAATGTGGATTAGTAATGCACCTTTTGCGCAGATTGCCGTTGTGTGGGGAAAAAATGAAGAAGGTGTAATTCAGGGATTAATTGTGGAGCGTGGAATGCCCGGTTTTAGCACACCAACAACGCATGGCAAATGGAGCCTTCGTGCAAGTGCAACCGGTGAATTGGTTTTTGACAATGTAAAAGTTCCCAAAGAAAATATACTGCCTAATGTAAAAGGATTGAAAGGTCCGTTGGGTTGTTTAACCAAAGCACGTTATGGTATTGCATGGGGTGCATTGGGTGCGGCAATGGATTGTTACGATACGGCATTGCGGTACAGCAAAGAACGTATTCAGTTCGACAGGCCAATCGGTGGTTTTCAACTACAGCAGAAAAAGCTGGCAGAGATGATTACGGAAATTACAAAAGCGCAATTAATGGTTTGGCGTTTGGGGGTATTGATGAATGAAGGCAAAGCCACGCCCGCCCAGGTAAGTATGGCTAAGCGAAACAGTTGCGAAATTGCGGCCAACATTGCACGTGATGCACGCCAGATGCTCGGCGGCATGGGCATTACAGGCGAATACAGTATTATGCGCCACATGATGAATATTGAAAGCGTAATTACTTACGAAGGCACACATGATGTGCATTTACTAATAACTGGAATGGATGTTACGGGATTGAATGCGTTTAAGTGATTATGCGGTTGTGATTAATGTGCGGATATGCGGATTAGTGAATCTGCAGATTAAACACAATTGATATTTTTTAAATGATGATACAGGAAAACTTGATTGTAAAATTGACTTTTCAGTCTTGATATTATTATTTTTTGTGAAATACTTGAAAGCAGCAGAAAATTCAATCTTGTAAATCAATTATTCAGGGCAGGGACTTCTATTGGCGCTAACGTTAGAGAAGCACAGGGAGCAGAAAGTAAATCCGACTTCATTCATAAAATGAAGATTGCCTACAAGGAGTCAGAAGAAACAAAGTATTGGCTAGAATTATGTAAAAGTTCAGCAAATTATGCAGATCCGAGAAAACTCATAAGCGATTTTGACTCAATTCAACGGGTAATCGGTAAAATCATTACAACTTCAAAATCTTAATCATTGGCTGTTAATACTCCTATTAATCCGCACATTCGCACCTTCGCACATCCACGCATCTTCCTCATTGGCATGATGGGCAGCGGCAAAAGCCATTGGTGTAAAAAGCTGTCGAAGAAAATAAAGTCTGGCGCCTACGATCTTGATTTTTTAATTGAGAGGCTTGAAGAGAAAACAATTGCCGAAATTTTTGCCGAGGATGGAGAAGATTATTTTAGAAAAAAAGAAGCAAAAACGTTGCGCTGGTTTGCAGAAAAGAAAAGTTTTGTTTTGGCCACAGGCGGCGGCACGCCTTGTTTTCACGATAATATGCAGTGGATGAATAAGCATGGTGCAACCATTTGGATCGATGAACCAATTGAAATACTTGAAGAAAGACTAATTAAAGAAAAAGACCACCGCCCACTAATAAAAAGTCTAACCGATGATGAACTGCATAATTTTCTTTCTAAAAAATTAGCCGAACGAAGAGTCTTTTATTCGCAGGCAACATATCATTTGAACGGCAATAAAATTAGCGACCGTAGCTTTGCCGAAATTCTTAAACAGCATGAATAAAATATTTTTAATAACCGCCGCATTCCTTGGCGCAGTCACAGTTGGGCTTGGGGCATTTGGTGCACACGCCATAAAAGAGAAAGTAAACGACTACACATTGGGCATTTTTGAAACGGCCGTAAAATACCAGTTCTACCATGTGTTCGCTTTGCTCGCTGCTGGTGTATTATTTCAGCAATACAGCAGTGGCTGGATGTTGTGGAGTGGTCGTTTATTCATCGCCGGTATTTTCATTTTTTGCGGCTCTTTATATGCGCTTACTTATTTTCTTGCAAACAATAATGAAAGTATGAAATGGCTTGGTGCAATTACTCCGCTCGGCGGGCTGTGTTTTATTGCGGGCTGGGTTTGTATGGCAATTGCAATAATGAAAAAATAATTTTTTTGAGCCCAACAGTTGATTATTAATTGAGCTTTACTTGCGTCGCACTCTTGTACTTTTTGAATTTTATTGAGCTTTTATCGAAGCGCAGATCGAAGCATTTTTATTAACCGCAGAGGCTGAAAAACGCAGAGGAGCTGCATTATCGCTGAGGCTCCCCGCACCTGCGGTTTTGTATTTATAGTTCAATTAACTTCCGAACGTACAAGTGAGTGACACAACAGGCGATGCCACCAGCAACTATGCCCGGCAAAAAAAAATTTCTAAAATTACTTTGATCCAATACCAAGAAAAATTTCATTTGCACACTTTATTTGTTGTTAATGCAAGTGTTAGTATGTGCAGGGGTTAATACCTATTTGGCTGAAAGCTTTTAACAAACACAATCATTTTACAGATGATTTAATAATTTTAATTCAGGCTTGTATAACAGGAGGTTTTTATAACTATGATAAGGCATACTTTTGGAAAATTTTAGTATCTACTTATTTTAACTAATGCAATGAAAAACAATTATCATTTAAAACCGGCGTGCATTTTTATTGGTGTATTGCTGTTTTCCGCTACTTTTTTTTCCTGTAAAAACGGAGAAAAAGATAATATTAAAAAAAATAAAAGTACCGAACTAACCGAAGAGGAAACAGGTGGCAAATACGATAAACAGTATATGCTGGAGGAAATGTACAAGCAGTGGGACGATATGCAACGCGATCCTGGTACTGGCAGGGTTCCGGTAGAACGTTTATATGCTGCTTACCAGCATACCCGTAATTTGCTGCAGTCGAAAAAACAGAATACTGTTACTTCAGGAGTTTCAGGCGTAAAATGGACGAGCCGCGGCCCATCGAATGTTGGAGGCCGTACCAGAGCAATTATGATATCGCCCCTCGACCTAAGTGGCAATACTGGTTTTGCTGGTGCTGTTGGTGGTGGAATATGGAAATCTACCAATCTTAGATCAGCCAATCCATCCTGGAGCCCGGTAAATGATTTTATGCAAAATCTTGCCATCAGTTACATTACTTACGATCCATCCAACAAAAGTGTGTTTTATGCCGGAACCGGAGAAGGTTTTGGCAACAGCGATGCCGCAAGGGGACTTGGGATCATAAAATCCACAGACGGTGGCGCAACCTGGAATTTCTTAGCTTCTACCAATAACTCAAGCTTTTATTATGTAAATAAAGTTGCTGTAAACAGCAGCGGGCATATTTATGCAGCCACCCGTAGTGGCATATTTCGTTCACTGGACGGTGGAGCTTCATGGGGTACTGCAGTTTTATCGGGTAATTTTGGCGACATAGAAATTACCAGCACCGACGTTTATTATGCAAGCAAAACACAGTTTCCTGCTACTATTTATAAATCAAGTACCGGAGCTTCGGGCAGCTGGACAAATCTTGGCCTTTCAACTTCGGGCACTGGATTACCATCTACACACAATCAGCGGGTAGAAACTGCAGTTGCTCCAAGTGACCCAAATACCGTGTACGCTTTATACTACCGGGACACTTCTTACACTTTTAATGGCACCAACTATACTGGTTCAACTTTAATGTACCGGTCAACAAACGGAGGTACAAGTTTTGTAAATGTGGGTAGCCCCAACGATGCAGATCCTGGAATACCAGATCCCGATTTTACACGTACACAGGGATGGTACGACCTTATCTTGAAAGTGGATCCCAACAACAGCCAAACAGTTTATACCGGAGGTATTGATATTTTCAAATCCACCAACGGCGGTGGCAGCTGGAAACAGTTAACGCATTGGTATGCTGGCTTTAATTTTCAATATTGCCATGCCGATCAGCATGGAATGGAGTTTCAGCCAAACAATTCTGATGTACTGTATTTTACAAATGATGGAGGCATTGCGCAAACCACCAATGCCACTGCAGCCGCTCCGGTTATAAATCCGATCAACACTAACTTTACTGTAACACAGTTTTATGCATGTGATTACCACCCCGCTGCTTTAAGTAACTATTTTTTGGCTGGTGCTCAGGATAACGGCACCCAACAGTTTAACTTGCCTGCTTTTGGAGGTACCGTTATGGCTTCTGGCGGTGATGGTAATTATTGTAATATAGACAAACTGGACCCCAATAATCAATTTACCCAATATGTGTATAATAACTATTATCGTTCAAATGATGGTGGTGCAAGTTTTCCGGATGTTGCCGTACCTTCAGATATCGCCACTAGCGGACGTTTTATAAATCCCTCTGATTATGATGCCAATACAAAGACCCTGTATGCTGCATCTAACACGGGTCAGTTTATGCGCTGGAAAGATGCGCCAACTACTGAATCGTTTGAATTGGTAGCTGTTATTGCAATGACGGGTCAGGTTTCGGCAGTAGCGGTTGCCTCCACAACACCAGATAAAGTATATTTTGGCACAGGTAACGGGCAAATTGTTGAGGTAACTGATGCGTCACTTGCTTCAGGCTCAACGCCAGGGCGTAGTTTGGGTACCCCGTCTGGCGGCTACGTTAATTCTATTTGGGAAGACCCGGCTAATGCAAAGCACATTATCATTGCCTATTCAAACTATGGAGTACAGAATGTTTGGGAAACAGTAAATGCAGATGCTGCCGCACCAACCTGGGTTTCTAAAGATGGCGACTTGCCAGATATGCCTGTATACTCAATACTCGTTGACCCATTGAACATAAATAATGTATTTATCGGAACAGAACTCGGTGTTTACAGCGCATCAAATTTTAGCAGTGCAAGCCCACAATGGGTACCTACCAGCGACAACCTGGCCTATACCCGTGTTACACAATTAAAACTTAGAACAAGCGACAATCTTGTAGTAGCCTCTACCCATGGCAGAGGTTTATTTACCAGTGATGTATTTCAGTCAGCAGCAGCAGGCTTTTATGCTGATGCCAAATTCACTTACCAGAATAAGGACGTTAGTTTTTTTGACAATAGTGTAAAGGCAACTTCCTGGCAATGGGATTTTAATAATGACGGCATATTTGAAAATACCGAACAGAATCCTGTTCAACAATTTACCACCCCGGGAATAAAAACTGTTAGGCTTCGAATAAATGGGGACCCGCTGCTGGAATCTATTACAACGATTAATGTTTTACCAAACAAAGGCACGCCTTACCTACTAGAAAACGGAGGTAACTTTGACGTAAGTACAGGAGACTTTTTTGCAGACAATAAAGGTACTTCTTTATTTAGCCTGGGTAATTCAACCCAACCGGGAAAAGATGGTACACACAGCGGTGCAAACGCCTGGGTAATAGACATCAACAATCCTGTTTACGCACCTAATTCAACCGCCTTTTTATATTCCCCGGAATATAAATGCACAACAGCAGGATCTTATACAGTTAGTTTTTATGCTAAATATAAAATTGAAACCACATGGGATGGCTTTCGGGTAGAATATTCTACTGATAAAGGAAGTACCTGGCAAATTCTGGGAAATGTTTTACAAGCTAATTGGTACGATTACGCTAACCTTACTTCAGACAGGCCTTTTCCAATGGGCGAAGCATATTTTTCCAATGTAAATGCGGCAAATTATACCTTATGTAAATTTACAACGAATGACTTTGCCGGCCAGTCAAGTGTTGCTTTCAGAATTGTTTTTCAGTCAGATCCGGCAGTTGTTTATGCGGGTCTTGCAATAGATGATTTTACGCTGGATGGCCCATCCAATATTGTTTTACCAGTAAGCCTTGTCTCTTTTACAGGCAAAAATATAGGTAACAATAACAACCTTCAGTGGAAAACGGGAAGCGAAATAAACAGTAACCGGTACGAAGTAGAAAGGAGTTTTGAAGGACGGCTATTTGATAAAATTACCACCATCAAATCTAGGAACAGCGCTACCGGATCAATCTATACCGTTGCGGACAATATCAGTTCCATCAAAACAAATAACTTTTATTACCGGCTTAAGATAATTGATAACGACGGAGCAGCTAAATACTCCCCTGTGGTTTACATAAACATCGCCGGAAGAAAAGAATTGATAAGCGTCTTAGGCAATCTCACCAACGGCCCTGTGAAGGTTATTGTTCCCGCTTCCTTATTAAACACGCCGCTGCAGGCAGATATTGTTGCTGCAAACGGTGTTGCGGTTAAAAGAGTGCAGCTAACAGGCGTAACAAATACGCTCAATTTTAGCCAGTTTGCTGCCGGTAATTATTTCATCCGCTTTATTAAGGATGGCCAAATTATTCAAAGCGAAAAAGTAGTGAGACAATAATTTTCCAATAGAAAAGAACGCATACAAAACAGGCTGGCCGTTAATTTGGCCAGCCTGTTTTAAGTTACAGTTTTAATATTTTGAGCCCGGCTTCTGTTTTCGATTGCATCGTCCCTTGCGTCGCACTCTTGTACATTCGTAACATTTAGAAGCAATTTGCGGCCAGCAGTATGGTTTCAGTAAATACACTACACAATTTTATTTTTGCTTAGCTGATTGCCGAAGCCCATTCTGCCAAACAAGACTACGACCATTCCATTACATGCAAGCTGCAACAATTTTTATACTCTGCGCCTGATAAATTTGTGCAATGGTTACGCTGACCGAATGATGCAGAGTAGTGAACAAAACCCCGAAGAGTGCGACGCAACTGGGTTTAATTGTAGTAATGCAGTTTGGCCTATAAAAGAACATTGCACATTTCTATGCGGTGGGAAGTTTTGTAGCAGCAATGCATATCGGTAAAAAAAATAAATAATCAATCCCAAATGGCTTTCATATCAGGCAGTGTTTTGCAATCTTCCTCAAACACAAATTCAAACAAGCCATCCGCGTTAAAAAGTTGAAGCTGGTAAGTAGCATTTATCAATTCATATACTTCAATGGTAGCTTTATCTGTATCAACGATAAGGTAATATTTTACACCCTGCTGCTGGTAAATTTCGTACTTGGTATGCCTGTCTCTCATTGCGGTGGAAGGCGATAAAATCTCCACCACTAATTTGGGTGGAAAGTCGAGATAAGTCTTAGATATTTCGCCGAAGACAATAACAATGTCAGGCTGTAGAATGGTATCTTCTTCCACTTTAAAATCTATTGGGTCGTATACTTTACAATGCTTGCATTTTCTTAAAGCGAAATAAAATTCGGATCTCAAACTTGCGGCAATCCGTTGATGCTTTGGTACTGGCATTGGGCTCATGGCAATGGGGTGGCCTTCAATTAATTCCCAGCGGCCTTCCCAATGAATCCAGTCATCGTAAGTATAATGCGGTATTATTTTTTGTGCGTATGCCATGCAATAAAATTAAGCAATAAATTAGAACGTCGGGTTAACACCTGTATAGTTATTCGGCGTAACGGCTTTCAATTCCTTTTTTATAGCGGCACTTACTTTTAGGCTCGCAATAAACTGATGAATATCCGCTTTGGTAATAGATGTTTTACCCCTGGTTAAATCTTTAAGCGCCTCGTAAGGATTGGGGTAATTTTCCCTTCGTAAAATTGTCTGGATTGCCTCAGCCACAACAGCCCAGTTATTTTCCAGGTCTTCTTTAAGTTTTGCCTCGTTCAGCACCAATTTGCCCAGACCTTTTTCCAGCGATTTTATTGCCACTAAAGTATGGGCAATGGGCACGCCAAGGTTACGCAAAACTGTAGAATCTGTAAGATCTCTTTGCAGCCTGCTAAGCGGCAATTTGGCTGAAAGGTGTTCCAGCAAAGCGTTTGCCATACCCAGGTTACCTTCGGCATTTTCAAAATCTATCGGGTTTACTTTGTGTGGCATAGCGCTGCTGCCCACTTCGCCTTTCTTTGTTTTTTGTTTAAAATAATCCATGCTAATGTATGTCCACACATCGCGGCACAAATCAATTAAAATATTGTTGATGCGTTTTATAGCATCAAAATGGGCAGCAAGATTATCGTAATGCTCTATCTGCGTTGTAAATTGTAAACGTTGCAATCCCAATATGTTTTCAACAAATTCGTTACCCAAAGCCACCCAGTTTTTTTTAGGAAAAGCAACATGATGTGCATTAAAATTTCCCGTGGCGCCACCAAATTTCGCTGAGTAAGGAATATAAGAAAATAGCTGAACCTGGTTATCAATCCGCTCAACAAATACCATAATCTCTTTACCCAGTTTTGTTGGAGATGCAGGTTGCCCGTGTGTTCTGGCAAGCATCGAAATATTTTTCCATTGTACGGCCAAGTTGCTTAAACCGCTTTGCAGGTTAATTAGTGCCGGCAGGTATTCATACTCCATGCAATTTTTCCAGCTTAGCGGGATAGAAGTATTATTGATGTCCTGCGAGGTTAAACCAAAGTGTACCCACTCTTTTGCTTCCTTTGCACCGGCTTTTTCAAGCTCCTGTTTTAAAAAATATTCTACCGCTTTTACATCGTGGTTGGTTGCAGCTTCAATATGTTTTATTTGCTGGGCATCATCAAGACTAAAATTCTCTGAAACCAGTTTTAACTGCTGCCTTGCTTTTGCCGAAAGCCTGAAAAACTTCTTATCTGCCAGGAATAAAAAATATTCAATCTCCACAATTACCCTATACTTCATTAAAGCATATTCCGAAAAATACTCATCAAGGTGCGCCACCTGTTTGCGGTACCGTCCGTCAATTGGCGAAATGGCTGTTAAACTGTTAAGCTCCATGTATAAATTTGTAGATGGTAGATTGTTGTTTTTAGTTAAAATGCAATGATAAAGACAATTATGAACCCGGCGACAATACTACTATGAAGCTTCTCTTGCGTCGCACTCTTCAGGGCTTTGTCCACTACTAAACGTCCACTGTCGGCCGGCTTGTTGTGCAGTCTACGGTAAACGGTGTGCAGTTGATTGTTGCTTATTGTTCCGAACGTATAAGAGTGCGACGCAAAAGGCGATGCCATGAAATACCTAAAAGCCCAGTTCAAAAAAATGCTTTTTCTTTGCACGCAAAAATAGACGAATTGAAGAAGATAAAAGTTGGTGCAGTAAGTTATTTGAATACAAAACCCTTATTATACGGCATCAGGCATTCAGCAAAATTGATGGAACAGATAGAAATTGCAGAAGATTATCCCTCAAAAATTGCCGACCTGCTTATTGAAGGAGCTATAGACATAGGCCTAGTTCCTGTGGCCATCATCCCGCAATTAAACGAATTTCATATTATCACTGACTATTGCATAGGTTCAAACGGCAATGTTGCAAGCGTTTGTTTGTTTAGCGAAGTGCCTATTGAAAATGTAGAGACCGTGGTGCTGGACTACCAGAGTAACACCTCTGTTTTGCTGGCAAAAATTTTACTAAAAAAGTACTGGAAAATTGACCCAGTGTTGGTTAACGGAGGCGAAAATTATATTGATGCTATTAAAGGTACAACGGCAGGGGTGGTTATTGGAGACAGGGCCTTAATACAGCGGAACCTATCGCCTTATGTATACGATCTGGCCAGTGCCTGGAAAGCCATGACAGGACTGCCTTTCATATTTGCTGCCTGGATTGCAAACAAAGAATTGCCGACAGAATTTATTGCATTATTCAACGAAGCGAACGCATTTGGACTTAAAAATATTGACGCTGTTGTTAATGAAAATCCGTTTGATAAATATGATATAAAAACCTATTACACTGATAATATATCTTATTTGCTTTCAGAAGACACATTAAAAGGCCTAAATTTATTTTTAGAAATGCTGAAGGAGCTTTGAAATCTATTCACTACAAAAAAAATCCAGACAAATATAGATACGGTAGAAACTACTGATAATTAAACCATCCCTTTTCTTTTTTGCTATCGCAAATTACAATATCCAGTTCAGCGTAATCGAGGCTAGCTTTAATTTGCTTCCATTTTACATAATAGAGAAGTGATTGCGACCACCACCTTGGGCGGGGCAAGCTGCAACCAGGCTGCTCTGAAATACCTAAGCAGGTATAAAAAAAGCTAACCTTCCATAAATCAATCAAATTTATTTTTTACCACTTATCCTATTATGCCACCTTCTATGCTATGTAGTTATACTATGTATTACATAGTACTTACTTTTGGTCTGTAATATTTAAACACCAGTACTAAAATAAAATTAAGTTTATGAAAAAGATTTTTAAAATTTTGGTTGCTTTTGGGCTAAGCGCCATAGTATTTTCAAGTAAAGCCCAGTCTTTTAAGGTATCCAACGTAACCGGTACAGTTACTGCCGCCCAAAAGCCGGTAGAATCAGCAACGGTAATATTACTGCGTGCCAGGGACTCGTCCAACGTAAAAAGTATTGTTACAGGAACAGATGGAAAATTTGGTTTTGACCAAACTGAAAGCAATACATACCTGGTTTCTGTACAGATTGTGGGTTTTAAGCCTTATTATAGTGAGACATTCGAAATTTCCGAATCAAGTCCGTTGTATGATGTAAAGCCTGTTGCACTCGCCGCAACGGACAAACAACTCAACAGCGTTACCGTTGTAAGCAAAAAAGCATTTATCGAGCAAAAGCTTGACCGTACCATTGTAAATGTTGATGCTTCACCCACCAACGTTGGCACAAGCGCCCTGGAAGTGCTGGAAAAATCTCCAGGTGTATCTGTAGATAAAGATGGCAATATAAGCCTGAAAGGCAAACAGGGAGTTCTGGTAATGCTTGACGGCAAACAGACGTACCTGAGTGGACAAGATCTTGCAAACCTGCTTAAAAATATGCCAAGCGCTAACCTGGACCAGATTGAAATTATGACCAATCCTCCTGCAAAATATGATGCAGCGGGCAATTCGGGCATCATTAATATTAAAACCAAAAAGAATAAGACCAAAGGTTTTAATGGCAGCGTAACACTTGGCGCAGGACTAGGCAACAAACCTAAAGCAAACGAAAGCATTAACCTTAATTACAGAACAGGTAAAGTGAATATGTTTGGTAATTACAGTTACAACTACAACGAAGGAATGCAAAACCTCGACCTTACCCGTAAATTCAGGGATCAGCAAACCGGGGAATTGCTCTCCACTTTTTTGCAACATACAGATATGTTGCCCACCAGTCAAACCCACAACTACAAAGCGGGGATCGATTACTATGTAAGTAAGAACACCTCGCTGGGTGTAGTGTTTAAAGGTTATGCAAACCCCAGCACATTCAACAGCACAAATACCACCAATATATATAATGCACAAAACCAGTTACAATCTGTAACACTGAGTAACAGTGTAAGTGATGATAAATGGAATAACAATGCGGGCAACTTCAATCTTCGTCATGTTTTTGATACAACCGGTACTGAGTTAACAGGCGACTTTGATTACATCCATTACAACTCTACCAGCACACAGTTATTCGATAATTATTTTTTCAATCAAACTGGAGGTAAGGTTCAACCCGATGAAACACTGCGTGGTAATTTGCCCGGCAACATAAATATTTACAGTGGAAAATTAGATTTTACGCATCCATTTAAAGGCGATGTAAAATTTGAAGCTGGCCTTAAAACCAGTTTTGTAAAAACAGATAACAACGCCCAGTACGATAACCTGGTTAATGGCCAATGGCAGATAGATGAAGGCCGAAGCAACCACTTTATTTACAAAGAAAATATCAACGCAGCTTATGCAAATGTATCCAAGCAGTTGAACAAGAAATGGAGTGCACAGGCAGGTTTACGTTTAGAAAATACATCCTCTACAGGCAACCAGTTAACAACAGGCGAAACATTTAAAAAAGATTACACACAGCTGTTCCCAACTGCATATGTTGGTTACACTATGAATGATAACAACCAGTTTTCTTTAAGTTATGGCAGAAGGATTGAGAGGCCTGATTACAGTGATCTTAATCCTTTCTACTATTTCCTTGATAAGTACACTTACCAGGTGGGTAACCCCTATCTCCATCCGCAGTTCAGTCATAATATTGAGTTCTCGCATACTTATCACGGCTTCCTTACAACAACTTTGGGATACAGCGATATTACCGACATTATTCAGCAGGTATTGCAGCAGGTAGACAGCACGCACACCACTTTTGTAAAACAGGATAATATTGCCAACCAAAAAAGCTATAACCTTAGCGTTAATGCAGGTTTCCCTGTAACAAAATGGTGGACAACCAACATCTACGCTCAGGGGAATTACAATTCGTACGAAGGTTTTATAAACACAGGAATTATTAAAGTAGGCGGCTACGGTTTTATGACGAATATCAGCAACCAATTTCAGTTGAAGAAAGGATGGGGCCTGGAATTGAGCGGTTTTTACAGAAGCAAAATGGTAGAAGGAACCATAATTTCTCAGCCAATGGGTGTAATGAATTTCGGAGCATCTAAATCGCTCATGAAAGGCAAAGGCACGCTAAAATTAAATGTACGCGACTTCCTGGATGTACAGCAGTTCCGCGGTTACAGCAAGTATCAGAACATTGATGTAACCATCCGCAACCAGTGGGATAACAGGGTGGTAAACCTCAGTTTCACCTACCGTTTCGCAAAAGGAAAAGCAGGCAGTCAGCAGCAACATAAAAGCAGCGCAGAAGAAGAACAGAACCGCGTTAAAGCAGGCAGGAACTAAAAATTACCATTGCCGCATAAACATTAAAAGGAGCCGTAGTTATTAAAGGCTCCTTTTATTTTTAAAGATTTTTTTTGAGCCCGGCAACACATCATTTTGCATCGTCTGTTGCGTCGCACTCTTGTACTGTTGCACTTGTTGCAGCAAGTGCCTATCAGCAGCAGTAAACACAATCATCGTAATTATTGCAGTTTAGCTATCTCCCGTTCAAATCAAAAATATATAGTATAGCAACCATTCAAAATCATAAATTCAGCAGTTTAATTTTCCATAAAATTTTCATTCATCCCTATCTATTTTCCTTTCATCCACCCACAGGGATGAGCGGTTTCCGGTCAAAATTTAAAAATTCCATTCATACACTTTTGCTTTTAAAATAAAAAAATCTACATCAATTTCGGACCATATAAAGTATATTCTCATGTGCATTATATGTTCCGGCCCTGGTTTTTACCGGGGCTTTTTGTTGTGCTCTTACGTTTGTAATGTTTCTTATTTTCAAAAGTTATTTAACCACTCTAAACAAAGGAAAAAATAATAGAATCTTTGCTGAATAAATTTTTGTAAAACAAGCTGTTACTAAAACCCTAAACAAGCTTAATTTTGAGTACAGAAAATTTACGCTTTACATCTAAAATTGTATTTATGCCATCATTCGATATTGCAAGCAGTGTTGATCTTCAAACATTAGACAACGCAATGAACACCGTTAAAAAAGAAATAATCAACCGATTCGATTTTAAAAATTCACCGGTAAATATTGAGCTGAATAAAAAAGACTTTAAAGTAAACCTGGAAGTAGAAAGCGATATGAAGATGAAGCAGGTGATTGATATTATTATAAGCCGGGCGGTTAAGCAGGGAATAGACCCCAACGCTTTTGACTTTAGTAAAGACGCTTACCCAAGTGGCAAAACGGTAAAGAAAGAAGTAACCGTAAGAAACGGCCTTAAACAGGATGATGCCAAAAAAATAGTAAAGTTGATAAAAGATGCAGGCATGAAAGTGCAGGTGCAGATAATGGATGATATTGTGCGTGTAACAGGCAAGAAATTAGACGATCTGCAGGAGGCAATTGCCTTGTGCAGATCAGCAAACCTTGAAGTGCCATTGCAGTTTACAAATATGAAATCGTAAGGAAAGTCAGCTATTAAAAAGAGCGGAATTGAACGGCGAATTTCCAGATGGTAGTTATCTTAAACGATGATTGCCTGTCGAAACCATTAATGGAAGCCGACATTCCGCTGACGGCTATAGACAAACCAACCGCATAGAACAGCCTGCTGAAACTGCTTTAGAATGTACAAGAGTGCGACGCAACAGCAGCTAAATTCATATTCTTAGGCCCGGCTCCAAAAACTATCTCAAAATTTCATTTGGTTTAAAACCGTTGCGAGGCTATCTTCGCGCCTCATTTTTAATTAGTACGGCAAAATCCGTGCTGCCTAAAATCATAAAACAATGAGACAAGGTATCCATCCTGCGAGTTACAAATTCGTAGTTTTTAAAGACATGAGTAACGGCATTACATTCCTGGGCCGCTCTACTGCTTTCTCGAAAGAAACCATGAAATGGGAAGACGGCAACGAATATCCGCTGATAAAACTGGAGATTTCGAACACCTCGCACCCATTCTATACAGGCAAAAACATGCTGGTTGATACTGCAGGGCGTATTGACAAATTTAAGAAGCGTTACGCAAAAAAATAACCTTCTGATAAAGTTTAAAAATCCCTCCGCAGTATATTTACCACGGAGGGATTTTATTTTAGCTCCGGTTTTCACTTTTCACTTTTTACCTTTCACTATTCAACATGGGCCAGTTAACAAGTTACCCAAAAGAGAAAATAAATATACTTTTTCTCGAAAATATAAGCGATAAAGCAGTTCAGATTTTTAAGCAAAATGGATACACCAATGTAAAAAAAATAAATGGCGCCATTAGCGAAGAAGAACTGATTAAAGAAATAAAAGATGTGCATTTACTGGGCATTCGCTCCAAAACACAGGTAACAGCAAAAGTATTGGATGCCGCAACAAAGCTGCAGGCAATAGGTTGTTTTTGTATAGGCGTAAACCAGGTAAACCTTAAAGCTGCCACCAAAAAAGGCGTGGTGGTTTTTAATGCCCCTTATAGTAATACCCGCAGTGTAGCGGAGCTTGTGCTTGGCCTTTGTATTATGCTAATACGCCGCATACCAGACAAAAACAAAGCCGCCCACGAGGGCAAATGGATGAAAGAAGCCAAAGGCAGTTTTGAAATGCGGGGTAAAACCCTGGGCATAATTGGTTATGGCAATATTGGTTCGCAGTTAAGTGTAATGGCAGAATCGCTAGGTATGAAAGTTATATTTTACGATGCCGAAACTAAGCTGCCACTGGGTAATGCAAACTCCTGCAGAACATTAAAAGAACTAGTTGGCCTGGCCGACATTGTTTCGTTGCATGTGCCCGAAACCGCGCAAACCAAAAACCTTATCAATAAAAACAACCTTAAATATTTTAAGAAGGGCGCTATACTCATCAACTATGCAAGAGGCGAGGTAGTAGACCTTAGCGCATTGGCAAAAGCCCTTAAAGATGGGGAACTCGGCGGCGCAGCAATAGACGTTTTTCCCGTAGAGCCTGAGAAAAACGGGGATCTTTTTGCAACCCCGCTGCAGGGTTTAAGCAATGTAATTCTTACCCCACATATTGGTGGCTCTACCGAAGAAGCGCAGCAGAACATTGGCGAAGATGTAAGCGCCAAACTGTTTAATTATCTTGAACGTGGTAATACCAACGGCTCGCATACGGTGCCTGCAATTGGCCTGCCGCCTGTAGAAGGCGCACACCGCATACTGCATATGCACAAAAATGTACCCGGCGTATTAAGTGCTATTAACTCGCAGCTGGCCTCAAATAACATAAACATACTTGGGCAGTACCTAAAAACCAACGACGATATTGGTTACGTTGTACTTGATGTAGATAAAAAATTATCGAAACAGGCACTGGAACTGCTGCGCGAAGTAAAAGAAACCATTAAAGTGCGCATATTGTATTAAGCAGATTTTTTTAACAGTAAAGCCGGATTCAAAGAAATGAGGAATGTTTTTTTGAACCCGGCTTTTGTTTTTTATAGCATCGCCGGTTGCGTCGCACGCTTTTACTGTTGGTTGTGATGGCAGCTTTATTTAAGCGTAGATTACCGTTTCTCATTCAAAATTAGTACTGGCGAACCGAAGCGTCACCCGCCGGTAATGCTAAGAAAAAATACTCATTGGAAAAGATGAGGAAGGAGGTATAAATTTTATATGGGTACTGCAATTACCGATGCGGTTCTTACAGCAAAACTTCCGGCAAAAAAGAAGCACAAGTAAACTACCTGTAAAGCAAGGCCAACTTTGCATACATTCGCCACATTTAGATTTGCAATTTTTACCAGAAAATTTCTCCGGCAGGTATATGAATAAAAAAGAGGCTGTCTCTCAAGTTTAAGACAGCCTCTTATTAAAAAAAATATAAAAACTATAAAACCAACCTGTATTACTTTGCAATCATCATTTGTTTGGAATCCATTTTTTTACCATCAACGATAAGTGTATAAAGATAGTTACCCGATGCCAGTTGCCCCGAAGCAATACTAAGCTGGCCAGTTCCTTTATTTAATATGTAAGATTTAACTGTTTGTCCGCCAAGGCCGGTAATAACCAAAGATGCCTGTTTTGCATTTACCGGAACAGCATATCTGATTACGGTATTACCAGTGGAAGGATTGGGTATATTTTGTTCTAAACTTGCTGTGCCTACATTTTCAGAGGTTATATTTTGGCTTGCACTATTCACAGCAACAGTATTTCCTGAAAGCAAGTCTTCTATTTTCTGAAGCCTTTTTTCAAGCTCAGCATTTTTCGTTTTAAGGTCTTCATTTTCGCCGCTTAATTCCTGTACTGCTTTTACCAGTGGCACTACAAACTCTGCATAACGAAGGCCCATTATTTTTCCTGTATTATCTACACCGCTGAATTCGTAGCCAATCTTTTTTGCAGCTGCATCTACTTCCTGGGCAAGAAAACCGGAAAAATTTATTTTTTCAAGGTCCCTTTTACCGTCCCAGTCTCTGGTATCATCTTTCTTGCCAAGTAATTCGTTTTCTTTATCAATATTGTAATGATAAGTAACTGCACGAAGGGCTTTAATAAATTTGAGACCCGGTACATTTTCTTTTACGTCTTTTTTTACCCGTGCATCAGAGAAATTTGTCCAACCTACTTGTCCGCCAATACTTGTTACGGAAGTATTACCAATACGTACTTTGTTCGTACCATCAGCGATTGCATTGTTGCCTAATGCCGTTGCATTGTATATTGTGCTTTGAGAAGTAATGCCCGCATTATAACCAATGGCGGTATTGTTGTCACCAAAGGTATTGTTTGATAGTGTGCCTAAACCCAGTGCAGTATTGAAACTGCCGGAGAAATTTGTTTCCAGAGCAAAATTACCGATTGCAACATTGTGTATACCTGTTGAATTCTTTGTAAGGGCTTCCACGCCAAGGGCAACATTATTTTGACCATCATTATTATTAAATAATGCTTTTGAACCTATGGCAATGTTGCGGTATGCCGATAAAGCTTTGAAACCCTGTTTGTATAGCGCAGAATCGCCAATGGCAATCATGTTACTGCCGTCTGTATTGCTGTTGAGTGCATGGTTGCCAATGGCTACATTCGAGTAGCCGGTGGTATTTTTAGCAAGGGAAGCATAGCCCACAGATGTATTGTTATTACCTGTTGTGTTCACGGCAAGGCCCAATGTTCCAAACGAAGTATTCTTTGCACTGCTGTTATCTAAAAAGCCTGCCCTTTGGTTATTTACTTTAAATACCAGTGGTTGCGCATCTGTTGTACCCAAAAAATTTGTTGCAGGGTTGGTGCCAGCGTTACCGGTTAACGACCAGCCGGCGGCAGTAAATGATTTCCATAAACTGCCATCATAACCTTCAAAGTCTGTACCGGTCCAGCGCATATTACCGGCAGTAAGGTTGGCACTGTTGCTTATCTTAACGCCACCTGTAAAGGTTCCGTTACCAAGATTAATATCTACCTGAAAAACAGGCCGTGCATTACCATCCAAAAATTCGTACTGCGATGCAGTATTGTTAAAAAATAAACCATAATTGGGATTGCCTGTGTAGCGGAATACATATTTATTCCCCCCTACATTATACGCTGCATTCCCTTTAAAAGTAAGTATGCCGCCCCCGTCTATCTGTGCGTAATTATTGGCATCGCCCATACGTGTTTTACCAATAACCTGCAGCGAAGTGGAAGGTGCCAGTGTACCTACGCCTACATTGCCGTTAGCAGGAAATGTGTTCTGGGCATTAGAAGTAAGGGCCGACAAAATGCAGGCAGTTGTAATGAACATAAAAGTCTTTTTCATAACTGTAAATATTTATTTGTGATTTTTGTACCGTAAAGGTTGTTCAGCCTGTGGGGAAAAAATACACCGGGTTAACCGATAGGGTATTTCACTTTACAGAAAAGGCAAGCCAGTTTATGTGCGGGTAACAGAGAGGAAGTATGCACGCTGCGCCATTGTTTAAGTTGTCGTCAGTAATCTTCGCTTTAATCTTTAGTATGGTAAAAGCCCAATAGAAATCGAACAGTACAAGTGAGTGACACAACAGGCGATGCTATGAAAAGCAAAAGCTGGCTCAATAAAAAAACTGATTAATCTTTAAAATAAGCTGCATTTTTTCTGATCAAAAAATAGGTCCATACAATATGTATGGACAACGCAAAAAATATAAAAATAAATACCCATAGTTGGGTTATTGCCATTTGATCAGTTGCTTTTCCTTTGGTCATTTCGGCCAGTGCTTCAAAGTAGGGTTTTGGGTCGCTTAACAGCATTGAACCTGAAATAATAATGAGGCAACATAAAATAAATGATACAATGGCATTTACCTGTATCATATCTTTTGTTTTTTTACTTACGGTTTCCTTCTTCAATAAAACCTTTTTCAAAAATATATTGCTGAACCATGCATACAGTACAATACATAGCATCATGAAAAATGGTATAGCAAATGCAGGCTGCGAAAAAATAACTGGCAACCCCGATACCAGGCTCACTGCCAGCAAAAAGCTGATGGTGTTTACAAGAATGCTTAATATGCGGTAGATTGTTAATGCTTTCATAGTATATGGGTAAGGCTTTTTACAGCTTTACTTTTATTGCTGCTGCTGTGCAGCAAAATTTTCAATAATCAATTCTTCTTTTGCTTCGTTGGTTTGTGTTTCCATCTGTACATTATTCATCTCTTCAAAAATTTGGCCATCTTCGTAGCCTACAGAAACATATACCGACAGTTTTTGTTTTGCGGGCCCTTTGAATGTTCCCTTTATTGGACTGCAATCGCTGAAGTGCCTTCCCACAGCGAGTTTTACATGGTTATTGGTTACCCATACATTGTTGGTGGTATCAATACCTGCCCAGCCGTACTGGGGTATCCATGCTTCTACCCAGGCATGTGTGGCACCTTCGCCCCGCATGCCATTTTTGTTAGGGCAAATATAACCGCTCACATAACGCGATGGTATTTTTAAAGTACGCAAAATCTGGAGCATCAGGTGAGCAAAATCCTGGCAAACACCGGCTTGGTGCGTTAATATTTCATCCACGGTGGTTTCAATATTGGTGATCCCTTTTATGTATTTGAAATATTTAAAAATGTGTTCGCTGCAAAGCTCCACGGCTGAAGCGATACTTTTTGAGCTGTTGAAAATTGTTGCGGAAATAGCATCTATCTGGGTTTGTAATTCAATTTTTTCAGGTGCTCCCAATTCCAACAGCTGAAGGTTACCATTTACTTCTTTCGCCAATTCTTCCCAGCCAGTATGAAAGTTTATTTTCAGTTGAGAAGAAGCGGTTGTGCGCAACATTAGTTTGCTTTCAATCAATAATTCTTTATGGGGTGCCAGTAAATTGAATACGCCGTTTTTATTACCCCAGTAATCTTTAAAAAAATGAATATAAGGATTTCCGGATATGGTTAACTCATGAGATAATATTTCCTGTTCATTACACTGGTAGGGAAAAATTTTTATTTCGTTCATGCTCTCCTTAACAGGCTTCTCGTATTCGTATTTTGTAATGTGGTGAATCTTAAAAATTGACATTCTGTAATATTAAGAATAAGAAAAAAAACTCTGGCTAAGCTGCTTGCTGAAATTGAGCAGGCCATCCTTTGTTTCTGCTAAAAATTCCTGCAAAGTAACGGTGTTTAAACGATCAAGATCCATATATTGTACTTTGCTGTGCAAACGCCCAAAGCAGCGCAGCAAAGCAGCCCGCTCGGGTGAATTAAACTCAATTACCACGTCCTTAAGGTACTTGTCTATACGGCGTAAAGAATAAACCACAGACCTGGTAAAATCTTCATTAAATAAAACCTGGTGCAGCACATTGTAATTATAAGCATTGGTGCGGTAGGTTTTCAAATGCAGTTCGTAACCTGACAGACAAAGCAACAGATAGCGCCATTCAATAATATCTTTTGCATTTTCCAGGTTGTAGCCTATCTGCTCAAATTGTTTGTTGGTCATAATAAGCGTTTCAAGGCACCGCTCTATATGTTTGCCAAGATTCATAAAACTCCACCCCAAACCCCGCGGCATGGTAATATCGGTAACGCCGGTATACAGCAGTGTTTGACGCGAAAAAGAATCAAGCACGTTCACCACATCATCTCCGTAAAGCGATTCTTCCAGCGTAGTTTGGTTTACAGCATGATACGATTGGTTTACCTGCTCCCATACTTCTTTGGTAATATGATCCTGAACACCGCGTGCATTTTCGCGTGCCCGGTTAAGCATCGCTTTTAGTGAGTTAGTGTTTCTGGTTTCTACCATCAACTCTTTTAATACGGCAGCGGTGTCGTTTTCGAAAAGATCAAGCTTTTCTTCGCTGCTGTTTGTAAACATTTCCAGTACTGGCCGCCAGGTAAGGTTACCATTCAAACCTTTGTCCAGCGATAAAATATAATGGGTTCTGGTAACCCGCAACATACCATCGGCACGCTCCATATACCGGTTAAGCCAAAATAACGAATCTGCAATCCTGCTTAGCATGTGTATTTATTTTTGCCCGTACCAAAAACGGCTTTGTATTTTGCTACCGTTATTTGTGTTAGGCGGCTATTAAAAAAAAGTGATCCTTTGTTCTCTTATTTTCAAATTTTACAGCGGTTAATAAACAGTTTTTTGTAGCCGGTATTCAGCGTATTTATACGCATATTAGTATTGGCCCAACTATATTACTACTATTTAACTACTCTTGCGTCGCACTCTTGTACTTCTATATCTTTCTTCAGCATATTGCATCAACCTTAAAGGCGCTTAAAACTTTTTTAACAACCGAAAAAATAAATCCTCAAAAAAAATGTATCCTTCTTAAATCCAATACAGCAGCTGGTATCAACGTTTCGGGCTAAGTTGCTTACCAATGATCTGAACGTACAAGTGTTCCAATTTTGCTGCTTCTACACGCAAAATTGCTCAACCGGCGATGATAGCAGCAATGCAACTCACTCCAAAAAAGTAATTTTTCCCTCATTAAACTTTGCCACCTCCTACCCCATGAGGCGGATTATGGGGTTGTTTCAATAATCCAGGTGTCTTTGCTTCCTCCTCCCTGCGATGAGTTTACCACCAGCGAGCCTTCGCGCAAAGCCACCCGTGTTAAGCCCCCGGGCACAATGGTTACACCATCGGGGCCACATAATGCATAAGGCCTTAAATCAACATGGCGGGGTTGAAATTTACCGTCAATAAAACAAGGTACCGTAGAAAGTTTAACAATGGGCTGCGCAATAAAACTACGTGGATCGGCCTCAATTTCGCCCTTAGCTTTTATCCACTCATCCTCTTCTATTATATTACCCATCACCATACCGTAACCGCCGGATTGATTGGTTCTTTTCACCACCATATTGCGTATATTTTCAAACACAAACACACGGGATTCTTTATCGCTCATCTGGTAAGTGGGCACGTTAGATAAAATGGGCTCCTCGTTTAAATAATATTTTATCATGTTGGGCACATAGGCATAAACAGCTTTATCATCTGCTACGCCATTGCCAACAGCATTTACCAAGGCAACATTTTCTTTGCGATAAGCGCCCATAATACCTGGAACACCTAAAGCACTGTCTGGCTTAAACATCAGGGGATCAAGGTATTCATCGTCTATACGGCGGTAGATAACGTGTACACGCTCCAGGCCACTGGTTGTTTTCATATACACTTTGTGGTCGTTAACAACAAGGTCTCTACCCTCAACCAGCGGTACACCCATTTGGCGGGCAAGAAAAGTATGCTCGTAGTAAGCTGAGTTATAAACACCCGGCGTTAACAAAACCGCTACCGGGTTAGAGATTTGCTGTGGCGCAAGTGACAGTAATATCTGGTGCAGCAGCAATGGATAATTATTAACCATCTTAACTTTATTGGCCGCCAGCATATCAGGAAAAATACGTTTGGTAACCTCCCTGTTCTCCAGCATATAGCTTACGCCTGAGGGGGTACGAAGGTTATCTTCAAGTATATAAAATTTACCGTCGTCGCCACGTATAAGGTCTATACCGCTAATGTGTACATAGATATCGTAAGGCACTTTTATACCATGCACTTCACGGGTATAATGCGGGCAGGAAGCAATAAGCTCCGCCGGAATAATACCATCTTTAAGTATCTGCTGATCTGAATAAATGTCTTTCAGAAATAGGTTAAGCGCTTTTAAACGTTGCTTTATACCAAGCTCAATTTGGTCCCATTCCTTATCTATAATTATACGTGGAATAATATCGAAAGGAAATATTCTTTCTATCCCGGCATTATCGCTGTAAACCGTAAACGTAATACCCTGGTTCATGAAAAGCTCGGCGGCCAGCCGGTCTTTCTGTTGCAAATCGCCAGTCTGAAGTAATTGCAGGGATTCAAACACTTTGCTGTAATGGCTTCGAATCTGCTGCTGGTCGCACATTTCATCCCAAATGCCGTCACCACATTCATATTCCTGCAAAAACGATTCAATGTTCATAACAGCTGTTTTATTTTTTACAGACAAAAAAAGTTGCACTCCATATTATGGCAGGCAACTCGTGGCTGACAAGATAAGCAGAAATGAGGACAGGGAAAAAGTTTTGGAAAAAGAAGTTTTTTTACCCGGCTATTCACATGAATGGAGCTTTGGTTGCGTCGCACTCTTCTACATTCTGAACGCTGTTCGGCAACTATTTGTAAAACTGTTTTTCAACATAAAAAAATTAAAAAAACCTGTCAGAAATTCCAACAGGTTTAAATATAATCAAAGCTTCAAAGTCCTTTTTAGAAGGTTAGATTGTTTATTTTTCTATTAGTTTTAATGTAAGTTCATTTACATGTTTGAAACCTTTATCTGCTGAAATAAGGGTAAGATTTTCCTCAATCGCATTTGCTGCAATTATGGCATCAGGAACAGGCATTTTTATATTTCTTTTTAGCTCAGTTGCTTTGCGTTTAACCGCCACTGAAAAAGGAATAACATTGCAAAAAGCTATTGCCGCTTACTTTATTTTTATTTATCTCTCAGAAATATCTTTTCCTCCAAGTATTTCAATCTCCGTGATTACAGAGACATAAGGCACCTCATAGAAATAAGGCCTGACATTTGCCAAGCCTTTCATTACATATATAATTATGTTGGTATTAACCAGCAATTTATTTCCACCCACGTCTTACTTTTTTTTGGAAGGTTAATCCGTCCTCAATGTCAGGTAGTTTTCCGAAGAAAGTTTCCAATGCCTTTTTTAAGTTTTTTTCTCCCTTCTGTTTCTCAAAATCGATTTTACTTTTTTTTCCGGGGTATCCCTGGATATTTCAATTACCATAACTTTATTTTTGGTTTCTAAAGCTAGGAAAACTATTTTATAAAGAAAATATTCTTACTTCAAATCCAGCTTTATTTGTAGCTCCTCAAACTGCTTATCATCAATCGTACTTGGCGCATCGAGCATAACATCACGGCCGCTGTTATTTTTAGGGAATGCGATAAAGTCTTTAATGCTTTCGCTGCCGCCGAGTATCGCACACAAACGGTCGAAACCAAATGCCAGCCCGCCGTGTGGCGGTGCACCGTATTCAAAAGCGCCCAATAAGAAACCAAATTTGTGCAACGATTCTTCTTCAGACATACCCAATGCTGCAAACATTTTTTCCTGCAATGGTCTTTGATAAATACGGATAGAACCCCCGCCAATTTCGTTACCATTCAGCACAAGGTCGTATGCGTTTGCTTTAATATTTGCATATGGGTGTTCCAGGTATTTTGCAGCATCTTCAATTAAAGGATTGTTGCCAATCATCACTTCAATATCGCCTGGCTTTGGCGAAGTAAACGGATGATGCCTTGCTACCCAGCGGTTACCTTCTTCATCATATTCGAACAATGGGAAATCTAAAACCCACAATAGTTTAAATTCATTTTCGTTCCTGTAACCAAGGCGTTTACCCATTTCCAAACGAAGCTCGCTGGCTGCTTTGCGAGTGCGTTCTTCAGCACCGGCAAGTATTAAAATTAAATCTCCTGCTGTAGCGTTTGTTGCGGCTGCGATGGCTTTTAATTTTTCTTCACTGTAAAATTTATCCACGCTGCTTTTAAAAGTTCCGTCTGCATTGCACCTGATAAAAACCATCCCTTTCATACCAATCTGCGGACGTTTTACCCAGTCTGTTATTTCATCAGTTTGTTTGCGGGTGAATTCGCTGCAGCCGGGCACCGCGATAGCCAGTACTGTTTCTGCATTATCAAACGGCCCCCCCACCCCCCAAAGGGGGGATTGATTACCATTCGCACCTAGAGGGCTTTGCCTGTCAAGAAATGTATGTTGCGAAAAACATAGGTTGGCTATTTTCATATCAAACC
The DNA here is from genome assembly GCA_038203525.1 of Chitinophagales bacterium. Lineage (GTDB taxonomy): Bacteria > Bacteroidota > Bacteroidia > Chitinophagales > Chitinophagaceae > Limnovirga. The sequence goes on along the minus strand of JBBRDW010000035.1, from coordinate 8,355 downwards.
TTATATCAGGTTTATCGTTTCCATAATTCCACATAGCATCTTCCCAGGTCATGCGTTCTACCTGTTCTTTATAATCAATGCTTTTTACTACGTGAAAAATATGTTTGATTAAACCTTCGAACATGTTCAAAATATCTTCCTGTTCTACAAAAGCCATTTCGCAATCTATCTGTGTAAACTCGGGCTGACGGTCGGCACGGAGGTCTTCATCCCGGAAACATTTTACTATTTGATAATAGCGGTCGTAGCCACTTACCATTAACAATTGCTTGAATGTTTGCGGGCTTTGTGGTAATGCATAAAACTGGCCCGGGTTCATTCTCGATGGAACCACAAAATCCCTTGCGCCTTCCGGCGTTGATTTGATAAGGAACGGCGTTTCAATATCCAGGAAATGGTTATCGTGGAGATAATTTCTTGTGGCGCGGCTTACTGCATATCGCAGTTCTAAATTTTTCTTTACTGCGTTGCGTCTTAAATCAAGGTAACGGTATTTCATACGAAGATCGTCGCCGCCATCTGTTTCATCGGTTATAGTGAATGGCGGCACTGCGCTTTTATTCAAAATTTTAAACGTATGCACCTGCACTTCAATTTCGCCGGTAGGTATGTTCAAATTTTTATTACTGCGCTCCTGTATAAAACCCTGCACCTGCAAAACAAATTCGCGGCCGAGCGGGTTTGAATCCAGCTCTGGTTGCAGACTTTCGCCAAATATTAATTGGGTAATGCCGTATCGGTCCCGCAGGTCCACAAAAGTAATGGCGCCAAATTTTCTAATAGTTTGTACCCAGCCAGCCAGGGTTATTTCTTTATTTACATCAGTTACTCTCAACTGTCCACAGGTATGTGTACGATACATTCTATTTGCGATTTTATTTGCTTATTTACCATTTAGCGTTGCTGAATTTTTTGACAGGTATTTTAACCGAACGCTGACTGCTACTTGCCGAATCATGTTCTTTAGTACAAGAGTGCGACGCAAGAAAAGCTCAATAGCAGCAATGCTGCCTGGTTCAAAAAAAAAACTTCAACGGCTGCAAATATAAGCGGATTGCGTAAAGGGCGTAAAGGTTGATTATTGCGTTGATTATATTTGTGGCATGGTAGAGAGCAGCCAAAGCCCACGTCCAGCGCGTATTGCAATAAGTACTTTCTTTTTTATGTCTGGTATTTGTTTTGCCAGCTGGGCATCGCGGATACCCGATATTCAGCACAAACTCCACCTTAGTGAGGCTGGTTTGGGCAGTGTATTATTTGCCTTGCCGGTAGGTTCTATGTTAACGCTGTTGTTTTCGGGCCAGCTCGTGGCAAGGTTTGGCAGCCGTTATACCATGCTTTTTGCAACTGCTATTTATGTGGTTTTGCTTTGTGGCATTGGCCTGGCAGAAGCAACCTGGCAACTGGTAACTGTGTTGTTTTTCTTTGGCGCAATGGGTAATATAATGAATATTTCCATGAACACGCAGGCGGTTGGAGTGGAAGGTTTATATGGACGTTCCGTAATGGCATCTTTTCATGGGTTGTGGAGTTTGGCAGGGTTTAGCGGAGCAGCTTTTGGCACGCTGCTTATCTCGCAGAATGTGGCGCCATTTATTCATTTCGTGTTCGTTGCTGCGCTGGTAGCCTTACTTATATTTATTGTTTTCCGGTATTCTTTAAAGCAGGATACTACGAGTAACAATGGCAGTTTTAAGTTTGCATTACCCCACCCATCATTAATAAAACTGGGTATTATTTCTTTCTGCTGCATGGCCTGCGAAGGTTGTATGTTCGATTGGAGCGGCATTTATTTTCGCGAAGAAGTACATGCGCCCCAAAGCCTTGTAACGCTTGGCTATACAACGTTTATGGCAACCATGGCATCGGGCAGGTTTGTTGCAGATTGGCTGGTAACCAAAACTGGTGTAAAACGCACCTTACAGGTAAGCGGCACGCTTATTACGGTTGGGCTGCTTACAGCCGTTATATTCCCCAACATTTATGCAGCAACCGCCGGGTTTTTTATTACAGGCCTTGGCGTTTCGTCGGTAGTTCCATTGGTTTACGGACTTTCAGGCAGGTCTAAATTTATGAGTCCAAGTATGGCCATCGCATCGGTTTCAACCATTGGTTTTCTAGGATTTTTATTTGGCCCGCCGGTAATTGGTTATATAGCCCAGGCATCTAACCTGCGCTGGTCTTTTGCTTTAATGGCGGTACTTGGTTTTGGGACAGCGTTGCTTGCATCGAAAGCAGAAGAATAGAATGTGGTTGGTAAATATTTAAGCGAAGATTTTTATGAGCCCGGCTTATGTTTTTTATGGCATCGTTCCTTGCGTCGCACACTTGTACTAAATCAAATATTTTAACAGGGAAATATACATCAACGCGCTGGTTAATCTTATTTGTCAATCCTGTACAGGTGATGTTTGCAAAGCCAATTGCCAGGTTCAATATTCGGATGATCAAATTCTCCGGTTTTTTTCATACCTATCTTTTGCATCACTTTTTCTGAAGGAAAGTTTTCTAAGGAAGTAAAGGAAAATACGCTGTCAAAATTTAAAGTAGCAAAGCCGTATTGCAGACATGCTTTGGCGGCTTCAGTTGCATAACCTTTGCCCCATGCTGATTGCTGCAGGCGCCAGCCTATTTCAACACATGGGGTAAAAAAGCTTTCAAACCGTGGCACCGCAAAACCGGTGAAACCGATAAATTTCGACGTTGCTTTTTCTTCTACTGCGTACAACCCAAAGCCATGAAGTTCTAAATGGCCTTTAATTCTTTCAATCATTGCAAGGGTTTGTTCACCCGTTAAAGTTCCCGGGAAATATTTCATCACGGTTTTATCTTTATTCATAGCAATAAAGGGCTCAGTATCTGCTTCTGTCCACTTGCGCAAACCAAGTCTTTCTGTACTTATGATATAACTACTCATTAAACCCAATGGCTGATTTGAAATAAAGATAGACAAAACCTATATGGTGTATAAGCGAAAAATTGCGGGTATTTAATTTATTACCCAAGACAAAAGAAGATTTTATTGCATCTTTATATGGGTATGAGACTTTACTTCCGCCATAGGCGATATATTGTACTGTTTGGAGCGCCGGCAGCTTTTACCTTAGCAAAAATGTATTTGAAAACGATATTGATAAATAACCCAGCATTTAACAATATACGGCATTTTTCCTTTAATAAAAAATGATGGTTTTAATTTTTATTTGTACTTTCAATCCTGATAATTCGTACTACACAAGTTTTTGCAATTAAAAACCTTCACCATGAAATTACTGCTGCAAATGAGTTTGCCTTACCCTTCGTTCTCTGAAAGAAAAATTTCTTTTCTTTCGCTTTTAGTTAAAAAAAGACCTGCTTTTGAGATTGACTGTATAAATTTTGTACAAGTTATCCGCACGTATTTGATTGTAGCGTGTAAATATTTGAAAGTAGACTGATGGCTTGCCCAAAAAAGAAAAAATGCACAAGTGTGCGACCCCGCCAAACGGGGGGCAAGCTGCAAGTAAAGCCAGATAGTAAAGTAAATGCCCGGCTCAAAAAACAATCTGCCTTTTTCTTTTAATAAGGAATTAATTTTTCTTTGAGTCTTTAAAAGACGACACCCTTTCCCATATCCTACAAACCTTACAGGGAAATTCCAACTCGTATTGATCAGCTATTGCTATGCAGTAGTTAATCCAATATGATAAATGTTGCAAGGGGAAAGCCTTTGCCGTATTTATTTATACTCAATAAAAGACACAAAATATACCCACTTAAAAAAAAGTTATGATAAACAAAACCCGTACCTGCCCCGGCATTTTTAATTTGCCTGCGATACTTTTTGCCTGTATTTTATTTACGCAGTTGCCCTGCCAGGGCATTGCGCAAACACAGCAGCAATATAATGTGCTGCTTATTTCAATTGATGATATGGCAGATAAAGTGCCCTATCTTGGCTACCCCGCAGTTTTAACCCCAAACCTGCAGCGTTTATTAAACAGGGGAACAGGCTTTACGGCTGCGTATGACCAATTTCCTATCTGCAACCCTTCGCGTGTTTCTATGATGAGTGGATGGAGACCGGATAAAACGCAAGTTTTTGGCAACGGTGATGATCCTGCTGTTAAAGTACCTTCCGGAGTAAATTACTTGCAGGAATATTTACATGGATATGGTTATCGTACTGAAAGATATGGCAAAATTTATCACGCCCAATTTGAGTACGAATTCTCCTGGGACTATGCTGAAAGCGATTCGAGCAGCGGTGGTGATTTGAAAATTGCTGCTGGTGCTAATGCCGCCGCGCCTTCGTCGTGGGGTATTAACTATGATTCAGCCAGAACATCCCTACACGGATATAATTTAACCACAGATTTTGTAAACCGGTTGCAGCAACCGATAACACAACCTACATTTTTTGCTTTAGGTTTAAGTACCCATAACCCTTTTACCCCCAATATTGAATTTTGGAATTATTATGGGGATGCCACAAAAAAAGTTGCATTGCCTTTTTGGAAACGTACCGGAACAATTTTAGGCAACAGTGCCAGTATTATTTTACTCCCTGCAACCCCGGCAAATGACAAGGATGATATACCGCCAATAGCATTTAGACCCGAAAATATCGTTATACAACCAGATTCTACCTGGCGAAAAGCAGTACAGGCTTATTATGGCGAAGTAACTTTTATGGATGCTAATTTAGGGCGGGTACTGGATGTTCTAGATCAAAAAAATCTGTGGGCAAATACGGTTGTAGTTTTTATTCCTGATCACGGCCAGCATTTAGGGGAACATGGTGGAGAATGGTTGAAAAATACGCTGTTTGAAGAGTCACTCCACATACCATTTATTATCTGTGCTCCAGGCAAACCTGTGGCAATATGCAACAAGCTTGTTGAAATAGTTGACATATTTCCAAGTATAACAGAGTTGTGTAAAATACCCACACCCCCAGACCTTGAAGGCAGCAGTTTAGTACGGTTGTTAGACAAGCCTGAACAACTCTGGAAAAGAGCCACATTTTCTCAGGTGAGGACGTCTGGCAACACCTATCCATTGGTGGATAAAGGTGTGGGTGTTCATTCCGGAAATTACCATTATAATAATTGGGGAGTTTATGGCGAAGAATTGTATGACCTCGTGAATGACCCTCATGAATATACCAACTTGGTTAGTAACGCAACGTATGCAATTGTGCTAACCGATATGAGAACCATTTTTTCAGAGGGATGGCAAAAGTCTAAGCCACCGGCATGTGATTCATTATTTTATTTTAAGGATAATGACGGCGATGGATATGGAAATGCAGGCATTTCTTATAAAGGATGTTACCAGATTATGGGGTATGTTAGCAACAGCACCGACTGTAATGATAATAACCCAGCAATTAATCCCGGAGCTGTTGAAGTATGTGACGGTATAGACAATAATTGCGATGGTAATATTGACGAAGGATTTAATTTAATTTCTTATTACCGGGATGCAGATACAGACGGTTATGGCAATATTAATGAAGTAGTAATACGCTGCGAACCTTTGGCGGGCTATGTTTTAGACAATACCGATTGTGATGATAACAATGCTGCGGTCTATCCGGGCGCAATAGAAATTTGCGACGGGTTAGACAATAACTGCGATGGCAATATTGATGAAGGATTTGATTTGATTTCTTATTACCGGGATGAAGATGCAGACGGTTATGGAAATATTTATGAAGTAGTAATACGCTGCGAACCTTTGGCGGGTTATGTTTTAGACAATACAGATTGTGATGATAACAATGCCACAGTCTATCCGGGCGCAATAGAAATATGCGACGGGTTAGACAATAACTGCGATGGTAATATTGATGAAGGGTTTGCTTTGATTTCCTATTACCGGGACGCAGATGCGGACGGCTATGGCAATATAAATGACGCAGTATCTCGTTGCGAACCTTTGCTGGGCTATGTTTTAGACAATACAGATTGTGATGATAACAATGCTGCAGTCTATCCAGGCGCAATAGAAATATGCGATGGGTTAGACAATAACTGCGATGGAAATATCGATGAGGGGGTTGTTACAGTTTCCATCACGCCCTCTCCTTCAATAAGTATTTGCAAAGGTAAAACTACGATTCTATCTGCTTCTGCAACGGCGGGTACAACTTATCAATGGCTCCTGAATAGTTTACCTGTTGCAGGTGCACTAAGTTCCACCTACACTGCAGGCACTGCGGGCAATTACCAGGTTACCGCTACCTTAAACAACCGTTGCAGCGCTACATCATCAATTACTGTTGTTACGGTTGTAAATACTCCATCAGCCAAAATTACTGCATCGGGAAGCCTCGATATTTGCGCAACCGCTTCTGTGGTACTCAAAGCAAACAGCGGTAACGGTTTTACCTACCAGTGGAAAAAAGGCAATGTAGATATCTTAGGTGCCATTTCAAAAAGTTATACTGCCACTGCTGCTGCTACCTATAAAGTGGAGGTTAAAAACAGTACTGGCTGCACAAAAACTTCTTCCGGCATTATCGTAACAAATTCGTGCATTTCTGTTTCAAAAGTTACAGATGAAATTAACGCCGCTTATAAGAATGAAAATAGTTTATTGGTTATCCCAAATCCCGGTAATGGTAACATAAATGTAAGTTTTGCCAGTACTCAGGCAGGCAAAATTATTCTTAGGATTTATACAATTGAAGGGAAGGAAATAATGACTATTCCTCTAGTATGTATTAAAGGCAATAACCGGTATCCTTTGCATCTGCAGCAATTAAGCGCCGGCATATATTTTATTGAGCTGGAAAATAGTAATACTTCTGTAAGAACGAGGCTGGTTATTCAAAAATGAAACCAGAGTATTATTCATCCAGAACCATTGTTACGATAACAAAACACATAGATAAGTAAATGTCTGTAATAAAAGACATCATCATTTTTACCGGGTTAAGTGTTTTTTATTACAGATATTTATCCATTTGCACTTTTGCACATTAAAAAATCCATTAAGTAAAATCTAAAATAACGATTTTCGTTCGTTCATCGCAGAAAGGGTATGCAATTCAACGTCCCGTGCAATGGCGGCCTTTTACATAACAGAACATTGGCATACTGTTACAAAGCAATAACAAATGGCAGTACCAGCAAAACAAGCTTTTATAATTTTCACTAATCACTATTGTCAAGATGCAAATGTTGCCTGTAGGCACCCGCAGCAATATGCAAAGCAAAACCAGCAATTGCTGCATCTTTTAGCAGGTTTATTAATGCCATTGACTGCATTTCTTTATCGCCTGCATTCAGGTAGTTTGGTAAATGAATTGTGAAGATGAAAATAAATAATAAGACTGCCAGCAGGTAGCCGGCCACTTTTACCATGCTGTTTGTAATAAATGAAATACCCACTAATATAAAAGCTGTTCCAACAAAATATGCCCATATAATACCACCCGGAACAAAGGGAGGAACATATACTAAAAGATCATGCGGATTAAAAAAGTGAAATATGCCAAATATTATCATGACAATTGATAAAAGGTAAATAGCAACTCGTGAGATGATATGGTAATGTTTCATAAAAAATAATTTAGGAAAAGTTATAAACTTTTTTTATTTAAAAACATGACTAAAATCATCTGCCTGAAAGCGTTTGAATAATTAAGACCTGCATCATTTTCGCGGACAAGTTAGCACGGGATTGTTCCTCCCGTGTTCTACTGCTGAAGTGTGCGACGCAAGGAACGATGCTATGAAACTATTTCGCCCGGCTCAAAAAAAATATTGTATTTAAAAAACATTACTCAATCCTGCGTTAGGTAGAAAATTCGCCAATATGCCATAGAATTCCGGCTGGGTCATGAAGAAAACATTCGGCCCCCCAGTCGAAATACTTTATTGGCACCAGTTTTACACCTTCATACTTTGCACTAAGATTTAAGGCCAATAGCCCGTTCCAATAATTATCTAAATCTTCAACTTCTAAGAAAATCATGGTATTATCAACCCAGTCTTTAACGTAGGCATCCTGTAAATAAAAAGCTACACCGTTTTTTTTAAAGACCGACATATTATTGCTCAAAAAAGTTTCTTCAAAACCCAGGTCTGTGTAAAAATTTCGTGACAGTTTAAAGTCCTTTGCTCCAATAAATGGGCGAATTGAAATGGTTTTATTTTCCATTGCTTTTGCTTTTAAAATTATACAAAACGAAGCGGAAGTTACGATGACTTTATAATACCCCAAAGGGTGGCTTTACTATTTTTACTCCCTCAGCAGAAGAGTTTACATCTTAAATTTTAGGAGCGGTGTTAAAATTTTGATTAACGCTTTTTAATGTACCAGCGTTTATTTTTCATAGCATCGCGGGTTGAGCAATTTTCGTGT